>PQAK01000178.1 GCA_003105225.1 Deltaproteobacteria bacterium | reverse complement strand
TTCGACGTCTACCCCGCGGGGGAGGAGTCGATCCCCGGCGCGACCGGGGAGCGGCTCTGCGAGGCGATCCGCGAGCATGGGCACAAGGCGGCGGTCTACGGAGGCAAGGCCGGGGACGCGCTCTCCACGGTCGTCCGGGGCTTGAACACGGGTGATATATTCCTAACGATGGGGGCAGGCGATGTCTGGAAATTGGGAGAAGGCGTTCTATCCGGCTAACGGCCGGGTGAAGGGAAGGCGGATGGCCTCACCGGCGGGGAAGGTCGAAGAGGTGTACGGAGCGAAGCTCCGCGATTTCACCACGGTCGGGATCGGCGGGCCCGCCGAGCGCATGGTCTTCCCCCGTTCCATACCGGAGATCCAGGAGATTCTCAAGGCGGATCGGAACAGCGGGCGCGCGGTGCGCTTCCTGGGCGCGGGCAGCAACCTCCTGGTCGGCGACGGCGGCGTGCGGGGGACCGTGCTGTGCCTCAAGAAGAACATGGGGAAGATGCTCTTCTCCGCGGGCGGCTCGGTTGTCGCCGAGGGAGGGGTCATGCTTCCCCGCTTCGCGGTGCTGTGTGCCCTGTCCGGGCTCTCCGGCGCCGAGGAGCTTGCCGGGATCCCGGGGACGGTGGGGGGGGCGATGTCGATGAACGCCGGGGCGTACGGCCGATTCATCGGGGAGATCGCCGAGTGGATCGAGATCGTGGACGGCGAGGGGAAGCTGCACCGGCTCGAGTCCCGCGAAGTCGGGTTCGCCTACCGGGAGGCGGAACTGCCCGTGCGGGGGGTGATCGCCCGGGTGAGCTTCCGCCTGGCGCCCGGCGTGCCGGACCAGGTGTTCGACCGGATGAAGGCGCTCAACGAGAAGCGGCGCGCGGCCCAGCCGTGGGGAGAGCGGACCTTCGGTTCCACGTTCCGCAATCCGCCGAACGAAAAGGCGGGAAAGCTCCTGGAGCGGGCGGGAATGAAAGGGGCGCGGGAGGGCGACGCCTATTTCTCCGAGAAGCACGCCAATTTCCTGATCAACGCGGGCCGGGCGACCGCGGCCGACGCGCTGCGGCTCATCGAGCGGGGGCGGGAGCGCGTGCGGGTGCTGGCGGGAATCGACCTGTCCCTCGAAGTGAAGCTGTGGGGGACCTGCGATGCCTGAAAAGGGAAGATACCGGGGAAAGACGGTGGGCGTGTTCCTCGGGGGCGAGTCCTCCGAGCGGGAGGTGTCGCTGCGCACCGGTGCCGCGGCGGCCGCGGCCCTCCGGCGCCTGGGATACCCGGCGCGGGAGATCGACCTCCGCGGCGGATGGCTGGACGGCATCCGGAACTCGGGCGTGGACGTCGCGTTCCTGGCCCTGCACGGGCGGTTCGGCGAGGACGGCTGCATCCAGGGGGCCCTGGAGCTTGCGCGCATCCCGTATACCGGATCGGGCGTGGCCGCTTCCGCCCTCTCGATGAGCAAGGTCCTGGCCAAGCGGGTGGCGGCCTCCGCCGGCGTCCCCGTCGCGCCGGACGTCCTTTACGAGGGAAGCCCCCCCGATGCGCCGCCGCCTCCGGACCTGGGGTTTCCCTTCGTCGTCAAGCCGGACCGCGAGGGGTCCACGGTGGGAATCAGCATCGTGCGCGGGCCGGAGGATTGGGGGCCGGCCCTGTCCGAGGCGGGAAAATTCGACCGCCGCGTCCTCGTGGAGGCGTACATACCGGGGCGGGAGATCACGGTCGGCATCCTGAACGGCAGGGTGCTCCCCGCGATCGAGATCGTTCCGAAGTCCGGCTCGGGATTCTACGACTACACGTCCAAGTACACGGCGGGCCAGACCGAATACGTGATCCCCGTCCCGATGGACCGCGACATCCTGGTGCGCGCGGCGGAGTATACGCGGAAGGCGTCGGCGGCGCTGTCGCTGCGGGGCGCCGCGCGGCTCGACTACCGGGTCGATCCCGCCGGGAACGTCTTCTTCCTCGAGGCGAACACGATCCCGGGAATGACGGAGACGAGCCTCCTTCCGAAGGCGGCGAAGTTCGACGGCATGTCCTTCGACGACCTGGTCGAAGAGATCCTGGACGACGCGGGGCTCGGGAAATAGATGATCGAGTACAAGGCCTACCATAAGAAGTCGCTCGGGAAGCCGAGGAAAAAGCCGCATGCCGCCCGCAAGAAGGGGAAGGGCAAGGAGAGGGAGAAGAACGGCGGGGTCTCCCGGATCCCCTGGCGTCAGGTGCTTCCGGTCGCGGCGGCGATCCTGGCCGTGTTCCTCGTGACGGCGGCGGGGGCTGCCGTGTACTCCTGGCTCGGCCATTCCCGCCTGTTCTCGGTCCGCTCCATCGACATGAACCGGTGCGAGTACGTGACCAAGGACGAAGTGACGGGGATCCTGTCGAGGGTGCCGCAGGGGAACATCTGGTCGCTCTCGTCGCGGGACATCGGGACCCGCCTCCTCACGCACCCCTGGGTCCGCGGCGTGTCGGTACGGAAAGCGTTTCCGGACCGGCTCGTCGTCCGCATCCAGGAGCGCAAGCCCGCGGCGATGATCAACCTGGACGCCCTCTACTACCTCGACGAGGAGGGGACGATCTTCAAGAGGCTCACCGCCTACGACCCGAAGAACTTTCCCATCGTGACCGGTTTCACGCAGCGCGAGCTCGGCGCGCGGGACGCCGTCGCCCTGCAGAACCTGAAAAAGACCCTGGAGCTGCTGCGCTGCACGGAATCCGGGGCGCTCCGCCAGAACGTTTCCGAGGTCCACTTCGACGCGCAGGAGGGGTACACGCTCGTGACGCGGGATACGGGGCTGCAGCTGAAAATCGGCACGATGGATTTCCGGGAGGCGATGAAGCGGATCGAAGTGGCCATGCCCAAGCTTTCCAGCGTCGGGCAGGCGCGGGGCGTCGTCGATCTGAAAACTGCGGGCCGCATCTTCGTGCGGCCGGGGGAATAAATGGAACCGGTTACGGGGCAGGTGATCGCCGGGCTGGACGTCGGATCGAGCAAGGTCGCCACGGTCGTGGCGCGCAAGGGAGCGGAGGGGTTGGAGATCCTGGGCGTCGGGAAATCCGACACCGAGGGGATGCGCAAAGGGGCCGTGGTCAACGTGGACGCCACGGTCAAGTCGATCCAGCAAAGCGTCGGCGAGGCGGAGAAGATGACGGGCCTGTCGATCCCGTCGGTCTTCGTCGGCGTCTCCGGCCCGTTGATCAAATCGTTCAACAGCCACGCCGCGATCTCGGTCCGCAACGAGCGGGAGGTGACCGATCAGGACGTCGCCCGGGTGCTGGAGCTTGCGAAGGCCGTCGAACTGCCCAACGACCGGGAAGTCCTGCACGTCCTGACCCAGGAGTTCATCGTCGACGACATGGGAGGGATCAAGGACCCCATCGGGATGACCGGCATCCGGCTGGATGCCCGGGTGCACGTGGTGACCGACGATGTCCCCGGCACGCGGAACCTGGTCAAGTGCATCGAGAAGGCGGAGCTCACCATCGACGACATCGCGTTGAGCCCCCTCGCCTCGGCGAACGCGGTGCTGACCCCGGAGGAGAAGGAAGTCGGCGTGGTCCTGCTCGATTTCGGGGCGGGGACCGTGGAGATGGCGATTTTTTACGACGGCGCGCTGCGGCACACGTTCGTCCTGCCCCTGGGGGGGAGCAACATCACGGCGGACGTGGCCATCGGGCTCAAGGTCCCCTGGGCGGACGCGGAGGCGCTGAAAATCGCCTCCGGCTGCGCCATGATCCAGAAGGTCCGGCGGGACGAGCTCGTGGAGCTTCCGGGAGTGGGGGGCCGCCAGCCCCGGCCGATCCGCCGCCAGTATTTAAGCGAGATCATCGAGCCGCGTACCGAGGAGATCTTCGCCCTTCTCCGGAAAGAGATCCTCCGCTCGGGCTTCGAGGAGATGCTCGGCGCCGGCGTCGTGCTGACCGGCGGTGGCTCCCTGCTCGACGGGCTGCCGGATCTCGGGGAGAGGGTCTTCCAGCTTCCCGTCCGGCGCGGCGGGCCCATCGGGGTAGGCGGGCTGGTCGAGGTCGTCGGGAGTCCCGGGTACGCCACCGCCGTGGGGCTTGCGATCTACGGCTCCAGCATGGCGGAGGCCCTGGTCGGCCGGGATGAAGAGGCCGGGAGCCTGGGCCTGCTCGACCGGGTCAAACGTTTCATCACGGATATTTTCTGATTCGAATAAACCAGGAGGAGGTCGCTATGTTCACGATCGTCGAGGAGAACCGCTGCCACGCCGTCATCAAGGTGTTCGGCGTGGGCGGCGGCGGCGGCAACGCCATCAACACCATGATCGAGGAGGGGCTCCAGGGCGTGGAGTTCATCGCCGCCAACACGGACGCGCAGGCCCTTTCGCGGAGCCTGGCGCCGCTCAAGCTCCAGCTGGGGGCCAGGCTGACCAAGGGGCTGGGCGCGGGGGCGAATCCCGACATCGGCCGCCAGGCGGCGCTGGAGGACCGGGACCTGATCCGCGAGGCGCTCTCGGGCGCCGACATGGTGTTCATCACGGCGGGCCTGGGCGGCGGCACCGGCACGGGCGCGGGGCCGGTCGTCGCGGAGGTCGCCAGGGAGGTGGGCGCGCTGACGGTCGGCGTGGTCACCCGGCCCTTCTCCTTCGAAGGCGCCACGCGCCGCCGCCAGGCCGAGCTGGGCGTCAAGGACCTGCGCAGCCTCGTCGATACGATCGTCATCATCCCCAACGAGAAGCTGCTCCTCATCGCCGGAAAGGAGATGCGGTTCGTGGAGGCGTTCCGCAAGGTGGACGAGGTCCTGTTCCAGGCGGTCCGCGGGATCTCGGAATTGGTGACCAAGCCGGGATACATCAACCTGGACTTCGCCGACGTCAAGACGATCATGTCGGGGATGGGCGTGGCCCTCATGGGCACCGGCAGCGCCTCCGGCCAGAACCGCGCCGTCGCGGCGGCGGAGAAGGCGATCTCCAGCCCGCTGCTGGAGGACGTCTCGATCCGGGGCGCGCGCGGGGTGCTGATCAACATCACCGGGGGATCGTCGCTCTCCCTGAGCGAGGTCCACGAGGCGGCCAGCCTCGTCCAGCAGGAAGCCGACGACGAGGCGAACATCATCTTCGGGACCGTCATCGACGAACTGATGGAGGACGAACTGAAGGTGACCGTCATCGCGACCGGGTTCGAGCCGGGGGTGGCGGATACCCTCCTGAAAGGCCCGCGCCGCACCATCAAGCTGGTGGGGAAGGAAGACCTGGAGAAACCGGCGTTTCTGCGGGTCGGACCGCTGAAGGCCCCGGAACGGATCGAACGGATCGAAGACCTCCCCGTCATCGAGAAGGAAAGCGAGGCGGAGGCACTCGAAGAGTTCGAGATCCCCACGTTCCTGCGCCGCCGGGGAGAGTAGGCGCCGCTCGCGGCCTCCTGGATCCGGCATGGCGTGGGAGATCCGGAAGCTCCACGACGCCGTCCTGTCCCGGGAGATCGGGGCGAAGAGGAAGGAGTGGGGCGGCAGGCTCCGTTTCGCGCTGGTCTACCCGAACCGGTATGCGGCGGGCATGTCGAACCTGGGTTTTCTCTCCGTCCAGGCCCGCATCAGCGCAAGGTCCGACGCCCTGTGCGAGCGGGCCTTTTTGCCATCCGCCGCGGAGGAGCGCCTCCTCGCACGGCGGTCGCTGCCCCTGTCCACCCTGGAAAGCGGCAGCCCCCTCAAGAATTTCGACGTCGTCGCTTTTTCGCTTTCCTTCGAGAACGACCTGCTGAACGTTCCGTTCCTCCTGTCGGCGGGCGGTGTCCTCCCGTTCCGATCGGACCGGCAGGAAGCCGGCGGGCATCGCCCGCTGGTCCTGGCCGGAGGGTTTGCCGCATCCCTCAATCCCGAGCCCTCGGGGGTTTTCGCGGACGCGGTGGTGATCGGGGACGGCGAAAGGGCGGTGGAATCCATCCTTGACCTGGGCACCCCCCATCCAGCGGATCCCGGGTACCTGAAATCCCTGTCCGTCCTTCCCGGCGTCTATGTCCCCTCCGGATACGTTCCCGAATACACGAAACCGCCGGGGAAGGACCCCGGCCGGCTTCGGGCATTGAATCCCTTCCCCGGTTTTCCTCCCGGCGTGACCCGGGAGGTCGTCTCCTTCTCCGAGTACCCTCCGCTTCCCACGATCCTTTCCGAGGACGCCGAGTTGGGAAGAATGGCCCTCGTGGAAACCTCCCGCGGATGCCCCAAGATATGCGGATTCTGCGCCGCTGCGCACGCCTGCCCGCGGTTCCGCGAGATGCCACTTCCCCTCGTGCGCGCGGTCGTCGATTCGGCCTGGCCCCATCGGCGCAAGATCGGCCTGATCGGCGCCGCCGTGCTCGACTGGAAGCCCTTCCGGGAATTTTCGAAGGACATCCTCGCTCGCGGGGGCACGGTGTCTCCCGCCTCCGTCCGGGCGGACCTGGTGGACGAGGAGATCGCCCAAATCCTTGCGCGCAGCGGACACCGGACCGTGGCGCTGGCCCCGGAGTGCGGAAGCGAACGCCTGCGCTCCCGCATCGGCAAACGCGTGCCGGACGGGGTTTTTTACTCGGCGGCCAATACCCTTGCCCGGGCGGGGATCGTGTCGTTCAAGCTCTACTTCCTGTCGGGTATCCCCGGGGCGGAGAGAGAAGAGGAGGTCGACGGAACGATCGCCTTCCTGCGGAATTTCCGCGAAGCGGTGCTCGAGGAATGCAAAGCGGTCGGGCGAATGGGGACCGTGACCGTCGTCCTGTCGCCTTTCGTTCCGAAACCCTTTACCCCGCTGCAATGGGCGCCGATGGAGACCGAGGTGGATCTAAAGCATCGGCAGGAAAAGATCGCTTCCGGCCTGCGGTCGATCCCCAACCTGCGCATCGATCCCGAAGCCCCTCAATCGGCGATCCTGCAGGGCTTCCTGGGGCTGTCCGACCGGCGGGTGGAGACCGCGCTGCGTTACGCGCGGAAGGGGAGGCTCAAGCTCTCCCCGGAACATTTAGCCATTCCGCTCCACGAGGTCGTCCACCGGGCGAAGGACGCGGACGAATATTTTCCCTGGGATGTCATCGAAGGCGGGTTGCCGAAAAAAGTCCTCCGAAAGAGGTACGAAGCGATTCGCCGGGAGGAATGAGCCGGGAAGGGGAACAGGGATCGCGTCACCGTTTTCCCCCGCTCCGCAGAACCCCGCAGGCACATTCCCCAGGAAGAAATGAGGCAACAATTCGAACGCGATTTGAAATGCGACGGAGGCTACGTTAAACTGCCTCAAGCACTCGCCCGAAAGTATCCCGAAGCGAACCGGCAGCGGGGGTGGCAATGGATCTTCCCCGCACATCGACAGTTCGCGGACCCGGAAACATGCTTAATATCCCCATCTTCTTAAGATCCATATTTAATAATAAATGCCGGCCCCTACTGAAGCCTTTCTCTATTAAATTTAGGCAGCCTAATACGCGTTGGACCGTCAACATTGGGTTAAGAAAAGCGGGGGGAGCCAATGAATGTGAAAATTATATGTTACCTGGCGGTTACGACAATGATGGTATTTTCTGGACACACATACGCAGCCGATAATCCACCACCACAATTTCCAGGACCATATCCAGTAAATCTAAAAGTCGGAGAATTATTTATCGTCAGCAAGGCCATAGAAATTGTACGGCCCGTTAGATCCCCCATATGTGACGATCTAAAGATCGTGGATGTTGTCGACACCTCGGATGGTTTGGCTTTCAAGGGAACGGCACCGGGGAAAACCCTTTGCTCTGCAGCGGCCGGGTCTTCCATGTCTGGTGGCATTGGACCTCGGCGTGTCTTTGCGATTACTGTACACGAATAAAAAGGTTGCAGTCCAACTACCGGCTGAAGCTGACGGCTCGCCACCGCCGCCAAGATATAATGTGACGGACAACTTCCGTCAGGGCTAATAGATTCGAAAATACAGGAGGGGACACATGAAAACCATCCCGTATCTTGTACTGTTTGCGTTCGTCTCGGCGTTCGCGTCGCCGGTCCTGGCAGCCGGCAAAACCGCAAAGGCACTGCTGCCGTTGGCCACGGCAGAGGCAAGGAAATGGCAGCCCGATGCTGCGCTTGTATATCTTGAAACCAAGACCGCCGAACCGGACGGCACAGTTGCCGTGTCATCCTTCCCCGGGACATGGGTGTTCATTTACATGTCGCCGAAGACAAAGAAGAAGGTCGGCGTCATGGTTGATGGTAAGGGCAAGGTCACCCGAATGGATACCGCCTTCTATAAGAACGACCTTGTAGGTGAATTCACGGTGGACAGCGACAAGGCCATGAGGGAGGCAATCAAGAACGGTCTCAAGACGAACAACTTTGGAATGAGCATGAGTCTTGAGAAAAACGCGGGGCGAGTCGAGTGGCAAATGTTGGACAAGACCCATTTCTATTACATTGACGCCAACAGCGGAAGGTTCCTGAAAAAGGAGAAAAACTGAACGAAGACAAGGACAGAGCCTGTTGATTTCGACCGAAAATCATTACCTCATGAGAATCGAAAAGGGGACGATCACGTTGACGAATCCGGCCAACGAATCGTAAGAAAAATTGAATTGTTCTGATTTTAACTAAATTGCACCCGATTACCGGCTGAAGCTGACGGCTCGCCTGTTTCTCGCCGAGCGCCTGAAACTCCAGCGAAGTGTCATTTTGACGATCGATGCCGGGGAGGAGCATGAGAAGGAAAGATAGAGAGATCCCATCAAGTGAGGAGATGGACGAGACTATCCATGGGAGCCAGGTTTGCAGGTCGATGTTTGCCCTGAAGCCGATCGGGTATGTCCGCTCGCCCCTCGTGGATCGCAAGCAGGCCCCCAAGCAGGGCGACGAAGGGGCGCCCGAGGCGCGGCTCGTATTCAAGCCGGAGTTCGAGGCGGGTTTGAAGGACTTGCGGGAAGGGGAGGAGGTCCTGGTGCTCACCTGGCTGGATCGCAGCGATCGCGACACCCTGATGGTTCGCCCGCGGGACAATAAAAGCGCGCCGCTGCGAGGCGTGTTCAGCACCCGGTCTCCGGACCGGCCGAACCCTGTGGGGCTCCATCGCGTCCGGATCGTTGAAATCGTGAGTCCGACGCAGTTCAAAGTACTCCACCTGGAGGCTCTCGACGCCACGCCGATCCTTGACGTCAAGCCGGTGTTGGACCGCATGAAGGAGCGCTAGTCCGCCGGATTGCGGAATGGATGCCGGGCGGGTATGGATCGTGTTCCTTTCGGGGCGCGGATCCGGGATGAGGAAGGGTTGAAAATGGGGAAGAGATATTGGGACGACCTGAACGAGGGGGAGATTCTTTCGTGCCGTCCCGTGGTTTTCGGGCAGGAGGATATCATCGGCTTCGCGAAACGATATGATCCGCTGCCATTTCATGTCGACGAAGCGAGGGCGAAGGATTCGATCTTCGGCGGGATCATCGCATCCGCGCTTCACACCATTTCGGCGTGCACCCGGGTCGTGGTGGAGGCGCAAGGCGATCTGGCCATCCTGAGCGGGCTTGGAATCGACGAGGTGAAGCTTTTCATCCCCGTCCGGCCAGGGGATGTGCTTTCCGTTGAGGGCCGCTGGTCGGATCTCAAACGGTCCCGCAGCAAACCGGACCGGGGGATCGCACATTTGAAGTGCAAGGTTACCAACCAGCGGGGAGAGCCCGTCGCCGAATACGGCTATAAATATTTCGTGGCTTGCAGGGACATGGAAATATGAAAAACGGATACTCGAAAATCATCATCGGAATCATCGTATTGGGATGGATGCTGTTCGCCGCGGTGTGCTGGCACTCCGTTGCGGAGATCCATTACCTGAAGTCGTTTTTCCCGACGCAATTCAGCGTCCAGGATGCCTTTTACGCGAGCGCTATCGAACTGATAAAAATCATTATCATCGCCTTGCCGATCGTCGTCATCATGGCAACAGGACTGAATCTGTTGGGCAAGTCGAAGAAGGATTGATCGGGTGTCTGCCGACCGCCGGTGAAAGCCGGCGTTTCGGAATCGGGGAAATCGAATGCGCATAACCGATGATGTCCACGCTTTAAAATCCCCCGTTCGGGTGACAACGTCGACAGGCATGCATGTCGGCAGGCTGCTGAAGCCGGGAGGACGCTATCTGACGGTGAGTTTCCGCGAGACGAGCAAACCATTCGGCGTCGTCGGAAAATACGGGAACACGCCTCTCGGGACGGTCCTGTATTTTTCCGGCGAGCCCGATTTGGAACGCCTGCTCAAGAAGCCTTTTGTCATCGAGGAGCTGAAAACCATCGGCATAAAGAGAAAACACGCGGTTCATACCGCGGTCCATGCTCTATGCGGGAAAAAACCGATAGCTGCGGATTGAAATCGACGAGAGGTGGAGTATGAGGCACGCCGTCCGTTTGGCTTTCGTTGTCCTGTGCATGTTCCTCCATTCCACTGGTTATGCAGGCGAGGAGGTGATCGGCTACTGGGCGGACCGGAACGACATGAACCTATATAACTTTGATGGCAAAGGAGACTTTGAATATTACGTCAAAGCCATGAATGCAGGCGATAACGTTTTATCCGGGAGAGAGGGAAACCCGCCTTCCTATAAGGTATGGAAGGGAGTTTATTCTCATGGAAAAGATAAATGCCGGTCGAATCAACAGAAAGGCAACCTGATGATTTATGTGGATGAAATGCAATGCTGCATGATGACACAGGGAATTGCGGGGAAGTTGGTGTTGACCGAAATATTTTCGAAAGGGCACGAAGGCATGTCGATATGCAAGGACAGGGTATTGACCCGGATAAAGGTTCTTCCGCGCGCACAGGAAGAATGACGGCTTACGGCACCTCGTTTATCCTGCGGTTTCAATTGGTTTTTAAATGGATGCCTCCGCGATGAACCAGAAATACGTGCATGGATATGACGCAAGGGAAGGATCGAGGCTGATGGACCAGGCCGCCACCCTGGCCGAAATCCTGCACGCCGACACCATCTATGCGGCGGGAAGCAAGGTGCTGGAAGCGGGATGCGGCGTCGGGGCGCAATCCGTTATCCTGGCGCGCAACAATCCCGAGGCGCAAATCACCTCGGTCGATCTGTCGAGGCGATCCCTGCTTGCCGCGCGGGAACGCGTTGCCGCGTCAGGCTTCACGAACGTCACGTTTCATCAAGCCGACATCCTCCGTCTTCCTTACGGGGACGACGCCTTCGACCATGTCTTCGTTTGCTTTGTCCTGGAGCATCTTCCAAATCCCGGGTACGCCCTGCGATGCCTTCATCGCGTATTGAAACCCGGAGGGACCCTCACCGTGATCGAAGGCGACCACGGCTCCGTTTACTTTCACCCCGACAGCCGGTACGCGAGAAGATCGATCCAGTGCCTGATCGACCTGCAGGCCGGAATGGGAGGAAATTCGCTGATCGGCCGGCAGCTCTACCCTTTGATCAAGAGCGCCGGATATCGCGGCGTGAGAGTGTCCCCGCGAATGATCTATGTCGATTCCAGCCGGCCGGGTTTGGTCGAAGGGTTTACGAAAAACACCTTCATCGCCATGGTGGAGGGCGTCAAGGATCCTGCGATCCGCTCGAGCCTCATGGAGGAGGCGGACTGGGATCGCGGAATCAGGGACTTGTACCGGACCACCCGGGAGGACGGAACGTTCATTTATACATTTTTCAAAGGGGTCGCTTCGAAATAGGCGGCGCCTGGACGCCGGCGCCAACCGACGGCCCGGAAGGGAAGGTCCGATGAACCGGCGGGTTTTCGACGCGCACCTCCATATCATCGACCCGTCTTTCCCGCTGGTGCCGAACAGGGGATACCTGCCGGGCGCGTTCACGGTGGAAGATTATCTGCGGATCGTCCGTCCGTTGGGGGTGGCCGCGGGCGCCGTGGTCTCGGGCTCTTTCCAGGCGTTCGACCAAGGGTATCTCCTGAGCGCGCTGGAGCGGCTGGGCCCCACGTTCGTGGGCGTCACGCAGTTGCCCGCTTCGATCCCCGACGCGGAGATCCTCCGGCTCGACGGGAAGGGCGTGAAGGCGGTCCGGTTCAACTTGAGACGCGGCGGATCGGAATCGGCCGACCGCCTGGAATCCTTCGCGCGGCGCGTCCACGATCTCGCCGGCTGGCATGCGGAGCTCTACGTCGATTCGCGGGAGCTCGGGGGATTGCAGGGCGCCCTGATGCGCCTTCCGGCGGTCAGCATCGATCATCTCGGGCTGTCGCAAGCAGGGTTCGCGGCCCTCCTGCGCCTTGCGGAAAAAGGCGTCAGGGTGAAGGCCACGGGTTTCGGGCGGGTCGATTTCCCGGTCGGGGAGGCTCTCCGGGCCCTCCACGCCGCGAATCCGCACGCGCTGCTGTTTGGGACCGACCTGCCGTCGACGCGCTCCCCGCAACCGTTTGAGCCGCGCGACATCGAACTGCTGGTCGACGCGCTCGGGGAGAAAGCGGCCGAGATGGCGCTTTGGCGGAACGCGGCCGAATTTTATCGGCTTTCACGGGACGCGGATTGACAACGGGAAATCGCGGAGGAGGTCCCCATGGATCCGATGTTTCTGCCGGAAGTCGAGAACGCCAACCCCGGGGGAGCGTACGCCCGCGTGATCGACGGCCTTCGCGCGGCGGGGCAGCCGGTTCCGCAGATCATGCGCCTGTTCGCCTACAAGCCGGATCGCACGGAGTATCTGTCGCGGTTCACCCAGGGCGTGATGCGCGGGCCGTCCCCGCTGCCGCCGGGGTTCCGGGAGCTGATCGCGGCATTTACCTCCCGGCGCAACGACTGCCTGTTCTGAATCGGCGCTCACGCCGCGGTCGCGGCGTTCCTGCTGGGAGACCGCCCGCTGGTCGACGCCGTTTTGAAGGATTATCGGACGGCCCCGATCGGCGACCGGGAGAAGGCGCTGTTCGCATTCATCGAAAAGATGAACCGGGAATCCAGCCGGCTGCGGCCGGAAGACATCGAACAGGTCAAGGCCGCCGGGTGGAGCGAGGAAGCGCTGTACGATGCGATCACCGTGTGCGCGCTCTTCAATTTCTACAACAAATGGATCGATGCCGCCGGGGTGAGCGACATGACCGCCGCCGCGTACGCAGCCTCCGGGGAACGGTTGGCGGCCACCGGGTACGTTCCGGGCGAGCCGTCCGCGGGCGGTTGATTTTCGGGTTACGCGGGGGTAACGCGCACGAGGATGTTGCGGGTCCTGGGGCCGTCGAATTCGCAAAGGAAGATCGCCTGCCAGGTGCCCAGCACCAGCTGGCCGGCCTCGACGAATACCGAAACCGTGGGACCGACCAGGCTTGCCTTCGCGTGGGCGTGGGCGTTCCCCTCGGTATGCAGGTAATTCCCTTTGGAGGGAACCGCCGCTTCCAGGATGTTCAGGAGGTCTTTCCGGACGTTCGGGTCGGCGTTCTCGTTGATCGTCACCGCGGCGGTCGTGTGGGGGATGAAAATCATGCAGGCGCCGCGGGTGACGCCGCTCTCGCGGACCACGTGGCGCACGGTGGGCGTGATGTCGACGAGCTGCTGGGCGGCATCCGTCCGTACGGTCACGGTTTTCACATTCATCGGGCGACTCCCCCTTGGCATCCCTTTGTAGCACAGGAACTTCATCAGGGTCAAGGAAGGGTGTCCGCGCCGGGGAACTTCCCGATATAATGGTCCCCCGTGGCCCCGACTGCGCGTCTGATACTGGCATCCGCATCCCCCCGCCGCCGGGAGTTGCTGCGCGCGATCGGGGTGCGGTTCCGCGTGGTGCCTTCCCGCATCGAGGAGGTTCCCCGGCCGGGAGAGCCGCCGCTGCGGTTTGTCCGCCGGGCCGCGCGGGAAAAAGGGGAGGAGGTCGCCTCCCGCCACCCGGATGCCATGGTCCTCTCGGCGGACACGATCGTCGTCGCGGGGAGGAGGATCCTCGGGAAGCCGTCGACCCGGAGGGAGGCGGAACGGATGTTGTTCCTGCTGGCAGGCCGCGAGCACCTCGTGCATACGGCGGTCTGCCTGCTCCGCCAGGTGGACGGCTACCGCGACCGGTTGTGCATGACCTCCCGCGTCCGGTTCCGATCGCTCACCCGGGAGGAGATCGCGGCCTACCTGCGAACGGGAGAGAGCGACGACAAGGCGGGGGCCTACGCCGCCCAGGGGGCGGGAACCCTCCTGATCGACCGGATCCGCGGGTCGTTCACGAACGTGGTGGGGCTGCCGATGACGCAGACCCTCGCGATGCTGCTGCGGTCGGGCCTGGTCCGCGTGTCCCGGAAGGGTCCCGGCTGGTACGAGTTCGCGGGGAAAGGGACGTAAGGCATGGAGGGGACGGTCAAGGACCGCGTGGCCCGTGTCCTGGAGCGGGTGGAACGCGCCGCGGCCCGTTCGGGGCGTTCGCCACGGTCGATCCGGCTGGTGGCGGTATCCAAGACGCATCCGGTGGAACGCGTGGCGGAGGCGTACGCCGCGGGCCTGAGGGTGTTCGGCGAGAACTATGTCCAGGAGGCGGAGGAGAAGGTGCGCGCGTTTCCCGACGCGGAATGGCACCTGATCGGCAGGCTGCAGTCCAACAAGGCAAGGAAGGCCGCCTCCCTGTTCGGGTGGGTCCAGTCGGTCGATTCCCCCCGTCTTCTCGCCGAGCTCTCGCGGCGCTGCGCCGAGGCGGGGAAAACCCTGCCGGTCCTCATCGAGGTGAATCTTGCCGGGGAGGGAAGCAAGGCCGGAGTCCCGCCCGGGGAGCTGGCGGCCCTGTTGGCTTCGGCCGCCGCCCTCCAGGGTGTTCGGGTTCGGGGATTGATGGCCGTCCCGCCGATGACGGAGGATCCCGAGGAGAGCCGGCCGTATTTCGCGCGCCTCCGGGAACTGCTCGGTCGATGCGCTTCCATCGGAGGGGCGGGGGGGGAGCTGACGGAGCTGTCGATGGGGATGTCGAACGATTTCGAAGCGGCGATCGAGGAAGGGGCGACGATGGTCCGCGTCGGGACCGCGATCTTCGGGAGCCGCGCAAGGAGGGCGGGATGAAGGGGTTGGGATTCATCGGCGCCGGGAACATGGCGGAGGCGATGATCCGGGGGATCCTCGCTGCGAAGCTGATGCCTGCGGAACGGCTGTACGTTCTGGACATCCGGCCCGGGCGGACGGAAGACCTCCGGAAACGGTTCGGCATCTCCGTTTCGAACGCCCTGGCCGGCCTGGTGCAGGGGTGTGACACGATCGTGTTCGCCGTGAAGCCCCAGACGATCCCCGACGTGCTTCGGCAGTTGCCGGCGGACGAGGCGAAGGGGAAACTGTTCGTCTCGATCGCGGCGGGGGTCAAGACCCGGGTCTTTCTCGAGGCTCTCGGCGAGGGAAGCAGCGTGGTGCGCTCGATGCCGAACACCCCCGCGCAGGTGGGGATGGGGAGCACGGGCCTTTATTTCGCGGAGGGCGTCCGGGAAGAGCAGAAGGCGTGGGCCCGAAAGATCTTCGCTTCCTTCGGCACCGTGGCCGAGTTCGCGCGCGAGGATCAGCTGGACGTGGTGACGGCGCTGTCGGGCTCCGGACCCGCCTACGTCTTTCTCTTCATCGAGGCGCTGGCGGACGGCGCGGTCCGAAGCGGCATGGGGCGCGAGGAGGCGATCCTCCTGGCGGCTTCCACCGTGGAAGGGGCGGCGAGGATGGCCCGGGAATCGGGGAAGCATCCCGGGCAGCTGAAGGACCTGGTGACCTCACCCGGCGGCACGACGGCCGCCGGAATCGCGGCCCTGGAACGGGGCGCCTTTCGCGGGACGGTGATGGATGCCGTCTTCGCCGCGTGGCAGCGTTGCCGCGAACTATCGACCTGAAGGAGACCGCAATGTTCGTGTTCGGAAACTTCCTGTCCGCTCTTGCCCGCCTGCTTCATTTCGTCCTGAACGGATACATGGTGATCATCGTCATCCGGGCGCTCCTGTCCTGGGTCAACCCCGACCCCTACAACCCGATCGTCCGCATCATCCATTCGATCACGGAGCCGGTCCTCTCTCCCCTTCGACGGCGGCTGCCCCTCATGGCGGGCAGCATCGACTTCTCGCCGATCGTGGTGATCCTGGCGATCTACTTCGTGGACTGGTTCGTCGTGCAGACCCTCGCCGACCTGGCGGTGCGGCTGCACTGACGCCGTGGCCGGCAAGGGAATGCCCGGACCGATCGCAGCGGGCCGCGCGGCCTCTCCCGCGACCCTCGAGGTCCGCGTGGTCCCCCGCTCCTCGAAGGAGGAGGTTGCCGGCCTGGTCGAGGGGGCCATCCGGGTGAAGCTCACGGCCCCGGCGGTGGAGAACCGGGCGAACGATGCCCTGGTACGGTTTCTCTCGCGGGTGCTCGACGTCCCGCGGCGGCAGGTGGAAGTCGTCGCCGGCATGCGCGGCCGGCGGAAGATCGTGCGCATCCACGGGGCGACGAAGCAAGACGTTTTTCGCAGGCTGGGGCTAGAGCAGCCCCCGGATTAGGCCGCCGTCGACCTGGATGGTCGCCCCGGTGATATACGACGCCGGTTCGGAGGCCAGGAAGGCGACCAGCGCCCCCACCTCCTCCGGCCGGCCGAACCTTCCCACGGGGATTTCGTCCACTCCCGCTTCCATCGCCTCTTCCAGGGAGACCTGGTTCTCCCGGGCGCGTTTCTCGATCACGGTTTTCAGGCGGTCCGTCAGCACATACCCGGGGCAGATGGTATTGACGGTGACCTGGTGCTCCGCGACCTCGCGGGAGAGGGTTTTGGCCATCCCCACGACGGCGCTGCGGACCGCGTTGGACTGGATGAGGTTGTCGATCGGCTGCTTGACCGAAAACGAGGTGAGCATGAGGATGCGGCCGAACCTCTGGCGGATCATCCAGGGGAGGCACTTGCGGATGCATCGCGCGCCGCTCAGGAAATTGAGGTGGAAGGCCCGGAGCCAGTCTTCGTCGGCGGTGCCCAGGAAACCGGACGGGGGCGGTCCGCCGGCGTTGGCGACCAGAATGTGCAGCGTGCCGAAGGACTGGCGGATCTCCCCGAACAGCGAGTCGATGTCCTCCACCCGGGTCAGGTCGGCCTGCAGCGGCAGGACGGGATTGCCGGTTCCCCGCGAGATTTCCTCGGCGGCGCGGGAGAGCGTCCCCGTGTCCCGGGCGCAGATCGCCACGCGCGCTCCTTCGGCGGAAAGCGCTTCCGCGCACGCCCTGCCGATTCCCCTGCTTCCCGCGCATACCAGGGCGGTCTTGCCGCGCAAGCCCAGGTCCAACGGCGCCTCCCCGCGTTACCCTGCCTGGTGCACCCAGCCGTACCGGTCCATGATCTCGCCGTACTGGATGCCCGTGATCTCGTCGAACAGCTTCCGGGCGATCTCCCCGATGCGGCCCCCGTTGATATTGTACTCTTTGCCCTTGTAGCTGAGCGTCCCCACGGGGGAAATCACCGCGGCCGTCCCGGTTCCGAACGCCTCGCGCAAGGACCCGTCCTGGATCGCCTGGATCACCTGCCCCATGCCGACGGGCCGCTCGGATACGCTCCATCCCCAGTCGCGCGCGATCCGCAGGACGGAATCCCGCGTGACGCCGGGCAGGATCGATCCCGAAAGGGGGGGAGTCACCAATTCGTCTCCGAAGACGAAGAAGATGTTCATCGTGCCGACTTCCTCGACCTGCTCCAGTCTGCCGGCGTCCAGCCACAGCACCTGGTCGAATCCCTTCTCCTTCGCTTTTTTGGCCGCCAGCAGGCTTGCGGCATAGTTGGCTCCCGTCTTGGCTTCGCCCAGCCCGCCTTTCGCCGCCCGGACGAACCGCTGCTCCACCAGGATGCGGACCGGCTCGAATCCGCGGGCGTAATAATTGCCGACGGGTCCGGTGATGATGAAGAACAGGCATTCCGTCGACGGCCGCACCCCCAGCCCGGCTTCCGTGGCGATCATCGTCGGACGGACATAGAGCGATGTGCCCCGGGTGGCGGGGATCCAGTCCTTGTCGGCGCTCACCAGGGCGTCAACGGCCTGGAGCTGGTCCTCCACCGGAATCCCGGGCAGACACAGGCGGTCGGCTGACCGGTTCATCCGTTCGAAGTTCATGAGCGGGCGGAACAGGCAGATGGCGCCCCCTTTCCCGCGATAGGCCTTCAGTCCCTCGAAGATCTCCTGCCCGTAATGAAGCACCATGGAGGCGGGGTCCATGGGGATCGCGGCGTACGGAACGACCCGCGCATCGTGCCAACCCCGTTCCAGGGAGTACTCCATGAGAAACATGTGGTCGGAAAAAATCTTCCCGAACCCCAGGGCCGAATCGTCGGCCGGTTTCGGTTTTCGTTGCGCAGGCGCTGCAAGATGGCACGCGATTTCCATCGGTCTTTCCTCTCCCCGGTTCGTTATGCAAGGTTTGGCACCGGATATATTCGCACTTTCGACCGGGATTTTCATCCCCCTGCGGCGGAAAGGGGGGTCGCCTCCGATGGATTCATCGCAATCGCAGTCTCATATATGAGACGTCGTTTCCGCGGCGCCATCCATTTTTGGGAAACCTCCCCGGGAAAGCGTCCCCGATCGGACCCCGCCTTCGGCGATGGACGGATCGATTTGTATTGGGTTTTGATATTTTACCGGCGCGCCCGGGTTCCGGTGGAAACCCGCGGTCGGCTTGGAATGCTATTTGCTCTGCACTTACTGACGCACCATACAGGCCTTTCGATACTTTAGACGAGGAGGGAGTGATGCACGTTAGAAAGGTACTTCGGTTTGCGGGATTCCTGGCGGCCATGATCCTCGCGACCTACGGCGCGGCGGCGGCCGAGGGGGCGTTGGGGATCAAGGTGACCGACGACTGGATCCTCTCGATGTGCACGCAGTGCCACGCCAACCGGTACGGAATCGTCTCCCGGATCTCCTTCCTGCGGAAGTCTCCCGAGGGATGGGAGGAAACCTTGTGGCGGCACAAGCGCATCCACGGGCTTTCGGCGAGTCGCGAACGGAAGGAAGCGCTCCTCCTGTACCTTTCCGACCGACACGGGCTCGCTCCCGCCGAAGTGGCCCCCTTCGCCTACACGCTCGAAAAGCGGGACACGCGGGAGAAGGTGGAGGGCCAGGCCATCGTCGATACCTGCGTCCGGTGCCACAGCTACGCGAAGTCGGCCTTGCAGCGGCGGACGCCGGAGGAGTGGGATAAGCTCGCGAACATGCACTCCGGGGTGCTCCCCTGGTGGCTGTACCAGCTCCAGGACGTTCTCGACTGGGATGAAACGCTCGCCGCGTCCGTGAAAGAGCTCGCGAAGCGGTTTCCCCTCGAGACTCCCGAATGGAAGCAGTGGATCGCCGCCCGCCCGCAGGTGGAAGCGGGGAAATGGGTGGTGGCCGGCTACCAGGCGGGGAAGGGAGCCTACACCGGCGAGATCGAGATGAAGCGGACCGGGTCCGCCGCCTTCTCCTACAGCGGCTCCGTGGAGTTCGAGGACAATGAGAAACGATCGATCCAGGGGAAGGCGACCTTGTACGGCGGATACGCGTGGCGGGCCGAGGGGACACTCGCGGGGAAGCCGATCCGGGAGGTCTTCCACGTGTCCGCGGACGGATCGACCTTCACCGGCTCCCGGTTCGAGGACCCGCACTTCGAGCTGCGGGGCGTTGAGACCCGGACGTTCGCGGGGGCCTCGCCCAGGATCCTCTCGGTGGTCCCGAAGGCGCTCCCGGCGGGAACGAAGGGCGCAACCCTCACCGTTGCCGGGACGGGGCTCGGAAAGGAGTTGAGCTTCGGGGACGGCGTCGCGGTGAAGAAGGTGATTTCCGCCTCCCCGACGAAGGTGGTGGTCTCCGTGGACGTCGACGCCAAGGCGGCGCCGGGACCCCGAAAGGCGAAGGCCGGCGGCGCCGAGGGACCCGGGAAGCTTTTTTCGGTCTACTCCCGCGTCGACTACATCAAGGTGGCGCCGTCGCCCGCGATGTCGCGCACCGGGGGGGTGGGCCTGACCGTCAAGCAGCTCGTGCAGTTCGACGCGATGGCGTACAGCAGCGGGACCGACGGCGTTGCCGGCAACGACGATGATATCGAGATCGGCCGGGTTGCGGCGTCCTGGAAGATCGAGGAGCTCATGAACGCGCCGGACGACGACGACATCGACTTCGTCGGCACCATCGACCGGAACGGCCTGTTCACCCCCGCGGCGGACGGACCCAACCCGAAGCGGAGGCTGCAGAACAACAACGTCGGCGACGTCTGGGTGGCGGCCACCTACGCGCCGTCCGGAAAGGGAAGCGAGCTGCACGCCCGCGGATATCTCCTGGCGACGATCCCGCTGATGGTCCAGCGGCCGGTGCAGTAGGAGGGGGCGAAAACGGCGATGGAACACCGATGCAGCGCCGCGGGCCCGGCCGCCCTGCTGCCGCACCGCCGGTTCCAGGCGGACGGGGAAACGTACGTCTACGCGGCGGAAACCGGGGGGCTGTTCCGCGCCGACGAAGACGTACGGGACGCGCTCTCCGCCCTCGCCGCATCCGCGGATGCGGCGGTTCCGCCCGAAGTCGTTTCGGATCTCCTGCGGGCGGGGCTCCTGCAGCGCGGCGGGCGACCGGCCCGTCCCGGCCGGATCGCCCCTCCTGCCCTCGCCTTACGGACGCTCGTCCTGATGCTTACCGAATCGTGCAACCTCTCGTGCCGCTACTGCTACGAGGCCTGCGAAGCCCATGGTTCGCCGCCTGCCGGAGCCGGGGGGACGGCGAGGGAGATGTCCGCGGAGACGTTCCTTCGGTGCGTCGAATTCCTCCTGGACGCCTCCGGGGAGAGCCGCAGCCTCTCCGTCGTCCTCTTCGGAGGGGAACCGCTCCTGCGATTTCCCCTCCTTCGGGCAGCGGTACCCCAAGCCATGGCGATGACGGGGGAACGCGGAAGGGAGATCTCGTTCTCGCTCACGACCAACGGCACGCTGATCACGGACGAGATCGCGGAGTTCCTCGGGCGGAACGGCATCTCCGTCTGCGTCAGCATCGACGGCCCGCCGGAAGTCCATGACCTCAACCGCCCGTACGGGTCCGGCCGGGGTTCCTACGCCGACGTCGCGAGGGGGATCTCCCGCCTGATGAAGTACCGGAACGGCCGTCCCCTGGCGGCGCGCGTCACCCTGGGTGGGGGCGCCGCCGACGTCGGGGGAACGTTCGAACACCTCCGGGAACTGGGTTTCGACGAGGTCGGGTTCGCCCCGGCGAGCGCCGCGGAGGGAAGCCCGGCCGCGCTGGCGGAAGAAGAGCTCGACCGCGTGATGGAAGGCTTTCGGGAACTGGCGTCGCGCTACGAGTCCGACGTCCGGGAACGGAGGATGCCGGCCTTCTCGAACATGACGCAGATCCTCGCGCTGATCCACCGCGGGGAGCCGATGCCGTACCCGTGCGGAGCGGGGATCGGGATGCTGGCCGCGGATCCGTCGGGGACGTTCTACCCGTGCCATCGCCTCTGCGGCGTGGGGGACGCCCTGGGAGATCGGGAACGGGGAATCGCGGTCGATGTCCGGAACCGCTTCCTCGATCGGGCGCGGAAACGGCGGGAGCCTGCGTGCGAACCGTGCTGGGCGAAGAATTTCTGTTCGGGGGGATGCTACCACGACGCGTACCTGCGGCAGGGCGACCTGTTCGCCCCCTCCACGCATTACTGCCGGTGGATCCGGGAGCTGTTCCTTCTGGGTCTTCAAACCTACGTCCGCATACAAAACGAAACGCCGACGTTTCTTGACGGCCCGGTTCGGCGAAAGGGGGATTGCATGAAGCACCTGAAGCCCGTCAATCGGAAGGCCAAGGCGATCGGGAAGGACTCCGGTGATCCGCCGGTCGTGGAGGCGCAGGGGACCATCCCGTTCATGCACACCTGCACTTCCGTGTTCAACCCCGGGTACGAGATCGACTGGACCGGCTCCACGAAGCAGCTGTGCACGCCGATCGAGACGGACCTCTTCGGCACCACCGACATGTACTGCTGGTGGCCGGGGCAGGCGCCGGACACCTACAACAACCCGGACTGGAACGCCGACTGCACCCGGGCGATGAAGGACTGGATGAAGCTCAAGGTCGTCAAGCCGGAGTGGTAGCGCGGCGCGCAAGGCGACAGGTCGACCCGGAAGAATCCCAGGGAGGAATCGAGATGACGAAGAAAGCACAGGTTCCGGCGCTGGTCATCCTGGCCGCGGCGCTGCTGCTCGCAACCGCGCCCGGCCGGGTTCACGGCAAGGACATCCTGCTCCAGGGGATGCTCCACAACCAGCTCAACATCCTCGACGGCGACAAGGACGAGATCATCGGGACGGTCTCCACGAAGGGGAAGAAGATCACCGCCATCGTGTGGGATCCGAAGGACCTCGACAAGGTGTTCTGCGTCACCGACTGGTCCCGGCAGATCGAGCAGGTCGACCTGAAAACGCGAACGGTGACCCGCGTCCTGCGCCCGGATGCCCGGGACGTCCGGTTCCGCATCTTCGACATCGAGATCAATCCCGCGAACACGAACCTCCTCTACGCCCTTTCCATGCGGCAGCAGTGGCTTCCCGACGAAGTGGTGGACATGCCTCCGGCGGTGCTGGTCTACGACCTGGCGGCAGGCAGGATCGTGAAGGAGATCGAGATCCCGCGCGGGTGCACGAACATCATCTTCGGCAGCGACGGGACCGAGTTCTACCTGACGGGGCGCGACGTCTACGTGTACGACCCCGTGTCCGGGAAGCAGGTGAACCGGCTGGGCCTGGCGCACCCCACGTCGTCCGGCGTGGATCCCCAGATCGTTCTCAACATCTGGAAGCCGTACGAACAGTCGGGGATGACCATGATCCTTTGCGGGGGGCAGTCCTCGGCGAACAACGTCCCCTACCTCGGCTACTTCACGATCGACGTGCGGAAAAAGAGCACGGAAGGGTCGATGAAGCTCGTGACCGACATCGCCCCCCTCTACAACATGTTCTCCGGCGTCGTATCTCCCGACCGGAAGTACTACTACATCGTGATGAACAAGCTGGAGAAGCGCGACATGGCGACGAACCGGCTCCTTGCCACCGCGGAGGTGGACAAGACGTACTACTCCGCCAACGTCAGCTCGGACGGGAAGAAGGTCTACCTGGGCGGCGGCGGCGACTCGATCCTGGTGTATGACACGGGGACCATGAAGCTGCTCAAGAAGATCGACACGCCGGGAGACGCGGTCCTCACGCACATCCGCGTCCAGAGGCGGTAGAGAGACGGCGGCTTGATCCTGGCCGACGACGAGAGGACGGCGCCGCCGATGAACCGGACGGGGACCGGGGTGGAGGTGGGGATCTCCTTCCCCTTCCTCTCCTCTCCGCCTCGGGCGTTCTTCGACGGGGAGTCGCCCCTGTCGGCGGGCCCCCGGGAGCCCGCCTTGCGGATGCCCCACGACGCTCTCGTGGATGGGATCCTGCGGCGTCTCCCCGGCGCGGCGCCCTCGCGCGCCTACGTCGGAAGCGAGACGTGCGGGAGGCTCATCCCGCCCGCGGCGGCCCTGGAAGCGTGGCTCCTTGCAGCCTCCGGGGGGGGATGGGAGGTCAGCCTGGTCCTTCCCCCTCTGGAGCGGGAGTCGCAGGAACGCGCGATGGAGTGCCTCCGCATCCTGTCCGAGGCGCCGGATGCGGAGGTCGTGGTGAACGACTGGGGCGCCGTCCATATGGTAAGGAAACGGTTTCCCGGGCTCTCGATCGTCCTGGGCCGGCTGACGCACAAGACGCTGCGCGACCCCCGGCTGGCGGACCACTTCGATTCCCCGGCGGCTCCCGCCGCAGCGCGATCGGCGCTCTGCCGTTCCGGGGAACTGGCCCCCGGATACCGGGAGCTCATGAAACGGTACGGGATCGGGCGGCGGGAGATCGATCCTTTCCTGCAGCCCCTCGAGGATGCGGAATGGGAGGACCGCACGGAGAGGCTGTCGGTCCACTTGCCGTACCTCTTCGTGACGATGGGCCGCTCCTGCCTCCTGGGGGCGATGCACCGGGAGAGGGAAGACAAGTTCATCGCCGGTGCCCCCTGCCGCATGGAATGCCGCGCGCATGCGATCGAGTTCCGGTTCCCCGATCCCGCGGGAAACGGCGAGGGGAAACGCCTCCTTGAACTGGGGAACGCGTTGTACCATGCCGTGCCCCAGCCGGTCATGGAAAGGATCCTGGACCTGATTCCCGCCCGCAGGAACCTGGACCGGATCGTCCTCACCCATCCCATGGCCGAAGGGGGCCGTGGATGAAGATCACCGTGCCGGTGAGCCACCCGGAAGAAGTGGAGATGCTCGTCGAGAACGGGGCCGGGGAGCTCTATTGCGGTTTCGTGCCCCCCGAATGGCTCCAGCGGCACGGCGGCGCCTTCTGGCTGAACCGGCGGGGACCGGTGTCCGGGAACCTGAACCGGCGGGAGGACGTGGCGCTCGTGGCGGAACGGGCGCATGCCCGACGCGTGCCGGTCTTCGTGACGTTCAATGCTCCCTATTACACGCCGGAGCAGCAGGAGTTCCTGCTCCCCGTGGTGGACGGGCTCATCGCGGACGCGTCCATCGACGGCATCATCGTCTCCGACCTCGGTTTTTTCATGGCGGTCCGGAACGCCTTTCCGGACCTGCCGGTCCACGCCAGCTCGGTGATGGCGGCCCTCAATTCCGGAATGTTGGACCTTCTCGAATCGCTGGGCGCACGCCGGGTCATTTTTCCTCGAAGCCTCGGTCTACCCGCCCTTGCGGAGCTTTGCGCGGCTGCCGGCGGGCGGTTGGAAACCGAAGCGTTCGTCCTTAACGAGGGGTGCGTGTTCGAGGAGGGGTACTGCATGACAACCCATCGGACCGCGGGCGCCCTGTGCGTCCAGCTTCCCGCCGTTGCGCACCGGTTCCTCCGCCTGGACGCCGCCGCCGCGTCTCCCCGGGACGACGGCGAGTCGGAAGCGAGCCGGGAGCTGATGGAGGCGTTTCGCGACTGGGTCTGGTTCCAGAACGGGTGCGGGAACTCCGTTTCGGCCGGCGGCATCCCCAACGGCCCCTGCGGACTTTGCGCCCTCCACGACCTTGCCCGCACGGGGGTGACGTCCCTTAAAATCGCCGGGCGAAGCGCCTCCGCGTTCCGGAAACTGGTAGGCCTCCAGCTGGTGCGCGCCATCCTCGACCTCGTGGAAACGGGGGCGGACCGGGCGGAGACATCGCGCAAGGCCGTGGAGCTGCGGAATACGCCGGAATTCTGCGGGGCCCGCTACATGTGCTACTACCGGGAGGGGACGTGACGAAACGGCTTCGCTCCCTGTGGCGGTTCATCCGGCCGAACCGGGGGATCCTCGCCGTCACCCTTTGCGTTTCCCTGCTCGGAACGGCGGCATCCCTCTATACCCCCTTCCTGACGAAACGGCTCGTCGACGATGTCATGCTCAAGGGCGACTGGGAGGGCCTGCCCCCGCTGCTCGTCACCATGGCGCTCTTCAGCGCCGCGGGGATGCTCCTGGGAGGGGCGAGCAGCTACCTGTACACCCGCGGGTCGTCCAGGATCCTCATCGCCATGCGGTCCGCACTCTTCGACCACCTGGAACGCGCCGAGATGGGATTCTTCGGACGAACCCGGGTCGGGGAGATCGTGGCGCGGCTCAACAACGACATGGTGGAGCTCCAGGGAGTGCTCGTCGACATCCCGCTGGCGTTCGTCGTGAATTCCGTGCGGCTCGTCGCCGCGGCCGCCGTGCTCATCGCGATGTCCTGGCGCCTTTTCATCGTGGGGAACGTTCTCGTCCCTCTGGGCGTCCTGGGCCTGTGGCTCACCCGCCACGTCATCACGGGGATGAGCCGCGAGCTCCGGGAGCAGAACGCCGCCCTGGGCTCCCACATCATCGATACCTTCACCGGGATCCGGCTGGTCCGCTCCAGCGGCATGGAAGGGGAGGAACTGGGCCGGTTCGAGCGGGAGAACCTGTCGCTGTTGCGCTCCGTGCTGCGGTTCCAGATGGTTTCCTCCCTGTCGCGGGGGATCCCCTCCTTCGTCCTGGCCTGTTCGGCCATGCTCGCCTTCCTGTACGGCGGCTACATGATCCGGGACGGCGCCCTGACGGTGGGGACCCTGGTCGCGTTCACCGCGTTCCAGGTGCAGGTGATCGCCCCGCTGCAGAACCTTCTCGGCCAATACCTGGCCCTGCGGAAGGGACGCGCCTCCCTGGAGCGCGTCTTCGAGTTTTTCGGCGTTCCCGTCGAGTCGGACGAGGAAGGGGCGCAGGAGTTCGTCGCCCCGCGGGAAGGAATCGTCTTCGACAACGTATCGTTCTCCTACGACCGGCAGTCTCGCGTCCTGGACGGCCTTTCGCTGTTCCTCCCCGCGGGGAAGACGACGGCTCTCGTCGGGGAGAGCGGAGCGGGAAAATCCACCCTGATCGATCTCCTCCTCCGTTTCCACGAACCCCATGGCGGAGAGATCCGGGTCGACGGAGTTCCTTTTTCCCGCCTGCGCCGCTCCTCGCTGCGCCGCGGGATCGCGGTGGTTTCCACGGAGCCGTTCCTTTTCCACGGCACCATCGGGGAGAACATCCGGTACGGGACTCCCGGCGCCAGCCGCGCCGAGATGGAAGATGCGGCCGTCAGGGCCGACCTCGGGGAATTTCTCGCATCGCTTCCGGAGGGGCTTTCGACGGTCGTCGGGGAACGGGGGACGGCCCTCTCCGCCGGCCAGAAGCAGCGGGTGGCCCTTGCCAGGGCATTCCTGCGTTCCCCCGAAATCCTGATCCTCGACGAGGCGACCTCCTCCCTGGATGTCCTGACGGAAGAGAGGGTGCGCGCTTCCATGAAGACCCTCATGAAAGGCCGCACGACCCTCATCGTGACGCACCGGCTTCACACCGTCCGCGACGCGGATGGGATCGCGGTGCTCGAGAACGGCAGGATCGCAAGGCAGGGGACGCACGAAGAGCTGGCGGGAAGCCGGGGCGCTTACCGCGCATTCCTCAGGGTTTGCGGCGACCCGACCGGTCACGGGGAGGACGCCCCCGCATGAAGGAGAATCGCTTCATCCCCTGGGGGGCGCGCGGGAACGGCGAGCCGGCCGGCAGGGGAATATCCGTGTTCGTGATCGACTCCGGCGTCAACCCCTCCCACTCGCACGTCCAGGAGGTTTCCGGAGGGGCGCGTGTTTTCCGGGAACCGGGCGGAGAGATCCGGTGCGTGGAAGGGGATTTCCAGGATAACCTGGGGCACGGGACGGCGATCACGGCCGTCATCCGGCATGTCGCGCCGGCCTCCCGGATATTCGCGATCAAGATTTTCTCGGCTTCCCTCCACGCGACGGTCGATGTGCTCGAGGCGGCGATGACGTACGCGATGAAGGCGCGGGCGCGGGTGATCAACTTGAGCCTCGGGGTCGGCCAGGATGTGACCTCCCGTCCGATCAGCTCTCTCTGCAGCCGCGCGGCGGATGAGGGAATCGTCCTGGTCGCCTCGGCGCGCAACGGTTCCGCGAGGTCCGGATTCCCCGCCCTGCTCCCCGAGGTGATCGGCGTGGCGGCGGACGGCCGTCTCGGGGAACGGTCCCTGCGCTATCTCGCCGGGGAGGCGCTGGAATGCCGGGCATCCGGCTGGCCCAGGGAATTGCCGGGACTTCCCCGCGAAAGGAATTTCCGTGGGAACAGTTTCGCGGCGGCAAGGGTTTCCGGATTGGTTTCCTGCATTCTGGAAAGCCGGCCTGCCGCATCCCTGGACGATGTGAGACGAATTCTTGAGGAGCGATACGGTTGACCGTGCGATCCCGGTTGCCGTCGGCTGCCGTTTTTCCCGCCTCCGGGCGCGGCATTGTCAGATATG
>PQAK01000177.1:1179-9339 GCA_003105225.1 Deltaproteobacteria bacterium | reverse complement strand
GATGAAGCACTTCCTGCCGTTGATCACCCAATGGCCGTTGTCGCGGGCCGCGGTGGCCTTCTGCCCGGCCACGTCGGAGCCGCCGGTCGGTTCGGTGACCGCCAGGCCGGAGACCTTCTTTCCGGTCGCAAGATCCGGAAGGTACTTCTGCTTCTGCTCGTCCGTGCCGAACGAGAGGATCGCCTCGACCCCCAGGTGATGGGTCATCAGCGCCATGGCGAATCCCGCGGCGTGCCGCCCGAGCTCCTCCAGCACGATCGCCCGCTCGGTCAGCCCGAGGCCCGCCCCGCCGTACTTCTGGGGGACGAACACCCCGGCGAATCCCAGCTGCCCCATCTTCCGGAAGATCTCGGTCGGAAAGTGGTTCTCCGCGTCGATCCGGTGGGCGACCGGCTTGACCTCCTTCTCGACGAATTCCCGCACCGCCTTGCGCAGCATCTCCTGCTGTTGGGTGAATTTCAGCTCCGGCATCGGTTCCTCCTCGCGTATTGGATAGGTCGGCTTTCCTTTCGGGTTACTTGTTTCTCTCCGGCTCGGGCACCGGTTCGGCGATCCCGGCGATCTGCGCCGCGTACCCGGCGTACTCCTCGAACGCCGTCTCCATCCGCACGACCAGCTTCGCGCCGTCCGGGGACCCGCCGCCGTGCATGGTCCCCGGCACCCCCGCCCCCAGCGTCAGCCATTCCACCAGGCGGGCGGCGCGGGCCCGGGCTTCCGCGGAGACCTTCTGCCCCGCCTTGAGGTATTTCCGGACCAGGCGGCCGGTCGCGGGGCTGGTGAAATCCTTGTGGGAGGGGAAGCACCCCGTCTCGGCGATCCCGCCGCAGATGTCCTGGCAGATCCGCTTGGTCTGGTAGGGAAGGGTGGCGACCAGCACCTTGTTCGTGTGCGCCGCCAGCGAATCGGCCACCCAGACCCCGGCCGGGTGCTGCCGGCCGAGCGCCAGCGCCCCGGCCCCCGCGCTGTAGGTGGCCTCGTTGTTGACCGCCATCTCCACCAGCTTGTTCTGGAACGTCTTGACCGGCAGGCCGTTGGCGCGCGCCATCAGCATCGCGGCGCCGATCATCACGTCGCCCTGCCCCGCCACGCACGCCCCGATGCACGCACGGTAGTTCGCGGTGAAGTACTGGATGAATTTCCCCGTGTACTGGTATTCGCCGAACAGGAACACCCGCTCGTTCGGCACGAACACGTTCTCGAAGAACAGGTACCCCTGGGTGATCCCGGTTTCCGGGATGTCGAACCCCTCCTCCAGCTCCCTGCCGTCGCTGGCGCGGCGCGCCTCGACGATGGTGAGGCCCTCGACGTCCCTGGGGACCACGAACGCGACCGAGTAATACTTCTCGTCCCGGCCGTACGCGGTCCCCGGAACGACGAAGATCTCGTCGGACGCGGCCGCCCCCGCGATCATCACCTTCGCCCCGCGGACCACGATCCCGTCCTTCTTCACCTCGACCACGCGCAGGTTGCAGTCGGGATCGGGCTGCTGGGAGGCTTTCAGGCTCCGGTCGCCCTTGGCGTCCGTCAGCGCCCCGGCCACCACCAGTCCGTTCGCCTCGGCATGGAGGAGCCAGGCTTTAAGCCGCTCCTGGTAGGACGTGCCGTACTCCTTGTCCACCTCGTGGGTGATCGCCCACAGCACGTTGGCCGCGTTCCAGCCCACGCACGTGCCTCCCGAGCAGGTCCCCGTGCGCCGGTAGCTGGCCCGCTTGAGCTTCATGTTGCCGATCGTGTCCGATAGCGACGCCATGAGGGAGTTGAACCGGAAGATCCTCTCGCCGGTGAACGAGGAGACGGTCGTATAGATCTCCGCCAGCCGGGGATCGGACGCGGCGTCGAACGCCCGCGCGTGGCTCTCGACCACCCGGCGGGTCGCCGGATGCGTCGTGACGTCCCGGATCAGCTCCCCGAACTTGTGGATGTTGGGGCGCATCGCCGAAAGGGTTGCCAGGTACTGTTCCCGCGTGCGCAGGGCCATCGCGCTACACCCCCGCCTTCTGCCCGCGCAGGTCCAGGACCCGCTTGGCCTTGTGGGTCGCCCGCTCCAGGGTGTTGGGGGGCAGGACCTTGACCCGCGGCTTGATGCCGAGGACCTTGTAGATATCGTGAACCACCTTCCCGGTCAATCCGTCGATCGCCCCGGAATACCCCTCGACGTGCTCCACCTCCACCGTGAGGTGCGCCAGGTGCTTCTCCTCGGTCACCACCAGCCGGTATTCGCCGGTCAGGTCCTGGTTCTGGCGGACGAACGTCTCGATGTCGCTCGGGAAGACGTTCAGCCCGCTGATGATCAGCATGTCGTCCACCCGGCCGTGGATCCCGTGCAGGCGCAGGTGCGTCCGCCCGCAGCCGCAGCGCTCCGTGGTGAGCGACACGATGTCCCCCGTCCGGAAACGGATGAGCGGCCTTGCCCGCTTCTTGAGGGAGGTCAGGACGAGCTCGCCCCGTTCCCCGTCGGGGACTTCCTTTCCCGTCTGCTGGTCGAGGACCTCCACGAGGATGTGGTCCTCCGCCCAGTGCAGCCCTTCTTTCGCCTCGCACATTCCGGCGCAGGCGCCGAAGATGTCGGAGAGGCCGTAGTAGTCGTACAGGTTCGCCCCCCACAACTCCTCGATCCGCTGCCGCGTCTCGGGGATCGACCCGCCGGGCTCCCCCGCCACGAAGATTTTCCTGACCGACAGGTCCCTGCGGGGGTCCACTCCCTGGGACTGCGCGGTTTCGCCCAGGTACCAGGCGTAGGAAGGGGTCGTCCAGATGGCGGTGGGCTTCCATTTCCGGAGGATGTCGAGCAGCCGCTCCGAGGGGATGGCCCCCGCCCAGACGCACAGGGCGCCGACCTTCATCGCCCCGATGACGTCGGGGCCGCCGACGAACATCGTGAACTGCAGGGAATGGCAGTAGATGTCGGTGGGGCGCAGGCCCGACGACCAGAACAGCCGCGCCTCGTAATCCTGCCATTCCTCGAAATCCCGCCAGGTGAACGGGGATGCGGTCGGCACGCCGGTGGACCCGCTGGACGCCGAGATGTAGACCAGGTCCTCCGAGGGGACGCAGACCATGTCCCCGTACGGCGGCGCGGCCTCCTGCCGCTCCCGCAACGCCTTCTTGTCGATGAACGGAAACCGTTTCAGGTCCTCGAGGGTGCGCAGGCCGGCCGGGGAGACCCCGGCCTCCTCGAAGCGCTTCCGGTAGAACGGGGATTTTCCGAAGGCGAGGGACACGGTCTCCTTCAGGAGGTCCAGTTGAAGGTCCCGGATCCTTTCCCGGGGCATGGTTTCCAGGTCTTCTTCCCAATACGGCGCGTAGCCGTTCGGCTTCCACAGCCTGTGGTTGCTCATTTCGCAGGTACCCCCTCCATGGAATGTTTCTCCGGTTCCTTCGGCAGGCAGCACCCCAAGGGCTTGAGCAGCGGCTGGGTGCGGACGATCTTTCCGTTCCGGGCATCCACGAAGACGGCATGGCCGGAGACGGCCGATGCGGGGTGGGTGGCCCCCTTGGGGAAGAGATTGAAAATGTAGACCCGGTGGTAGTCGATGGAGCCGGACTTCCTTTCCGGGTAGATCGCAACGCTTTCCGCGAGGAGCCGGTACTCCCCTTTTTCCTTCTCCCGGAGAAGGCCGCGCGCGGCCTTCAGCGCGTCCGCGCGGCATACCTTCACGGCCGCCGGCGGGGGGATGTCCGGGTACAGGAGGGCCCCGAGGGACTTGATGCGGCCGTCGGGGTCGATGGAAAACCCCAGCGAGGAATCGACCACCGGCATCCCGCGCACGGTCTGCTGGTAGCTGACATACCAGCTGCCGTCGGTCTTCTCCGCCTTTCTCAGCACGAGCTGGTCGGGCGGGATCCGGAGCAGGGGGACGTACTTGCCCACCAGCAGGGCCCCGATGTCGTTGACCTCCCTGCCGGAAAGCGCCGCGATGTTCTTCACCTCCAGCAGGTCGCCCCCGACCCCGGCGATGGTCCGGGCCGCGTGGGTGACCGCATCCCACGTCACCTCCAGGGCCTGGCCGTTGAGTGTGACGCGCCTTTCCCCGGCGGCGATCCCGCTCCCGGCGCGGGCGGCCTCGAAGCCCCCCGGCAGGAGCAGGCACAAAAGAATCGCGAAGAGGGAGGTCCCCGCCGCGTGAAATCTATACCTTGACACTCAAGTACCTCTCCTGGACGTCCATCGCCGCGTCGATCTCCGCGGGGGTTCCCTCATACACGATCGCCCCCTTTTCCATGATGTAGATGCGGTCGCAGATATCCTTCAGGATTTTCAGGTTCTGCTCGACGAGCAGGATCGAGGTCCCCCGCCCGTTGATCGCCTGGACCGTTTCCGCGATGGCCTGGACCAGCAGCGGCATCAGCCCTTCCGTGGGCTCGTCGAGCAGGATCATCGCGGGCTTCGTGATCAGCGCCCTTCCGATGGCCACCATCTGCTGCTCCCCCCCGGAAAGCGTCCCGGCCTTCTGGGAGAGGCGTTCCTTCACCCGCGGAAAATACGTATAGATCTCCTCGAGCTTGCCGGGATCGACTTCCGCCTGCACGCAGGCGATCTCCAGGTTCTCCATGACGGTCAGCTTCGGGAACAGGCGCCTCCCCTGCGGGACATAGGAGATCCCCAGGCGGGGAACCCGGTACGGAGGGTGCCCGCGGAGGTCTTCGCCGCGGAACCGGATCGATCCTTCCCTGGCAGGCAGCAGTCCCATGACGGCCCGCAGCGTGGTCGTCTTGCCGACGCCGTTGCGCCCCACCAGCCCCACCAGCTCTCCCTCCCCCACCGACAGCGTGGCCCCGTGCAGGACCTGTCCCTTGCCGTAGAAGCAGGCGACGTTTTCGAGCCGCAGCACGTCAGCTCCCCAGGTACACTTTGTGGACTTCCGCGTTCGCCATGATCTCCGCCGGGGTCCCCTCCGCCAGGACCTCCCCGTAGTGGAGCACGGTGATCCGGTCCGACAGTTCCATCACCACCCCCATGTCGTGCTCCACGAGGAGGATCGTCCGGCCGCCGAGCATGGCCCGCATCCGTTTCACGAGCCCCATCGACTCCCGGGTGCTCAATCCCGCCGTCGGCTCGTCGAGCAGCAGCAGGTCCGGCTCGGTGGAGAGGGCAATCCCCATCTCCAGGATCCGCTGGTCGCCGTACGACAGCTCGGAGCAGACGGTTCGCGCCTTGTCGGACAGGCCGGTCAACTCGAGCATCGCCTCCGTTTTCCCGGCCACGTCCTTCCACGCTTCCGCCCGGACGAAGGGGTTGAAGAATCTCTTCCGGGACTGCACCGCCGCCCAGACGTTTTCATACACGGTCAGCCCGGAGAACAGGCTGGTGACCTGGAGCGTCCTCGAGATCCCCCTGCGGGAGATCCGGTCGGGGGGCAGGCGCGTGATGTCCTCGCCCTTGAACCGGATCGTCCCGCTCGACGCCGTGTGGATCCCGGTGATCAGGTTCAGCAGGGTCGTCTTGCCCGCCCCGTTGGGCCCGATGAGCGCCCGCAGCTCCCCCTTGTTCACCGACAGGCTCGCGTAATTCACCGCCATCAGCCCGCCGAAGCTCTTGCTGACCTTGGAAAGGGCCAGGATCGGGGGCTGCGGGGCCCGCTCCACCTACTTCCTCCTTCCCTGCGCCAGCCCCATGATCCCCCGGGGCGCCAGCAGCAGCATGAAGACCAGCACCGCGCCGACGACCAGGTCGGTGGCCTGGAGGAAGTCGACGAGATAATGCTCGAGCGACATGATGAGCCCCGCCCCCAGCACCGGCCCGAGGAGCGTCCCGGCGCCCCCGACGATCGTGTAGACGACCGCGTGGCCGGACACCGACCAGTGGAGGAAGGTCGCCGAGGCGTATTTCAGGCTCACGCTGTAGAGCCCGCCGGCCAGCCCCGAGAGCCCGCCCGCGATCACGAAGGAAAGGAGCTTGTGGAACCGGACGTCGTACCCGATCAGGCGGGCGCGCTCCTCGTTCTCCCGGATCGCGACGAACACCTTCCCGAGCGGCGACTGGACCATCCGCCTCAGGAACAGGTAGGAAAGCGCCACGACCGCCAGCACCAGGTAATAGGTGCTCCGGATGTCCATCAGGTCCAGCCGGAAGAGCCCGAAGTCGATGGGGGGGGCGGGAAAGACCAGCCCGTCCGCGCCGCCGGTCAGCCACGCCCAGGATTCCCCCAGGGTGCTCCCGATCAGCGCGAAGATGATCGTGATGATGACGAAATGGATCCCCGACAGCTTCACCGAGAAATAGCCGACGAGCGCGGCGAAGAGCGCCGGGACGGCCACCGACAGCAGGAGGCCCGTTCCCGTCCCCAGCCCCAGCTTCAGGACCGGGATCGCCACCGCGTACCCGCCCAGCCCGAAGAACAGCGCCTGGCCGAAGCTCAATAGCCCCGTGTACCCGAATATCAGGTCGAAGGAGATGGCGAACAGGACCCAGACCAGGATCTCGGTGAGGAACGTCTGGTAGAAAAGGTCCACGAAGAACGGAAGCGCCGCCAGCACGGCGGCGACGGCGCCGAACGCCGGGACGAAAACGGCCCCCTTTCCCCGGTCCGCCAGCATCGCCCCCCCTACTCGCCGAACAGCCCTTGGGGGCGGACCAGCAGGACCAGGATCATGAATCCCAGCGAGAACACGGTCGCGGTCGAGGGGACGACGAAGATCGATCCCACCCCCTGGATGAGGGAGATCATGACGGCGGTCACGACAGACCCCCACAGGTTTCCCATGCCGCCGACGATCACGATGATGAACGCCATGATGAGGATCTCGCGCCCCATCATGAAGTCCACGGAGACGATGGGCGCCGCGAGCACCCCGGAGAAGGCCGCCAGGAACGACCCCAGGACGAACGTCCACATGTAGACCTTGTGGACCGGGATCCCCAGGGCCACGGCCATCTCCCGATCCTGCACCACCCCGCGCATCCAGAGCCCGTACCGCGTCTTGTTCAGGAAGACCCACAGGCCGGCCATCACGGCGGCGGAAATGGCCGCGATCGCGATCCGCATCGCCGGGTATTGCAGGTCGAACAGGGGGAACCGGAAGGAGATCGGCAGGGCGATCCTGCGGGCCGTCCCCCCGAACTGCATGAGCACCAGCTGCTGGAGCGCCAGCATGATGCCGAACGTGCAGATGATGGTCACCAGCGGCTTGTCCTCGATCGTCCGGAGCAGCCCCCGTTCGAGCGCAAGCCCGACCCCGCCCACGACGAGCGGCGCTGTCCCCAATGCCAGCCAGTAGTTGCCGGTGAGCTCGATGAAATACCAGGCGGCCACGGCGCCCAGCATGTAAAGGGCGCCGTGGGCCATGTTGATGATGTGGAGGAGGCCGAAGATCATGTTCAGGCCCAGCGCGATGAGCGCCAGGATCAGCCCCCAGACGATCCCGTTCATTACGGCTACGGCAAGGTTCGACGCCACGTCCGCTACGCCTCCCCCCTCCGGCGAGGCGGCGGAAGGGTCCCCGGGAGGCCGGGCGTCACAGCTTCGCCCGCAGGTCGACCGGGGCGTCGTACACCAGCTTTTCCTTCGGGATCCGCGCGATCACTTTCAGCTTGAGGTCCGGCTGCACCTCCTCGAGGTAATGGTCGTGGAACCCCTGGTGGTCGGTATCCCGCATCGCCAGGTCCCCCTGGGGCGCCCAGGGACCGGCCTTGACCTTCAGCTGGTTGAACGCCTTCATGCAGTCGGCGGTCTTCCTGGCGTCCTTCCAGCCGCTCTGCTCGACCGCCATCTTGATCATGTAAGGCGTGGTCCACATCGTCCACATGTGGGAGGCGGTTGCGGTGTTCTTCGGGTCGGCCGCGTCCTTGCCGTCGTCGGTCATGCCGACCGCCTTCCGGTAGGCCTTGTCGAACGCCTGCAGCTCCTTGGGGACCTGGGACGCGTGGCGGGGATAGTAGCTCAAATAGTGCGCCCCCGCCGACTCCTTGCCGACCGTTTCCTGCCCGACGCCGTCGGTGCAGCAGATCACGGTGTACCGCTGGAGACGCTTGTGCAGCCCCAGCTCGACCGTTTGCCGCATCACGCCGAGGGCGGGCGCCCCCAGGAACGCGGTGAAGAGCACCTTCGTGTCGGGGGCCACTTTCTGCAGGTAGGGGACGAAATCGCTGGTGTTCTGCGGGGCGAGGATCGTCTGGGTCTTGCCGCCGGCCGCCTGGATCCGGCTGCCGAACTCCTCCGC
>PQAK01000177.1:0-1112 GCA_003105225.1 Deltaproteobacteria bacterium | reverse complement strand
GTCGAACCCCCACTTCCAGCCGGCCGCCGCCTGCATCTTCGCGTGCGTGTGGATGCGGGAGTAGTAGGCCACCGCGTCCTTCCCCGTCAGGGACGCCGCCATGGCGCCGCCGCCGAAGTAAGGCATCTTGAACTGGCTGGCCAGCGGGAAGACGGCCATCTGGACCCCCGAGTGGACCGATCCCATGATGAAGTCGACCTTGTCCTCGAGGATCAGCTTCTTGAACATGCTGGACGCCCAGGCCGGGTTGACCTTGGTGTCGTAGTCGACCAGCTCCACCTTCCTGCCGGCGATCCCCCCTTCCGCGTTGAGCTTCGCCACGGCAGCCTTCGCCGTCTTGCCCAGCCAGTAGCCGTAGGCGGTGGCTCCCACGGTGTATTCCTGGATCATCCCGATGCGGATCGGCTTTTCCGCTCCGTAGGTAAACGGGGCGAAGGGAAGCGAGCCGAATGCCAATCCGGCCGTTCCCACCGCTGTTGTCTTGATGAAGTCTCGGCGGCTGATCTCCCTGCCCAGAACGTCCTGAACCTTCCTTCTCCCCTTTCCCTCTTTCATATCCCCCTCCCTCCTTTGGAATTGCGCGATCCCGCGGCAAACCGGCGTATCGATATGGCTCGCACAGTAAAACAAAGAGAAAAAAACCTTGTATAAAGGGCAGTTAACTTGCGTCAAATGCGATGATTGCCAGGCTGGTGGTCAGTGGTGGACAGGGGCAATATAAGCGTGTTTTAAAAGGTTGTCAATGCGTTTACACGGTCCGGCGGACGGCGTCATGGATAGGTGTCAACGGGGCGGAGAGGAATCAGGCGACCGCAAGACCGCCGGGCTGCCGATCGACGACGGGACCGGCGGCCCGGCCGGCCATGCGACCTCGGTGATTCAGAAGAAGACGAGCACCAGGAACAGGACCAGGATCATGCCCGTCTCGAAGATCTTTTCGCGATGGAGGATCCGCATCATTTCTTCACGGTTACCGCATCCACGCCGGCCTTCGCCACCTGGGCATCCTGTGCCGACGTACCGCCGCTCACTCCGATGGCGCCGATAAACTTGCCGTCCGAAAATATCGGCAGTCCTCCCTCCCTGGGGACGCTGTTCGGGAAGGTCATGAT
>PQAK01000176.1:14576-26607 GCA_003105225.1 Deltaproteobacteria bacterium | reverse complement strand
GTCGAGGAGGATGACGACGTCCTTCTTGTGCTCCACCAGGCGCTTCGCCTTCTCGAGGACCATCTCCGCCACCTGCACGTGGCGCTGCGCCGGCTCGTCGAACGTGGAGGAGATGACCTCGCCCTTGACGCTGCGCTGCATGTCGGTCACTTCCTCGGGCCGCTCGTCGATGAGCAGCACGATGAGGACGACCTCGGGGTGGTTCTTCGTGAGGGCGTTGGCGATGTTCTGCAGGATGATCGTCTTGCCGGCGCGGGGCGGGGAGGTGATGAGCGCCCGCTGCCCCTTCCCGATCGGCGCGATGAGGTCGATGATCCGGGTGGCGTAGTTGTCGTGGGCGTACTCCATCGTGAACTTTTCCTGCGGGTAGAGGGGCGTCAGGTTGTCGAAGAGGATCTTGTCCTTGCTGATCTCGGGATCCTCGTAGTTGATCTTCTCGACCTTGAGGAGGGCGAAGTACCGCTCGTCCCCCTTGGGCGCGCGGATCTGGCCGCTGATGGTGTCGCCGGTGCGCAGGCCGAAGCGGCGGATCTGCGAGGGGGAGACGTAGATGTCGTCGGGGCCGGGAAGGTAGTTCGAATCGGGGGATCGAAGGAATCCGTACCCGTCGGGAAGGACTTCCAGCGTCCCCTCGCCCGAAACGATGACCTCCTGATCGGTCTGCGCCTGGAGGATGGCGAAGATCAGCTCCTGTTTTTTCAGCCCCGCCGCTCCGTCGACGTTGAGGCTCTTCGCGATCTCGGTCAGTTCGCCGATCCGCATTCCCTTCAGCTCTTTCAGGTTCATGCACATTCTCCCGGAAAAAATAGGGGTTTGGGTCGTTATGGAAAAAACCGGTGCGGCTATCTGTTTGAGAAGCTCCGGTAGGTACTCCTGCCGAGGGTACGATTCATTTTCCGCCGCCGGGTTTCAGGATGTCAAGGAAAAAACCGGCGGCGCACGGTCAATCCTTGTAAACGGTCACGGCATTGCCGCCCTTCCGCATCGATTCGAGAACCATCGATTCCACGAGGGGCCACAGGACCCTTTCCTCCTTGGCGTCCTTGGGGAACGCCGCGATCCCGATCGCCAGCTTCAGGAAAACGGTTCCCTGTCCGATCGGGGAGGCGTCCATCGCCGCCGCGATCTTCGCGGCGGCCTCCCCGGCCTCCGCCTTGGTCATTTCGGGCAGGACCACGTAGATGTTGCCGCCGGAGCGGGCGGCGTAATCCACCTCGCGCAGGGTGGCCCGGATCCTGGCGCCCAGCGCCGCCAGCGCATCGTCGGCGGGAACGTGGCCGTAGACCTCGTTCATCTCCCGGAGACCGCGGATCTTCATGATCATGAGGCTCACCGCGTGCCCGAACTTCCTCGCGCGGGAAAGCTCCCGGTGCAGCACTTCATGGAAGAACTTGAAGGTGAACAGGTCCGTGACGGCGTCCATGTCGGGCACCCTGGAGATCTTCCCCTGCAGGTTCCGCAACGCGAGGAACAGCGTTGCCAGCTGGGAAAAGGCAAGAAGATCCTGGCGCGTCTCCTCGTCCAGCAGCCCGGGATCCATCGAATCCGCGATGAACACCCCCAGGGTCTCCCCCTGGATGCGGCACGGGGCCGCATAGAGGGCCTTGGCGGCGTGCTCCCACCGGAACCCCGGATCCTTCGCCCCGGCAATCCCCCCGGAAACGGCCACCTCGGCCTTCATCGCCGCCTCGAGGAGCGGGTGCTCCTTGCGGGCGTACATTTCCTTGATGAAGTGATTCGACAGGCCCCGCTGCGCAAACAGGGAGACGCCTTTCCCGCCGGGCTCGACGGCGATGACCGATGCCGAGAGCAGCGGGTAGTTCTCCATCAGGAGGTGCATCAGGTGATTCGCCTGCTCCTCCTCGGAGTACTTTTTTTCCTGCCGGCCGAGGATCTCGTTCACAATGCGGCCGCGGGTTACTAGATGGCTCATGGGCTGTCCTGTCCCGGAAGAGATGTGAAGACACCGGAGAAATCCCATCTATAGATAAAACTAAGCTGCCTGCCGGTCAAGGATTTTTCGCGCCGGTACGAATGGAAACGGGAGGAGCATACCGTGCAGGGGCCCGCCGCCTCCACGCGCCCCGGGGCGATCCCCGCGCGCAGAAGCGCCTCCACGGCGAGCGATTGCAGGTCCGCGTTCCATTTCCCCGCCGAACCGCCCTTCACCAGGTGCCGGTCGCCGCCGGGGCGCCCCCGCAGCGCTGCCGCCACCTCTTCCCCCACCTCGTAGCAACATCCCCGGGCGCAGGGACCCGCCGCCGCCGCAAGCTCCTCGACCGCCGCGAAGCCCGCCCTTGCGGCGATGCAGCGGACGGTCTCCTCGATGACGCCGGCGGCCATTCCCCTCCAGCCCGCGTGGATCGCCGCGCAAACGGACAGCCGGGGATGGGCCAGGAGGACCGGGACGCAGTCCGCCGTCCGCACGCCGACCCCCGTGCCCGGGGACGCCGTCCAGAGGGCGTCCCCCTCCCGCCAGCGGCGGCCGGGAGCGTCCCCGTCCGTTTCCTCCATCTCGAGCGCCACCGCGGAGTGGACCTGCCGCAGCGTCCCCAGCCGGGAGGGCGGCACGGCGAACACCTGCCGCAGCTGGTCCCGCAGGGACCTTCCCCGCACGGGATCGACGCCGACGAACGCGTGGTACACCCCCGGCACCCCCCGCAGCAGCGGCGACTGCACGAAGTACGGCAGCATCACCGGGAGTCCCCCTCCTGCGGCGGCTCCGCCGGATGCCGGGCGGCTCATCCGTGCGCCTCGAGGACGGCGGCCCGGAAGGCGGCGAACTCGGGCGGGTCGGCGATATCGAACTCCATCCGCTTCCCCGTGGCGGGGTGGACGAACCCGAGATGGAACGCGTGGAGAAGGAACCGGTGCAGCGTCACCGTCCGTGCGGCGGGGCCCTTTCCCAGCGGCACCTTCCGCGAGCGGCCGTAGACGTCGTCCCCCACGATCGGGCACGAAAGCGACGCGCTGTGGACGCGAACCTGGTGCGTGCGCCCGGTTTCCAGCCGGTATTCCATGAGGGAGAAGGTGCCGAACGATTCGATGCACCGGTAATGGGTCACGGCCGTGCGTCCGCCCTCGTCCAGGACCGCCATTTTTTTCCGTTGCACCGGATGTCGCCCCACCTGCGTGACGATGGCGCCGGCCGCTCGCCGCGGCTTCCCCCAGACGATCCCGTGATACCGCCGGTCCACTTCCTTGTGGGAGGAGAACTGGTTCGAAAGCGCCGCGTGGACCGGATCGGTCTTGGCCACGACGAGGATGCCGGAGGTGCCCCGGTCGAGGCGATGCACGATCCCCGGGCGGGCCACGCCGCCGATGCCGGAGAGCCGGTCGGCGCGGGACAGGAGGACGTTCACGAGCGTGCCCGCCGGGTGCCCGGGGGCCGGATGCACCACCATGCCGGAGGGCTTTTCCACCACGATCAGGTGCTCATCCTGGAACAGGATGCGGAGGGGACGATCCTCGGGGGCAAGATCCAGGGGCCGGGGGGGCGGCACGAAGACGGTGATCACTTCGTTGCCTTTCAGCCGCGCGGAGGCACGCGTCGGGGCGCCATCCGCCCGCACCTGCCCCTCCCCGATCAACTGCTGGATGCGGGAGCGCGAAAGGCCGGTCAGCGCGCCGGATAAAAACCGGTCCAGCCGCTCCCCCGCCCGCCCGGGGGGGACGACGAGGCGATGCGTCAGCGGTGCGGACAGGACCCTGTCCCTGCCTACCAGGCCTTCGAAGGGATGCGCCCCCCGGACCGGACCAGGACATCGACCAGGGCCTCGTTGAAATAGTTCGTGCTCCGTGCGACTTCCGGATCGATCCGGCTCTGGTAATAGGACCTCCCCTCCTCGATCTCTTCCTTCAGGAGATCGAACAGGGTGTCCTTCGCGATCCCCTCCTCCACCTGCTTCGCGTTGTAGAGGGCAATGTCCGAAACCACCGCCCGGGCGATGCGCCGGGCCACCTCAGGATCCTTGACGATCCCCATCTTCTCCCTCCAGGCCGCTCCGGCCGATGGATTGTCCTACCGTGCGCGGAAGGCGACGTACATCCGGGTACCTTCCCGCCATAACAGGACGGACGCCATTTGTCCCTTGGGGAGGCCTGCCAGCGCTCTCCGGTATGTCTCCACGCTCCCGACGGGCTCCCGGTTGATTCGCAGGAGGATGTCCCCCTCCCGGATCCCGCCCTCCCAGGCGGGTCCCGCGGCATCGACGTAACTGACCTCCACGCCTCCCTCGATCCCCAGGTCCCGGACCGCCCGCGGGGACACCCCTTCGACGGCCAGCCCCCATGCGTCCACCGGGGTTTTCCGGTACGGGGGCCGCGCCGCCTGCCCCTCCATCTCGGCGAGGGTCACCTCGACCCTTGCGCGCTTCCCTCCCCTGAGGATTTCCATGGAGACGGTGCTGCCGGGGGACGCGGAGGCGACCTGCTTCTGGAATTCCTTCAGCCCCGAAACCGGCTTGCCGCGAAAGGAGGTGATGATGTCCCCCCCGCGCAGCCCCCCCTTTTCCGCCGGGCCATGCGGCGACACCCCGTTGACGAGGATCCCCTTTTCGCCTTTCACCCCGAACGATTCCGCGAGCTCCGGGGTGAGCGCCTGGATCCCCACGCCCAGCCATCCCCTCCGGATCGACCCGCTCCGCGCCAGCTCCTGTTCCACCGCCATGACCGTGTTGATGGGGATGGCGAAGCCGATCCCCTGCCCCGCGCTCACCATCGCGGTGTTGATCCCCACCACCTCCCCGCGGGTGTTCAGCAGCGGCCCCCCGGAGTTGCCCGGGTTGATCGAGGCGTCGGTCTGGATGAAATCGTCGGTCGATTCCACGCCCAGGTCGGTCCTCCCCGTCGCGCTGATCACCCCCAGGGTCACCGTGCTCTCCAATCCGAAGGGGTTCCCCACGGCGATGGCCCATTCCCCGACCTTGAGCCGGCCGGAATCGCCGAGCACCGCCACCGGAAGCTTGCCGGAGGGCTGGATCCGCAGGAGGGCCACGTCCGTGCGGGCGTCCGCGCCGACGACGCGGGCGGGGTATTCGGACCGGTTCCACAGCCGCACGATGATCTCATCGGCATCCCGGATCACGTGCTCGTTGGTCACGATCAGCCCGTCATCGGCAACGATCACCCCCGACCCCAGGGAGTTCTCCATGCCCCCGTTCTCGTCCGTCATGTCGGTCAGGTAGTCCTGGATCCGCTGGCGGTCCCTCCGCTGGCGCGACGACCCCGATCCCCGGGGCAACGCGGTGACGGTGCGGATATTGACCACCGCGGGCACCGCGCGCTCCACCGCTTTTACGAACGCCTGCTGGACCGAGGCGACGTCCGCCGGCACGGAGGCGGGACCGCTGCCGCGGGAGCATCCCCCGAGCAGGAGCAACCCGAACGCCAGAAACGCGGCAACGGTTCCCCTCATCCGATGCTCCACCCGGCCCCGGCGGGATCCTGCTTCCTCCCGCCGGCTTCCTTCCTGGCGGAGAGCTTCATTCCCCGGGCGTACTGCACGTCCTTCTCGATCTGCCGGACCAGCTCCTCCGCGCTCTTGTACTTCCGCTCGTCGCGGATGCGGTCGCGGAAATATACCGATAGGTCCTGCCCGTAGAGATCCCGGTCGAAATCCAGCAGGTGGACTTCCACGCTGAGGGAGTTCTCTCCGAACGTGGGATTGAATCCCACGTTCGCCACGGCCCGGTGCCGCCCGCCGCCCGCCTCCACCTCCACGACATAGACGCCGGGCAGGGGGAGGAGCTCCTGCGCGTACTGGATATTGGCCGTCGGATACCCCAGCTTCCTCCCCCTGCCGGCGCCCGTGATCACCGTGCCGGTAACCCGGTACGGCCGGCAGAGGAGCTCTTCCGCCTCCCGCACCCTTCCGGCCAGCAGCAGCTCCCGGATCCGCGTCGAGCTGACGATCAGGCCGCCCCGCACCAGCGGGGGGACGATCTCCACCTCGAACCCCAGTTCCCTTCCGATCTCGCCGAGCATCGCCGGAGAACCGCTGCGGTTCCTCCCGAACGTGAAGTCGTAGCCCACGATGGCGTACCGGGTCCGGAGCCGGCGGGCCAGGACCTCCCGGGCGAACTCCTCCGGCCACATCCTTCCCACATCGCCGGTGAACGACTCCACCACGAGCGTGTCGATCCCAAACGCGGCGATCAGGGACGCCTTCTCCCGGAGCGAGGTGATCTCGTAGAATCGGGCCTGAGGGGAGAAGAACCGGATCGGGTGGGGGGAAAACGTCAGCGCGACGGACGCGGTCCCCGTGGCTTTCGCCCGGGCGGCCGTGCGCTTCAGCAGTTCCTGGTGGCCGAGGTGGACGCCGTCGAAGTTCCCGATCGTCACCGATACCGCGGTCGGCGGAGCAAAACCTGAAGACCCCTTGACGACGTTCATCCGTTGCCTGACCCCGTGGCGCGCGTCCGAATTCCTTCCCTAAAAGTTATGATACTATACCCGGATTCCGGCAATTCACGGCAATTATCCGACACCATCGAAATCGCGCGGGGGCCGCGCCGGACCGTCGAACATTGGAATGAAAATCATCCATAAATATCTCCTGGCCGAGACCGGCGGCCCCTTTTCCATCGGCCTGCTGACGTTCACCCTCGTCGTTCTGCTCCACAGGATCTCGCGCCTGTCCGATCTCGTGATCGCCAAGGGGGTGCCCTTCTCCCTCGTCGGGAAACTGCTGCTGTCCCTGTTCCCGACCTTCCTCGAGATCACCCTGCCCGCCGCGCTGCTCCTCGCCGTGCTCCTCGCCATGGGAAGGCTTTCCGCGGACTCGGAGACGACCGCCCTGCAGGCCGCCGGCGTGGGAATGCGGGGGATGGCTCTCCCGGTTCTCCTCCTGAGCGGCGCGACCTTCCTGGCCAGCCTCTTCATCGGCTGGACCGGAATTCCGTGGGGAACCCGGCAACTCCAGCAGACCCTGGCCCGCATCATCTCCATCCGGGCCGGCGCGGGAGCCACGGAACACGTCTTCCAGGAGGTGGCTCCCGGGGTCCTTCTCTTCCCGGACCGCGTTTCCGCCGACGGAACCCGGATGACCGGGGTCCTGCTCTCCCAAAGCGTGCCGGGGAAAGACCCGCTGCTGGTATTCGCGAGGGAGGGGGAGTTTTCTCCGATGAGCGGGTCGCACATCATCCGGCTGCACCTTGCCGAGGGGACGATCCACCATGCGGACGATATTGCGGACGTCTACCGGATGGCCTCCTTCCGGGGGATGGATTTCCTTCTCCCGGCGGTGGGGGCCGTGGGCGGTAACGGCAACGACCCGAGGGCGCTTACCCTGCCCGAACTCTACCGAGAGAGCGCGGGGAAAGGATCCGGGGGAAAGGTTGCCTCCTACCGGTATCACTTCCACCGGCGCCTCTCCCTGTCCTTCTCCTGCCTTGCCTTCGGCCTTTTCGCCCTGCCGCTGGGGCTGTCCCGCCGGGCGCGCGGAAAATCTCCGGCATTCGCGATCACGGTGGCCCTGATCGTTTTCTACTACCTGTTCCTGGCGGCGGGCGGCGCGCTGGAGTCCCGCGCCCCCGCGGCGATGGCCCTTCTCGTCTGGGCGCCCAACGCCCTCGTGCTGGGGTTCGCCTTGTGGGCCTTCCGGCGGTCGGAATCGAGCCTGGTCGCGCTTCCCGCGTTCTTCGGGCGGGCGCCGGGAAAGTGATGCCGATCCTGAACCGATATATGGCGCGGGAGTTTTTCCGCATGGCCGCCGCCTGCATCCTCGGGTTCCTGGCCCTCTTCCTGGTGATCGACTTCATGGAGTCCGCCGACAAGCTCATCAGCAACCATGCCGCCGCCCCGGAAATCTTCCGGTACTACCTGTACAAGATCCCCGGCGTCTTCTTCATGATCTCCCCCGTCGCGGTTCTCGTGGCCGTCCTGATCACCGTCTCCCTGCGGGCCCGCGCCAACGAGTTCACCGCCATGTTCTCCGCGGGAATCGGCCCCCTGCGGGCGTTCGCGCCGTTGATCGCCGGATGCCTTCTCATCTCGGCCCTTTCCCTGGGGAGCTCCGAAATCCTGGCGCCCCATGCCAACCGGATGGCCAAGGAGATCGCCCGGCTCCGGGTCCGTGCCGGGCGGGTCGCGGCCCAATTCTCCTTGAACCGGTACTGGATCCGCGGGCAGAACGCGATCCTCTCCGCGCAGGTGATCGACACCGGCGGGAGGGCGCTGCACGGTTTCCAGTACCTGGAGATCGACCGGGATTTCCGCCTCCTCCGGCGCATCGACGCGAGGACGGCCGAGTACGGCAAGGAGGGGAAGTGGCTCCTGCGCGACGGGCGGGAGCGGCGCTTCGACGGCGACCTGCGGGCCGTCCCGTTCAAGGAGAAGGCGTTCATCTTCCCGGAAACCGTGCAGGGATTCCTGGACGGGGAAACCTCGCCCGAGGAGATGACCTACGAGCAGCTTTCCGGTTACATCGGGGATTCCAAGGGGCGAGGGTACGACGTGCGCCGTTACGAGGTGGACCTGCACGCCAAGCTGTCCTATCCCCTTCTGAACGTCATCGTCGCGATGATCGCCATCCCGATCGCCCTGCGCCGCCCCCGTTCGGGCGGCGTGTGGAGAAGCATCGGCGCGGGGCTGCTGATCGGCTTTTTCTGCTGGATGGCCCTGTCCGCCTCGCTTTCCCTGGGGAGGATGGGATTTCTCCCCCCCATGGCGGCAGCCTGGCTCCCGGACCTGCTGTTCGCCGTGGGCGGGGGGGTGTTATTCCTTCGATATAACGCGTAGATATCCTTGCAGATGGCAAGACAGGCCGGGAGAGTGGCCAGGGGCCGCGAGGCCCCCGGTCCTTTCAAGGAGGGGATTTCCTTTTATCTCCCGGCACGTTTTTAGATGACCACCGGGAGCCGGAAGGCGCGCGCCGGAAAAAATCCCCGGCACGCCGGAAGCTACGTTCCCATTTCCCAGGAGGCCAGGTACTTGTTCTGCTCGGGGGTCAGAAGATCGATCCGGATGCCGGTCGTCCGGAGCTTGAGGCGGGCGATCTCCCGGTCGATCGGCTCCGGAACGGTGTACACCCTCGTTTCCAGTTCCTTGCGATGCCGCACCAGGTACTCCGCCGACAGGGCCTGGTTGGCGAAGCTCATGTCCATCACGTTCGAGGGATGCCCCTCCGCGGCGGCCAGGTTGATGAGCCGCCCTTCGGCCAGGACGTGGATCGCCCTCCCGTCGCGCAGCAGGTACTCCTCGACGAACGGGCGGACGGTCCGGACGGACCTGGCCATCCCGGCGAGGGCCGGGATGTCGATCTCCACGTTGAAGTGGCCGGAGTTGCAGACGATCGCGCCGTCCTTCATCCTCTCGAAATGCTCGCGGCGGAGGACGTGGAGGTTCCCGGTCACCGTGCAGAAGATATCCCCCACCTTCGCCGCCTCGGCCATCGGGACGACCTCGAATCCGTCCATCAGCGCCTCGAGCGCCGGCAGCGGGTCGATCTCGGTCACGATGACGCGCGCGCCCATCCCCCGGGCCCGCATCGCGAGCCCCCGGCCGCACCAGCCGTATCCCGCCACGACGAAGCGCGACCCGGCGAGCAGCCGGTTCGTCGCCCGCAGGATCCCGTCGATCGTGGACTGCCCCGTGCCGTACCGGTTGTCGAAGAAGTGCTTCGTCTTGGCCTCGTTCACGGCGACGATCGGATAGCGCAGCACCCCCTTCTCGGCCATCGCCCGCAGCCGGATGACTCCCGTCGTCGTTTCCTCGGTCCCGCCGAGGATGCCCTTCAGGTACTCCTTCTTCTTCGTGTGGACCACGGAGACCAGGTCCGCCCCGTCGTCCATCGTCATGTGGGGCGCCACCGAGAGGGCCTGCAGGATGTGCGCGTAATACGTCTTCCGGTTCTCCCCCTTGATCGCGTACGCCCGGATGCCGTCATGGCGGACGAGCGAAGCCGCCGCGTCGTCCTGCGTGGAGAGCGGGTTCGACGCGCACAGGGACACCTTCGCGCCCCCGGCGGACAACACCTGCATCAGGGCCGCCGTTTCGGTGGTCACGTGCAGGCACGCGGCGATGCGGATGCCCGAAAGCGGCTTCTCCCTGGAAAACCGTTCCCCGATCGACCGGAGGACGGGCATGTCCTTCTTCGCCCACTCGATGCGGTCCCGCCCCTGCCCCGCCAGCCGGATGTCCTTCACGTCGTAGCGATTTCCGCGGCCCATGGTCCCGGTCTCCTTTTTTCCCCGCCGTCTCATCCCGCGACTCTCCGCAGCGCGCCCACCTTGTCGGTCCGCTCCCAGGTGAATTCCGGGATCTCCCGCCCGAAGTGGCCCAGCGCCGCGGTGCGGCGGTAGATCGGCCGCAGGAGATCCAGGGCCTTGATGATCATCGCGGGCCGCAGGTCGAAGGTTTCCCGGATCGCCTGCGAAATCCGGTTCTCGGGGATGCGCGCGGTTCCGAACGTTTCCACCATCACGGACACCGGCTCCGCCACCCCGATGGCGTAGGCCAGTTCCACCTCGCATTTCCTCGCGAGCCCCGCCGCCACCACGTTCTTCGCCACGTGGCGGGCCATGTACGCCGCGCTCCGGTCCACCTTGGAGGGATCCTTCCCGGAGAACGCGCCGCCGCCGTGCCGGCTGTACCCGCCGTAGGTGTCGACGATGATCTTGCGGCCCGTGAGGCCGGTGTCGCCGTGGGGGCCGCCGACCACGAACCGGCCGGTGGGATTGATGTAGAACCTCGCCTTCTTCGACAGGAGCTCCTTCGGAACCGCCTTCCGGACCACTTCCTCCACGATCCCTTCGGTGAGGTGCCTGCGGCCGACCTCCTCGCTGTGCTGGGCCGAGCAGACCACCGCGGTCACCTCGCGCGGCACGCCGTCCACGTAGCGCACGGTGACCTGGCTCTTCCCGTCGGGGCGCAGCCACGGGAGGACTTTCTTCTCCCGCGCCTCGGTGAGGCGGGCGCAGATCTTGTGCGCGAAGGAGATCGGCATCGGCATCAGCTCCTTCGTCTCGTCGCAGGCGAACCCGAACATCATCCCCTGGTCCCCGGCGCCCTGCTTCTCCTCGTCGCGCGGTCGACGCCCTGCGCGATGTCGGGGGACTGCCGGTCGATCGCCATGACCACGGCGCAGTTGTGGGCGTCGAACCCCTTGGAGTTCCCCGTGTAGCCGATGTCCGTGATGGTCTTCCGCACGAGCGCCGGGATATCGGGAAGCGCCGTCGTCGTGATTTCCCCCGCCACGATGACCAGTCCCGTGGTCACCATGGTCTCGCAGGCCACGCGGCCGCGCGGGTCCTGCCGGAGGATCTCGTCCAGCACCGCGTCCGAGATCTGGTCCGCGACCTTGTCGGGGTGCCCTCCCGTCACCGACTCCGAGGTGAAGAAAAACTCGTTCATTCCCCGTTGCTCCTATTGGAATAGATTGGCCAAGCGGGCGGATTATACGTTAAAAATGCTCCTCGGGAAAGACTTCTTCGAGCTTCTTGCGCAGGAGCTTGCCGATCTCCACGGCGGTGCCGCGGAGGAGCAGGCCGCCGACGAACTCCCGCGCTTCGTACGCGGCCGCCTTGCGGAGGATCCGTTTCACCCGCGGGATCGAGGTCGCGTTCATGCTGAGCTCGTCCAGGCCCAGCCCCAGGAGAACGTAGGTGAAGAACGGCTCTCCCGCCATCTCCCCGCACATCGACACCGGGATGCCCGCGTCGTGGGCCCCGTCGACGATCCGCCGGATCATCCGGAGGATCGCGGGATGCAGCGGCTCGTACAGGTAGGACACGTGCTCGTTGATCCGGTCGATCGCGAGCGCGTACTGGATCAGGTCGTTCGTGCCGATGCTGAAGAAGCCGGTTTCCTTCGCCAGCAGGTCCGCCACCATCGCCGCGGAGGGGATTTCCACCATGATGCCGATCGGGATTTCCTTGTTGAACGCGATGCGCCGTTTCCGGAGCTCGGCCTTCGCCTCCTCGACGACGGCAAGCGCCGCCCGCAGCTCCCCCACGCCCGAGATCATCGGGAACATCATGCGGACCATGCCGTGCGCCGACGCCCTCAGGATGGCGCGGAGCTGCTGCTTGAA
>PQAK01000176.1:968-14441 GCA_003105225.1 Deltaproteobacteria bacterium | reverse complement strand
TGCTCCTCCTCGGAGGGGAGGTCCTTCCGGTTGAGGAAGAGGAACTCGGTCCGGTACAGCCCCACCCCCTCCGCGCCGCTGCGCACCGCGGCGTCCGCCTCCTCCGGGAACTCGATGTTGGCATGGAGCTTCAGGGTCCGGCCGTCGCGGGTGACGGCGGGGAGCCGGGCGAACTTCGCCAGGTCGCGGATGCGGAGCAGATACGCCTTGCGCCGGTCGGCGTATTCCCGGACGGCATCCGGGGTCGGGTGGAGGATGACGATCCCCTCCTCGCCATCGATGATGATCTCGTCGGATTCCGCGAACTCTTCGGTCACCCGCGCCACGCCCACGACCGCGGGGATGCCGAGCGAGCGGGCGGTGATGGCGGTATGGGACGTCTTGCTCCCGACGTCCGTCACGAAGCCCAGGACCGGGCTTTTCAGGATCTGGGCGGTGTCCGCGGGCGAGAGGTCGTGGGCGACCACGATGACCGGCTCCCGGATGGAGGCGATCGAGTCGACGGGTCGGCCGGCGAGGTTTTCGAGCACCCGGTGGCCGATCTGCCGCAGGTCGTGCCCCCGTTCCCGGAGGTACGGGTCCTCGATCCGGTGGAACGTCTCCAGGAGGTTCTGGAGGACCTTGTTGAACGCCCAGTCCGCCGTGAACTGGTTTTCCCGGATCAGGCGGACCGTCTGGTCGACCAGCATGGAGTCTTCGAGGAGCGCCAGGTGCACGGAAAGGATCTGGAAATGTTCGGAGGAGTGGTCCTTCACGCCGTCGCGGATGGCGCGGATCTGCTCCTTGGACCGTCCCACCGCCCGCAGGAACGCCCCCGCCTCCTCCTCGACTTTCTCCCGGGGGACCGTCGACTTCACGGACGAGGGCAGGGCCCGGCTCAGGAAAAACCCCCTGCCGATGGCGACGCCCGCGGAGGCCGGGATCCCTCGCAGCACCTTCATTTTCGAACGTGCGCCGTCGGTCAACCGGGGTCACTCCTCTCCGAATTTCCGGCCGATCAGGTCGCCGATCGCGTCCAGAACGGCCTCCGCGTCGGGGCCCGACGCCCGCACCACGATCCGGGAATCCTTGGGAGCCGCCAGCATGAGCACCCCCATGATGCTCTTGCCGTTGACCTCGAGGTCGTCCTTGCAAATACGGACTTCCGAGGCGAACCGGTTGGCCAGGTGGACGAACTGCGCGGCGGCGCGCGCATGGAGCCCCAGGCGGTTCAGGATCTCGAATTCCCGCTCCAGCGGCTGCCCTGCATCCATGGTTCCTTGACGACCTTCCTTCCCGTATCGCTCACTGCCAGAGGATCAGCGACCCGATGATCAGCAGAAACAGCAGGATCTCCGACGGCGACACCGCCTTCCGGAACAGCACCGTCAGCAGGTGGACCGTCAGGACCGAGACCAGGAAGAACCCCGCCGAGCCGGTCGTTCCCCCGAACAGGTAGGCGGTCCGGCTTCCCACCGCCCCCGCCCAGGCCCCTCCCAGGATCGCGGCGATGATCTTGCGGTCCTCCGTCCGGGAGGCGAAGCCGGCGCTTTTCAGGTACTGCACGGCGCTCTCCTCCCCGGCGAGGCCGGCGGCGTACCCGTGGCTCCGGATGGAGAGATGGGACCCGTTGAACAGCAGGAGCAGCACGGCGATCCCCAGGAAGGGATGGATGAGGGCCAGGATCGCGCCCGCCACCGAGGCCATCGGCTTGAGGGCGCCCCAGAAGAACGCGTCCCCGATCGCCCCCAGCGATCCCATGAGCCCGACCTTGAACGTGCCGATCGCCCGGGGATCCGCATCCCCCGCCGCGATCCGCTCCTCGATCCGCACCGACGCCCCCAGGATCACGCCCCCCATCGACGGCTGCGTGTTGAAGTATTCCAGGTGGCGCTTGACGGCCTTCGTCAGCTCCTCCGGCCGGCCGCCGTAGAGATGGCGGAGCGCGGGCAGGATGCTGTACGCGAAGCCGACGTTCTGCATCCCCTCGTAGTTCCAGCACCCCTGGAGCAGGAACTGGCGCCACCAGACGCTGCGCCGCACCTTTTTCGGCACGCCGTCGCTCATCGTCATCCCATCCACCGGAAGAACAGGGTGGCGGCGAACACCGCGGTCATGGTCAGGTAAAACGCGGGAGCCGTCCTTTCGGTGCGGCTGCAGGAGAAGACCGACGCCGCGCCGATCAGGGGGAGGACGGGCAGGAGGGCGGCGAAGTCCAGCCGGCTCTCCGGGCCGAAACGGGGCAGGAGCAGTTTCCCCGCGGCCATCCCGGCGCCGGCATATACCAGGGTCAGCACCGCGCCCGCCAGGGCGAACAGCGTCACGCCCGCCAGGAGGCCGTGATCGACGGCCTGCGAGTCCCCCCGCTCCACCGCCTCGAGGGTCAGGGCGGATATCCTCCCGTTGACCCTCCGGACCAGCCGGTCCACCGTCTTGCCAAGCTCGGCGCAGGGGACCGAGAGGAGCAGCGTAGCGGCGAAGCTTCCCATGTCGAGGCCCACGGAGGAGGATGCGAATGCGCTTGCGGTGCCGGCGAAAATGGCCGCCCCCGTGTCGTCCGGGGGGATGGAGGCCCCCACCGGCAGTCGAGCCAGGTAGAGGAGTTCCAGCACCGCCCCGACCTGTGCGCCGGCATAGACGTTTCCGAACACCGCTCCCATCGCGGTTGCGACCACGAGGGGGCGGTGGAGCATCAGCTGGAACGCCGCCGTCCGGTCAAGATAGGCGATGGCCCCGAGGATCGCCGCCAGGAGGAACGCCCAGACCATTCCTATTTCCGCTCGGGCTCGTAGGACGTCCCCGCATCGAACGGCGTCGCCCGGACATTCACGGCGATCCCGCTGTGGCAGAAGCAGTGGACCGCGTCGAAGTCCTCCGGGGAGAAGAACACCGAGGGGGAGATCTCCACCTTGCCGGTGGCGTAGTGCAGGTTGCCGACGTTGAGGGCGGGGAAACGGACGCCGGTGCGGTGGATCCGGAGGGCGTCCTCGAAGGTCGCGCACAGGAGGATGGCCTTCTCTCCGGCGCGGTCGATTTCCGCGAGGCTCGATGCGACGTCGCCCAGCCTGCAGAACATGACATGGATCGAGGGCGGCACCGCCAGCTCCATGACCGTCCGCAGGCAGGTATTGCCCGCGAGGTCGTCGTTCGCCACCAGGAGGCAGTTGGCCCCCGTGTGGGGCAGCCAGGTCTCCACCACCTGTCCGTGGATCAGGCGGCAGTCCACGCGCACGAGCACCAGCGGCATCGCTACTTCTTCTCCACCTTTTTCTTCAGCATATCACCGGGGATGGTGATGTTGCGCTGGCCGTATTCCTGCAGGTGCCGCGCCAGGTCCGACAGGGACATCGTCGCGCGCGCCATCGGCATCTTGACCATCATCGGGAGGTTGACCCCGGTCACCACCTCCACCTGGTGCGTGCCCAGGAACGACAGGCCGATGTTGGAGGGAGTGCCGCCGAACATGTCGGTCAGCAGGAGCGCCCCCTTCCCGCGGTCGACCGCGCGGATGGCGCCCTCGATCGCCCTGCGGATCTCGTCCATCCCCATCTTCGGGTCGATGTCGACGGCAACCGCGTTTTCCACCTTGCCTACGATGATCTCGGCGGCGCGAACCAGCTCCGTGGCCAGTCGGCCATGCGAGATGACGACGATTCCTATCATGGCGCGCTCCTGCCGGCGGGCGAGTCCCGGTGGAGGTCGCGGTGCACCACGACGGGCGCCGCTTTCCGCGCGAGAGCCGCGGCCAGCGCCTCGGCGATGGCCACCGAGCGGTGCCTCCCCCCCGTACACCCGATCGCCAGCGTGAAATACGCTTTCCCTTCCTTTGTATAGAGGGGAAGGAGGAAATGCAAGGTAGCGGTCAGAAGCCGGAGGAACCGGCGCGTCGTCGTCGCGGAAAGGACGTACTCGCGGACCTTGCGGTCCAGGCCGGTGTGGGCTTTCAGCGCAGGGACGAAATTGGGATTGGGGAGGAAACGCACGTCGATCACCATGTCCGCCTCCAGGGGAATCCCGTACCGGTAGCCGAAGGAGACGATGCTGACCCGGAGCCCCGCCGCATCCTCCCGGCGGAAGCGGCGCAGGAGGGCATCGCGCAGCTGGTGGACGGTGTACTGCGAGGTGTTGAGCACCGTGTCGGCCATTTCGCGCAGCGGCGAGAGGACCTTCCGTTCCCTCCGGATCGCCTCCTTGGCCCCCCCGGCGCCCGCCAGCGGGTGCTTCCGGCGGGTCTCGCTGAACCTGCGGAGGAGCACGTCGTCGTCCGCGTCGAGGAACAGCACCTGGACGGCGTGCCCGCGGCGCCGCAGGTCCTCGATGACCCGCGTGAAGTCGGGCAGGAATTCCCGCCCCCGCACGTCGGCGACGAGGGCGATCTGCGCGGTCTCCCCCCGGGCCTCCGACACCAGGTCGATGATCTTCGGCAGCAGGACGGCGGGGAGGTTGTCCACGCAGAAGTACCCGATGTCCTCGAACACCTTCGTCGCCGTGCTTTTTCCGGAACCCGAGAGTCCCGTGAGGATCACGACGCGGGAGCGCGGGGAGGCGTTCCTGGGGGACGTCATCGGGGGGGGGGCTCCCCGGTCCGGCGCGCGTGCCGATCCACGAGATCCCGCGCGGAATGGACCCCCTGGGTCTTCAGGATATGGTTCCGGACCGCCACCTCGACGATGGTGGCCAGGTTGCGTCCCGGGGAGACGGGGATCAGGAGCGTGGGCAGGGACACGCCGAGGAGGAGGGTCCGGCCGTCCGAAAGGCCCAGCCGGTCGTACTCCTTTTCCGGGTCCCATTCCTCGATCTGGATGACGACCTCCACCTTTTTCACGTCGGTGATCGCGGAGAGCCCGAACAGGTCCCGGATGTTGATGATCCCGAGGCCCCGGATCTCCATGTGGTGGCGGGTCAGCTCGCTGCCGCTGCCGAGCACGGTTCCGGGCCCCCGCTTCTCGAGGTGGATGACGTCGTCGGCGACGATCCGGTGGCCGCGGAGGATGAGATCGAGCGCGCACTCGCTCTTTCCGATCCCGCTTCTGCCCAGCAGGACCACCCCGACGCCCAGAACGTCCATCAGGACGCCGTGGATCGTGGTGGTCTCGGCGAACAGCCTCCCGAGGTGCCGCAGGATCTCTTCGATCAGTTCCGTGGTGGGAAGGGAGGAGGACAGCAAGGGCACGCCGTGGCGGTCGGCGGCTTCCAGGAAGGCTGCGGGGACCGGGAGCGAGCCGCCCACCACCGCGCACGCCATCGGGCCGGAGAAGAACACATCGGCGATGCCGGCCTGCCGGACTCCCGCCTGGCTATCGAAGTAGGTGACCTCCGTTTCGCCCAGGACCTGGACGCGCCCCTCGTGGGTCGACCGCACCTCGCCGGTCATCGCCAGGCCGGTCTTCTGGACCCGCTGGTCCGTGATCGCGCGCAACAGGCCGGCGGAACCCGCAAGGAGACGAATCCCGAGCGGGGCGGCGCAGGTCTGGAGAAAACGGTCGACCGTTATCGTCACGTCCCTGCGCCTCCCCTGGAAACCCCCCCTACGACCGGTCGTCCTCCTCCTTGAAGATCCTCCGGAGGTCGTCCGCGTCACGGGCATCGATGAGGGCCGTGCGGAACCTCGCATCCTTGAGCAGGCGGGAGATGCGGGCAAGGGCCTTGAGGTGCATCCCCGCGGAATGCTCGGGAGCCACGACCAGGAAGAACAGGTGGGCCGGCTTCCCGTCGAGGGAGTGGAACTGCACGCCCTCGCGGCTGCGCCCGAAAACGGCCACCAGCCGGTCGATCCCGGGGACCTTCCCGTGCGGGATCGCGACGCCGTCGCCGATCCCCGTGCTGCCGAGGCTCTCGCGGTCCATGAGGATCGACGTCAGCCCCTGCGCCGACAGCGACGGGACGTTGGCCGCCACCACCTCGGACATCTCGCGCAGGACGCCTTCCTTCGTCCCCGCCCGGAGGTCGTCCACGACCCCCCCGGGCGACACGATGTCCAGGAGCTTCATCGTGCGGACGGCTCCGTGAACCCGATGTTCCCGTCCTGCTGCCGGAAAACGACGCTGGGCTGATTGGTCTCCTGGTTGACGAACATCACCACGTCCACCTGGAGAAGGTCGAGGTGATGGACGGCCTCCTCCACGCTCATCGGCTTGGGAAGGAAATTGTCGGACCGGATGATCCTCGGCTCCCCTTCGCCCTCCTGGATCGTGAGGGAGGATCCCGATACCATGGGAGCCGGGAAGGGACCCTGCCCCTTCTCCTTCCGCTTCTCCCGGTATTTCTTGAGCTGGCGCTCCACCTTGTCGCATACCAGGTCGATGGCCGAGTACAGGTTGTCCGTGGATTCGAACGCCTTGATCGTGATCCCCTTGCCCGTGACGAACACTTCGGCGATGTGCCGGTATTTCTCCACCGAAAGGGTGACGTGCGAGTCGAACGGCTTGTCCACCACCTTCTGGATCTTCCCCAGCTTCTCGGTCACGTATTCCTTGAGCGGCTTGCTCGGATCGACATGACGGAACGTGACGGCTATATTCCCCACTCCCTCTCCCTCCTTTTCGGATGCGGTCTCGTGCGGTCCCTCCTAGAACGGCTTCTTCCGCTTCGACGAGGGAAGCATCCCGAGCTGCGCCCGGTACTTCGTCACGGTCCGGCGGGCGATCCGGATCCCCTGGTTCCGGAGCAGGCGCATCAATTCCTGGTCGGAGAGCGGCTTCCCTTCCCCTTCGGCGGAGATGATCTCCCGGATCTTCTCCTTCACCGACTTCGAGGCGATGTCCTCCGCCCCCCCATCGCGGTTCAGGCCCGAGTTGAAGAAATATTTGAGCTCGAAGATGCCGTGCGGCGTGTAGACGTACTTCCCGCTCGTCACCCGCGAGACGGTGGACTCGTGCATCGAAATGTCCTCCGCCACATCCCGCAGGGTCAGGGGTTTCAGGTACTTCGGCCCGTGATCCAGGAACTCTCCCTGGAGCTTGATGATGCTCTCCACGACCTTATAGATGGTCCGCTGCCGCTGCTGGATGCTCTTGATGAACCACAACGCCGAGTTGACCTTCTGCTTGAGGAACTCGCGGTCTTCCTTGCGGAGCGCCTCCCCTTCGGAGAGGAGGCGCCGGTAATAGGCGCTCAGGCGCAGCCGGGGCTGGCCGTCCTCGTTCAGGTTGATCACCCACTGGCCGTCGACCTTGAACACGTAGACGTCGGGAGTGATGTAGTGGATGTCGTCCCCCGAGAATTCCCTGCCGGGCTTGGGGGAGAGGGACACCAGCTTCTGGTAGGCCTCCCGGACCGCCTCCCGCGTGATGCGCATCCGCCTCGAGATTCCGGCCAGGTCCCCGCGGGAAAAGAGATCGAAATGGTCGGTGAGGATCTTCAGCGGGAGGGAGAACTCCTCCCCCCTTTCCCGTGCCTGGATCATCAGGCACTCCCGAAGGTCGCGGGCCCCCACCCCCTTCGGGTCGAGCGCCTGGACCGCGGCGATCGCATTCTCGACGTTCTCCACCGGCTCCGAGAGGGCTTCCGCCGCCTCTTCCGCGGAGATCATGAGGTATCCGTTCTCGTCGATGTTCCCGATGAGATAAGCGGCGAGGTGGCGAAGCTTCCCGTCGGCGCGGGAAAGCCCCATCTGCCATTCGAGGTGCTCGGCAAGGGTAGGCTTCCGCGTGAGCAGGTTTTCGTAATACGGCCTCCCGTCGTCCTCCTCCCGCTCGCGCTCTCCCCGGCCTTCCGACGGGGAACCGTCCCCGAAATAGTAGTTCCAGTCGACCCGGTCGATCAGCCCGCCTTCGCCCCGGAGGCTCTGGTCCTCCTTCGCGGGTTCCGCGCTCTCGGAAGCCGCGGCCGCCTCGGGGGGCTCGTCTTCCCTCCCCGCGGCATCCTCGCCGTCCGTGACGCCCTCCTGGGATTCTTCGAGCACCGGGTTGATTTCCAGTTCCTCGCGGATCGCCTGCTGGAGTTCCAGGCGCGAAAGTTGCAGAAGCTTGATCGCCTGCTGCAGCTGCGGCGTCATCACCAGCTGCTGGCTCAGCTTCAGGGACTGTCGTAACTCAAGCGCCATTCCGGCCTCGAACGGTCAAAGCGTAAACTCGTCTCCCAGATAGATTTCCCGAACGCGCGCGGAAGCCGCGATCTCCTCCGGGTTCCCCGACAACAGGATCTCCCCATCCGAGATGATGTAGGCGCGATCGCACACCTTGAGCGTATCGCGCACGTTATGATCCGTTATTATAACCCCGATCCCGCGACCTTTTAATCCAAGGATCACCTGCTGCAGGTCGGCAACGGATATCGGATCGATTCCTGCGAACGGCTCGTCCAGGAGCAGGAAGGACGGCGACAGCACCAGCGCCCGGGCGATCTCCACCCGCCGGCGCTCCCCGCCCGAAAGCGAGAGGCCGACGGTTTCCGCCACGCCGGAAATGCGCATCTCCTGCATCAACCGGGTCAGTCTCTCCTCCCGCTCCCCCGCGGACAGCTCCGTCTCTTCCAGGAATGCGAGGATATTTTCGCGGACGGTCAGTTTCCGGAATACCGACGGCTCCTGCGGCAGGTACCCCAGCCCCAGGCGGGCGCGGCGATGCATCGGCAGTCGGGTGACCTCCTCCCCGTTGAGCGTGACCCGCCCCTCGTCCGGCGCGACGAGCCCGACGATCATGTAGAAAATCGTGGTCTTCCCCGCCCCGTTCGGGCCCAGCAGCCCGACGACTTCCCCGGGCCCGATATCGAGCGACACCCCCTTCACCACCTCCCGGTTCCGGTAGCGCTTCGACAGGCCTTGTACCGCCAGGGAGATCACCGGCCCTTCTTCTCCCTGGTCTCGGGCAGCCCTTTCGGCTGGATGACCGCCTTGACGCGGCCTCCCTCGCCCCCGGTGATCACGGAACGGTTCTCCCGAAGGTAGATGGTCACCGTCTCGCCTTTCAGGGTGTTTCCTCCCTGGACGAGGTCGGCGCCGCCCGAGAGGACGATCCGCTGCTCGAGGTTGTAGAACACCGCGCGCGCGGCCCGCGCTTCCCTGTCCTGCTGGTTCACCCGGACGTTGCCCTCCGCGATGATCTTCTCGATCGCTCCCGCGCCGCGCGAATATTCCGCGAACAGGCGATCGGCGTACAAGGTCACATCGCCCTGCTTCGCGATCACGTTCCCCTCGAAGGAGACCGATTGCTTCACGCTGTCGGCGGAAAGACGATCTGCGGTGATCTCGATGGGGCGGTTCCCGAAATCCTCGGGACGGGGAATCACGCGATCGTCCGCCCGGGCGCCGGGGATCGAGACCGCAAGGGCCAGAAAGGCCAGTACCGCCATCCGCTTGCGCATCGGCTCACCCCCTCCTTCGGAGGGTCCGGGCCGGCTCGAGCCGGGTTTTCGGCTGCTGGAGCGCCACCTTCCCTTCCCTCCATTTCCAGACCAGGTCGCTTCCCGCCACCGAGAGCCCCGGCCCCGAGAGACGGGCGGCGCCCGCGGCGGTCATCTGCCGGTCCGGAAGGGACAGGCGCGCGGAGGCGACCGCCGCGGACCATCCCGTGCCGTTCTCCGCGGCGCCTCCCTCGGGAAGAAGGACCTGCCCGGTCCTGGTGTCCCATGTGGCCATCGGTGCGCGCACCGTCACGTTCCCCGCCGCGCCCGGAATCTCGAGGGTCACGCCTGCCGCCGAAATCCCGCCCGTCAGGAACCGGTAGGCGGCACGGTCGGCAACCATGCGGTACTGCGCTCCCTCTCCCCGGATCTCCCGCATCTCCATCCCCTGGAAAACGACTTCCGGCTCGGCGGGGGGCGCGCCGGCGGACGGATCCCGTGTCCCCCGGATCCCGGGAGACAGCGCGGAAATCGCGGCCAGGAGCGCGATCCCTCCCAATGCCGCAATCAGCGCCGCGAAGGAAACCGTCCGCCGCAGCATCCCCTAGGCACCGTCCGTGAAATAGCGGGAGGCGACCTTGTCCCAGGCGCCGCCGGATCGCAGGACGAACTCGATGATCTCCCGGACGGCGCCGTGCCCGCCGGCACGCGTGGACACGAAATCGGCCGCGTCCCGCACGTAGGATTCCGCGTCCGCCACGGTCGCTGCGAATCCCACCTGCCGCATCAGGGGCACGTCGACGATATCGTCTCCCACGTAGGCGGTCTCCGCCGGCGGGACCCCCGTGGAGGCAAGGATCTCCCGCCAGGAAGCCACCTTGTCGAACGCTCCCTGCCGGACGATGGAAATGCCCAGCTCTTTCGCGCGGACGGCGACCACCTCCGAGGTGCGCCCGGTGATGATGCCCACCCCCACCCCTGCGCGCTGCAGCATCTTGATCCCGTGGCCGTCCCGGACGTGGAAGCGCTTGGTCTCCCGCCCGTCGCCGTCGAGGATGATCCCCCCGTCGGTGAGAACCCCGTCCACGTCGAGGAGGAACAGGCGCACCCGCGCCGCCTTCTCCGCAGCGCCGGAACTTTGCCGGGGGGCGCTCATCCCACCTCCGCTTTCAGGAGATCGTGGATGTGGACGATCCCCACGAGCCGATGCGCCTCGCGCGGGTCGAACACGAACAGGCTCGTGATCGAATGCTCCTCCATCTTCCGCAGGGCGGACGCGGCCAGGTCCGATGAGGAAATGCGCTTCGGGCGGGTGGACATCACCTCTTCCGCGCGGGTGGCGAAGAGGTCGACCCCCTTCGCCATCGCCCGGCGGACGTCCCCGTCGGTGATCACGCCGACCAGCGCCCCGGAGCCGTTCTGGACTCCCGTGACCCCCAGCCGCTTGGAGCTGATCGTGAACAACGCGTCCTTGAGCGGCGTATCGCAGGAGACCAGCGGGATCTCCTCGCCGGTGTGCATCAGCTCGTCCACCGTGAGGAGCTTCCGGCCCAGGGCGCCCCCGGGATGGAGCATCGCGAAATCCTGCGCGGAAAATCCCTTCTCCTCGAACAGCACGACCGCGAGGGCGTCCCCCATCGCGAGCGCCGCCGTGGTGGAGGCCGTCGGGGCCAACCCCAGCGGACAGGCCTCCTCGCGGACCCCGACATCGATCGCGGCGTCGGCGTGGCGGGCAAGCGTGGACTGCGGGTTTCCGGTGAGGGCGATGAGCTTGAGCCCCAGCCGCTTGAAGACGGGGAGCAGCCGCACCACTTCCTGGGTCTCGCCCGAGTTCGAGAGCGCGAGGACGACGTCCCCCTTGAGGACCATGCCGATGTCTCCGTGGAGGCCTTCCGCGGGGTGCAGGAAGAAGGCGGGCGTCCCGGTGGACGCCAGGGTCGCGGCGATCTTGCGGCCGATGAGCCCGGACTTCCCCATCCCCGTCACGACCACCTTGCCGGGAGCGGAAAGCAGCATCTCGACGGCGCGCGTGAACTGGTGGTCGAGCTTCTCCCGCAGCGCGAGAAGGCCTTCCGCCTCGATGGAGAGGACTCGCGCCGCGCGGGAGGTCAGGTCGCCGGTCATGGTCGGCCTCCTTTCCCGGTCGTCCCGGGCTCCGCTGCCTCGCGGATGGCGAGGAGGGACCGCAGCAGCGGCTCCACGGCATCGAGCGGCAGGCTGTTGGGACCGTCGGACAGGGCCCGGTCCGGGTCCGGATGGACCTCGAGGAATATCCCGTCCACCCCCGCCGCGACGGCCGCGCGCGCCAGCGGGGCGATGAAACGCCGCTCGCCGGCCGATGCCTTCCCGGCGCCGCCGGGAAGCTGGACGCTGTGGGTCGCGTCGAAGATCACCGGGCAGACCGATTCCCGGATGGCCGGCAGCCCCCGGAAATCGACCACCAGGTTGTTGTATCCGAACGTGCTCCCCCGCTCCGTGACCAGGACGGCGGCATTCCCCGTCGAAGCCACCTTTTCCACCGCGTTTGCCATGTCCCAGGGGGCCATGAACTGCCCCTTCTTGATATTGACCGGCACGCCCGTCTTCCCCGCGGCCACCAGCAGGTCGGTCTGGCGGCAGAGGAACGCGGGGATCTGCAGGATGTCGACCACCTTCGCCGCGGCCGCCGCCTGCTCCGGTCCATGCACGTCCGTCGTCACCGGGATGCGGAACCGCCGCTTCACCTCGGCCAGGATCCGCAGCCCCTCCTCGAGACCGGGCCCGCGGTACGATCGGACCGAAGAGCGGTTCGCCTTGTCGAAGGACCCCTTGAAGGCGAGGGGGATGCCCAGGCGGGCGGCAAGCCCCGACAGGAACTCCGCCACGGCCATCGCGAGCGGTTCCGATTCCAGGACGCACGGCCCGGCGATGGCGAGCAGGGGGTTCCCCGCGCCGACCCGCCACCGGCCTGCGACTGCGACCTGCCGGATCACGAGACCGCCTGTCTCCGGGAGACGGTGAAGGCGGCGCCGATGAAGTCGCGGAACAGGGGGTGGGGGGCCATCGGCCGGGACTGGAACTCCGGGTGGAACTGGCAGCCCAGGAACCAGGGGTGGTCCTGGAGCTCCACGATCTCCACGAGGCGCCCGTCCGGCGACAGGCCGGTGATCCGCAGCCCCTTTGCGGAGAGGGCCTCCCGGAACTCGTTGTTGAATTCGTACCGGTGCCGGTGGCGCTCGGAAACCTCCGGAACGCCGTATGCCTTCCGGGCCAGGGATTTCTCGGCGAGGGAACAGGGGTACGCGCCGAGACGCATCGTCCCCCCCTTCTCGATGATCCCGCGCTGGTCCGGCATGAGGTCGATGACCGCGCACTGGCTCTCCGTGTCGAGTTCCCGGCTGGTGGCCGCCGCCAGGCCGCACACGTTCCGGGCGAACTCCACGACGGCGACCTGCATCCCCAGGCAGATGCCGAAGAAGGGGATCCGGTTTTCCCGGGCATACCGTGCGGCGGCGATCTTCCCTTCCACCCCGCGCGACCCGAACCCCCCCGGAACCAGGATCCCGTCCGCGCCTTTCAGCAGCGCCTCGGCCCCCTGCCGCTCCACCTCCTCGGAGTCCACGTACCGGTGCAGGACCCGGACCGCGTGGGCGATCCCCCCGTGGGTGAGCGCCTCGTTCAGGCTCTTGTACGACTCGCGCAGGTTCACGTATTTCCCGACGATGGCGATCGTGACTTCCCCCACCGGGTTCTTCCACTTCTCCATGATCTTCGACCAGGGCTCCAGCCTCGGCTCGCCCGCCCAGATGTTCAGGGACTCCATGATCTTGTCGTCCAGCCCCTCCTGGTGGAAGACCAGGGGCAGCTCGTAGATCTGCTCCACGTCCCGGGCGGTGATGACCGCGTCCTCGGTCACGTTGCAGAACAGCGCGATCTTCGCCTTGATCTCCTTCGGCAGCGGGCGGTCGGACCGGCACAGCAGGATGTCGGGCTGGATGCCGATGGAGCGCAGCTCCTTCACGCTGTGCTGGGTGGGCTTGGTCTTCAGCTCCCCGGCCGTCCTGATGTAGGGGACGAGCGTCACGTGGACGTAGAGGACGTTCTCCTTGCCCCGGTCCGTCCTCACCTGCCGGATCGCCTCCAGGAACGGGAGGCTCTCGATGTCGCCCACGGTGCCGCCGACCTCGACGATCGCGAGGTCGTACCCCTTGGCCGCCGCGTAGATGACCCGCT
>PQAK01000176.1:0-911 GCA_003105225.1 Deltaproteobacteria bacterium | reverse complement strand
TGGACCGTGCCGCCCAGGTAGTCGCCGCGGCGCTCCTTCGTGATCACGGAGTGGTAGATCTTGCCCGTGGTGCAGTTGTTCTTCTTCCCCATCCGCGAGGAGACGTACCGCTCGTAGTGGCCCAGGTCGAGGTCGGTTTCGGCGCCGTCGTCGGTCACGAACACCTCGCCGTGCTGGAACGGGTTCATCGTGCCGGGGTCCACGTTGATGTAGGGGTCGAGCTTGAGCATCGTGATCTTGAGGCCCCGGGCCTCCAGCAGGGCGCCGATCGAGGCGGCCGCGAGCCCTTTCCCCAGCGACGAGACGACGCCGCCGGTCACGAAGATGAACTTCGGCTTCACCGTCCTTTCGGCCCGCATACCCTCTCCTCGACGGCGCTCAGGTCCTCGGGGGTGTCCACCCCCATCGAGTCGAACTCCACGTCGACGACGCGGATCTTGTACCCGCTCTGCAGCACCCGCAGCTGCTCCAGCCGCTCCGCCGTTTCCAGGGAGGCCGGCGGGAGGGCGGCCACGGTGAACAGGAACTCCTTCCGGTACCCGTAGATCCCGAGGTGCTTGCGGTACCCTCCGGACCCCTTGTCGCGGTAGTGGGGGATGGCGGCGCGCGAAAAATAGAGCGCATCCCCCCGGTCGTCGACAACCACCTTCACCACGGAAGGACGGAGAAACTCCTCCGGGTCCTCCTGCGGGAGGGCCGCGGTGGTCATCGAAACCGCCGGGTCGTCAAGCAGGGGAGCGATCACCGCGTCGATGACGGAGGGGTGCATCATCGGCTCGTCGCCCTGCAGGTTGACGATGATCTCCTCGGACAGTCCCCTTGCCGTCTCCGCCACCCGGTCCGTCCCCGAGGCGCATTCAGGCGATGTCATCCTCGCCTCCCCCCCGAACTCCCGGACCGAGGAAGCGATG
>PQAK01000175.1 GCA_003105225.1 Deltaproteobacteria bacterium | reverse complement strand
CCGTCGCAGACGAAGACGTCCGCCTTCCCGGTGAAAAAATCGCGCCCCTCGACGTTTCCCATGAAGTTCAATCCCGTCCTGCGGAAGAGCGCCCCCGTCTCCCGCGTCAGGTCCGTCCCTTTCGACTCCTCTTCGCCGATGCTCACCAGGCCGATCCGGGGATGGGCGATCCCCAGGACCTTTTTGGCATAGGCGTCCCCCATGAAGCCGAACTGCAGGAGGTGGGCGGGCTTGCAGCCGACGTTCGCCCCCGCATCGATCAGGACGATCGGTCCCGACGGCGTCGGGATCGTCGCCGTGATCGCGGGCCGGTCGATCCCGCGGATCTTCCGCAGGATATACAGCGCCCCGGCCATCACGGCTCCCGAGTTTCCCGCGCTCACGAAAGCGGAGGCCTGACCCTCGGCGACCAGGTTCAATCCCACGCGGATCGACGAGTGCTTCTTCTTCCGGATGGCCACGCCCGGCACCTCGCACATCTCCACGACTTCGGAGGCGTGCGCCACCTCGATCCCCCTCCCCTCCCCTCCCAGGGAGCGCAGTTCATCGCGAAGCAGCTCCTGGCGCCCCACCAGGATGACGGGGAGGTCCAGATCCTGCGCGGCCTGCACCGCCCCGAGGACCACTTCACGCGGGGCGTGATCCCCCCCCATCGCATCCACTGCAATTTTCATCGGAGGAAGGTATTAACGACCGTCAATCCTGGGCAATGACTTCCCGGCCTTTGTAGGTCCCGCACGTCGGGCACACGGCATGGGGCCGCTTGACCTGCTTGCACTGCGGGCAGGTGCTCCGGGCGGGGTTGGCGAGCTTCTTGTGGGTCCGCCGCTTGTCCCTGCGGCATTTCGATCCCCGTCGTTTCGGATTCGGCATCCTTTACTCCTTTTTTTTCTTCAGGTTCATCAAGATATCGAACGGCCGGTCGGGCTGCGCCTCGGAGCACGCGCATTCCCCCCGGTTGCGATTGGCGCCGCACATCGGGCAGACCCCCCGGCAATCCTCCGAACACAGGAGCTTCACCGGCAAGGCCAGCGCCACCTGCTCCCAGAAAAGATCGGTCACCTCGATCCCCGCGCCGTCGTAAAAACCGATGTCGAGGTCGTCCTCGTGAAGTTCCACGTTGGTCGCCCCCGAAGGCCCCTTGTCGCCGGGAACGAGGATCGTGGAAAACTCCCTGTCCAACGCGACCGTGAACACCTCGGTGCAACGGTCGCAGCACGCCTCCCCCCTGGCGGTAAACGACCCGCTGGCAAAGAGATTCCGTCCCTCGACGGACAGCACCAAGCTGGCCGAGGTCAGCCTGCAGGCGCTCAGCGGGTACGGATCCATGCCTTCCAGGACCCGGGGGATCCAGGCCTTCCCCCGGCTTGCGGCGACGTCGAGCCCCTCGCGGGGAATCTCGGATATCTTAATGTACAAAGGACAAACTTCCCCGAAAATTGAAAAAGATACTATAGAAAACCCTCCGTCGACTGTCAATCGCGAAGATTCCCGAATATGGTAACATGTCGGCATGATACGGCTTCCCGCTGTCGCCGGCCAATTCTATCCCGGAACGGCCAGGGAACTGGAACTGGAGATCCGGCGGCTGACCCGGGACCTCCCGGAACGGATCTCCGCACGAGGGATCGTCGTCCCCCACGCCGGGTACGTATATTCCGGCGCAGTGGCGGGGGAGGTGTTCTCCTCGGTGGCGATCCCCGACCGCCTGGTCATTTTCTGCCCCAATCACACGGGGTTGGGGGCGGATGCCGCCCTCATGTCCCGGGGTGCGTGGAAGATGCCATGGGGGGACGTCCCGATCGAAGAGGAACTGGCCTCCCGGCTCCTTGCAGCGTCCCCGGTCTTGTCCGAAGACCGGTCCGCGCACAGCAGGGAGCATTCCCTCGAAGTGCAACTCCCGTTCATAAGAAGGTTCCGCAAGGATTTCCGGTTCGTCCCCATCGCCCTGGGCCACCTCTCCCTTACCGAGTGCCGTGCTCTGGGCGAGACGGTCGCGGACGTCCTGCGGGAGGACCCATCCCCCCCCCTGCTGATCGCAAGCTCGGACATGACCCATTACGAGGCGGATGCGATCGCACGGAAAAAGGACGAGAAGGCGATATCGCGGATCCTGGCGCTCGACCCCGAAGGCCTCTACCGGACCGTCCGGTCGGAGCGCATCACCATGTGCGGCGTGATCCCCGCGACCGTCATGCTGTTCGCCGCCCTTTCCCTTGGCGCCCGCGAAGCCCGTCTGATAAAATATGCGACTTCCGGCGAGGTCAGCGGAGATTACGGACAGGTCGTCGGATACGCGGGCCTGGCCGTCCTGTAGCACCGCGGGAATCCCGCAGATGCCTTCACCATCAGGGAACGAGGCGAAAATGCCACCCGTAGCAACGCGTTTCGCCCCCAGCCCCACCGGGGAGCTCCACATCGGAGGAGCGAGGACCGCCCTCTTCAACTGGCTCTACGCCCGCAGGCTCGGCGGCAAATTCATCCTGCGCATCGAGGACACCGACCGCGAGCGGTCGACCCGGGAATTCGTGCAGGCGATCCTCGACAGCATGAGCTGGCTCGGGCTCTCCTGGGACGAAGGCCCCTACTACCAGACGGAACGCATGGATCTCTACCGGCGGGAGGCCGAGCGGCTCCTGGCGCGCGGGAAGGCGTACCGGTGCATCTGCACTCCCGAGGAGCTGGACCGCCGACGGGAGGAGATGAAGGCCCGCAAGGAGAAGCCCCGGTACGACGGCCGGTGCCGGAACCTGCCGCCCGAAGCCGCGGAGGGAAAACCGTACGTCGTGCGCTTCAAGACCCCGGCCGAAGGGCAGACGGTGGTCCGGGACCTGCTGCGAGGGGACGTGACGTTCGAGAACGGCGAGCTGGACGACCTGGTCCTCCTCCGCTCCGAGGGCACGCCGACGTACAATTTCGTCGTGGTGGTGGACGACGCCGCCATGGGAATCACCCACGTCCTGCGCGGGGACGACCACCTGAACAACACCCCGAAGCAGCTCCTGATCTACGAGGCCCTCGGATACCCGCCTCCCCGCTTCGGCCACTTTCCCCTGATCCACGGGATGGAAGGGGGAAAGATGTCCAAGCGGGACGCGGAGACCTCGGTCATGAAATACCGGGACATGGGGTATCTCCCCGAGGCGGTCGTCAACTACCTTGCCCGGCTGGGCTGGGGGCACGGGGACCAGGAGATCTTTTCCCTCGAGGATCTCCAGGGGCTTTTTTCCCTGGAGCACGTAAACCTCTCCCCGAGCCGGTTCGATATCAACAAGCTGCTGCATCTGAACGCCCATTACATGAAGGAAGCCGATCCGGAACGGCTGGCGCTCCTCCTCATCCCCTATCTGAAACCGCACGGGATCGAGGCTTCCCCCTCCCCGCGACTCGTCCGCATCGTGCAAACCTTGCAGGAACGGGCGCGGACCCTCGTGGAAATGGCCGACGCCGCGGTCTACTACTTCCGGGAGAAGGAGACCGATCCGAAGGCCGCCGCGAAGTTCCTCACCCCCGAGATCGCCCCGGTGCTCGAGGAAATCGCCGATGCGTTTTCGGCGCTCCCGGAATTTTCCTCCGCCGCGACGGAAGCGGCGCTCTCCGAGGTCGTCGCAAGGAGGGGGGGGACCTTGAAGATCCACCAGCCGATCCGCGTGGCCCTGACGGGCGGCACCGCCTCCCCGGGCCTTTACGACGTCATGGAGATCCTCGGCCGCGAAGAGGTGGTACGACGCATTTCCTCGGCGGCGAAACGGATCCGCCGGGGATGAAGGGGTAGGACGCATGCCGAAGAACGATCCCCGGCCGCCGGGGCGCGAGGGCAGGGAAAGCCTCGATTTCCTCCGCGAGATCGTCAAGCGGGACACCCTCTCCGGCGCGTACGGCGGCCGGGTGGCGACGCGCTTCCCGCCGGAGCCGAACGGCTTCCTGCACATCGGCCACGCCAAGTCCATCTGCCTGAACTTCGGCATCGCCGAGGAGTTCGGCGGCATGTGCCACCTGCGGTTCGACGACACCAACCCGGAAACCGAGGACATGGCGTACGTCGAGTCGATCCTGCGCGACGTGCGGTGGCTCGGATTCGACTGGAAGGACAAGCTCTTCTTCGCCTCGGATTACTACGAGCAGCTCTACGACCTCGCGGTCCGGCTGATCCGGGACGGCAAGGCGTACGTGGACAGCTCGAGCGAGGAAGAGATCCGCCGGGGCCGCGGCACCGTCACGGAACCGGGCCGGGAAAGCCCGTACCGCAACCGCTCCGCGGCGGAGAACCTGGACCTGTTCGCCCGCATGCGCGCCGGCGAGTTTCCGGACGGGGCGCACGTCCTGCGCGCCAGGATCGACATGGCGGCCAGGAACATGAAGCTGCGCGATCCCCTGCTCTACCGGATCCGCCACGCGTCCCATTACCGCAGGGGCGACGCCTGGTGCATCTACCCCATGTACGACTTCGCCCACCCCCTGTCGGACGCCATCGAGAAGATCACGCATTCGATCTGCACGCTGGAGTTCGAGAACAACCGGGCGGTCTACGACTGGCTGGTCGACAACCTGTTCCCGGAGCCGCGGCCGCGGCAGCACGAGTTCGCCCGGCTGAACCTCGACTACACGGTCATGAGCAAGCGCAAGCTGCTCCAGCTCGTCGAGGAAGGGCGGGTCGCCGGCTGGGACGATCCGCGGATGCCCACGATCGCCGGGATGCGCCGCCGCGGCTACACGCCGGAAGGCATCCGCCTGTTCGCCGCGCGCATCGGCGTCGACAAGGCGAACAGCCGCGTGAGCATGGAGCTGCTGGAAGACGCGATCCGCGACGACCTGAATGCGCGCGCCCCCCGGGTCATGGCCGTGCTGCGACCGCTGAAGGTCACCATCACCAATTATCCGGCCGACAAGGTCGAGTGGCTGGAATCGCCCTACTGGCCGCGCGACATCGGCAAGGAAGGCTCCAGGAAACTTCCGCTCACCCGCGAGATTTTCATCGAGCGCACCGATTTCAGCGAACATCCTCCCGAGGACTGGCTGCGATTAAAGCCGGGGGGCGAGATTCGCCTGTTGAGCGCCTACATTCTCCATTGCGAGGAAGCCGTCAAGGACCCGGCCACGGGAGAGGTGATCGAACTGCGCTGCACGTACGATCCGGGATCCCTGGGCAAGCCCCCCGGCGCGAAGAAGAAACGGACCACGGCCGTCCAATGGGTGTCGGCCGAGCACGCCGTCCCGTCCGAGGTGCGCATGTACAGCCGGCTGTTCACGGT
>PQAK01000174.1 GCA_003105225.1 Deltaproteobacteria bacterium | reverse complement strand
ATCCGGATCATCGAGGCCACGGCCGAGCACGCCCACATCCCGATGGAGCGCGTGTTCGTGAACGTGGACCGGTTCGGCAACACCTCCGCGGCCTCCATCCCGATCGCGCTCGCGGAGGCGCGGGACCAGGGGCGGTATGCGGAGGGCGATCTTCTTCTGCTGGCCGCGTTCGGCGGCGGTCTTACCTGGGGCTCCGCGCTGATGCGGATGTGAGGGAGGCGGGGATGGGGATCGGCCTGCTGTTTCCCGGACAAGCCTCGCAGTTTGCGGGAATGGGGAAGGAGCTGTACGAGGCGTATCCGGCCGCCCGCGCCGTGTTCCGGGAGGCTTCCGACGCGGCGGGGATGGACCTCGCGGCGCTCTGCTTCCGGGGGACCGACGAGGAGCTGCGCCTCACCGAAAACACGCAGCCGGCGATCTTTACCGTGAGCGTCGCGGCGTTCCGGGTGCTCGAGGCGGAAACCGGGGTGACGCCGCTGTGCGCCGCAGGCCACTCCCTGGGGGAGTATTCGGCGCTGGTGGCGGCGGGGGCGCTTTCCGTCGGGGACGCGGCGCGCGTCCTGCGCTCCCGGGGCCGGTACATGCAGGAGGCCGTGCGCGTGGGAGAGGGCGCGATGGCCGCGCTGATCGGGTTGTCTCCCGAGAGCGTGGAGGCGGTTTGCCGCGCCGCCGCGGGCATGGGCGTCGTGGAGCCGGCGAACTTCAACGGCGGGGACCAGATCGTGATTTCCGGGAGCGCGGCGGCGGTGCAGGCCGCATGCGAGGCGGCCCGATCGGCGGGCGCGAAGCGGGCCCTTCCCCTGCCGGTCAGCGCCCCCTTCCACTGCTCCCTGATGCGGCCCGCCGCGGACCGCCTTGCCCCGGAGCTTCGCGCGGTCGCCGAGGGGACGTTCCGGTTTCCCGTCGTGGCGAACGTGAGCGCCGAGCCGTATCCTCCGGGGGCGCCGGTCGCGGACCTGCTGCTGCGCCAGATCGCGGCCCCGGTCCGCTGGGAGGCGTGCGTCCGGCGGATGCGCGGCATGGGCGCCTCGTCGTTTATCGAGGTGGGTCCCGGGAAGGTGCTCTCCGGGCTGCTCCGCCGGATCGACCGGGACGCCGGCGCGGCGTCCTTCTGCGCTCCCGCCGACCTGGAGGGCGCGCGGGCCGTTGCCGGCTGAAGTTTTCTCTTGTGCCGGTGCCGGAAACAAAGGTAGAAACTTCGGGAAGGGGGCGAAAGCGATGCGGCTTGCGGGCAAGGTTGCACTGGTCACCGGCTCCGCGCGCGGGATCGGGAAGTCCATCGTGGAGCGGTTCGCCGCCGAAGGCGCCGTGGCGGTCATCAGCGACGTCGTCAACGAGACGGCCGCGCGGGAAACGCTGGCCGGCATCGAGAAGGCCGGGGGCCGGGGGATGGTGGAGATGTTCGACGTCGGGGACGCCGCACAGGTCGACGCGGCGGTCGCCCGCATCGTCGCCGCCCAGGGGCGGATCGACATCCTGGTGAACAACGCCGGGATCACCCGGGACAACCTCCTGATGCGCATGACCGAAGAGGATTTCGACGCGGTCGTCCGGACCAACCTCAAGGGGACCTTCCTGCTCACCAAGGCCGTGTCCCGCCACATGATCAAGCAGCGCGGCGGCCGGATCGTCAACATGAGCTCGGTCGTCGGCCTGATGGGAAATGCCGGGCAGTCGAACTATTCGGCCGCCAAGGCGGGGATCGCGGGCTTCACGAAATCGATGGCGCGCGAGCTCGGCTCGCGCGGGATCACGGTGAATGCGATCGCCCCCGGATTCATCCAGACGGCCATGACGTCGAGCTTGCCGGAGGCGGTCCAGAAAGCGTTCCTGGACCAGATTCCCCTGAAACGATTCGCCGCCCCCGAGGAGGTGGCGGAGCTTGCGCTCTACCTGGCATCGGACGGCGCGGGCTACGTTACGGGGCAGGTGATCGGGATCAACGGCGGGCTGTACATGTGAGTGTATATTAATAGAAAAGGAGGACCGCAGATGCCGGTCGAGAAAAAAGTGAAGGAGATCGTGGCGGAGCAGCTGGGGAAGGACGTGAACGAGGTCACCACCAGCGCGTCGTTCATCGACGACCTGGGCGCCGATTCCCTCGACATCGTCGAGCTGGTGATGAAGATGGAAGAGGAGTTCGGGATCGAGATCCCGGACGAGGAAGCCGAGAAGATCAAGACCGTGAACGACGTCGTGGAGTACATCAAGACCCACGCGAAATAACGACGGATCCGCGGAAGCCGCCGGCGGAAGGAGGCCGGCGGACCGGGAGCCGCGACGGGAAGGGTGGCGGATGCGAAGAGTGGTGGTCACGGGCGTGGGGGCGGTGACTCCCCTGGGGATCGGCGTCGAGCCGACGTGGGAGGCGATCCTGGCCGGCCGGTCGGGGGTGTCGCAGATCACGAAGTTCGACACGGCGGAGTTCTCGACGAAGATCGCCGGCGAGGTGAAGGGGTTCCGCCCCGAGGACTTCATCGACCGGAAAGAGATCAAGCGGATGGACCCGTTCATCCAGATCGCCATGGCGGCCGCCCATCTCGCCATGAACGACTCCGGCCTGTCGATCGGCGAGGAGCTGGCGCCCCGGATCGGCGTCTACGTGGGCAGCGGGCTGGGGGGGCTCTCCACGCTCGAGCACTACCACAAGGCGTATCTCGAGGGGGGCGCCCGCAAGATCAGCCCGTTCTTCATCCCGATGCTCATCTCCAACCTCGCTCCCGGCCACATCGCGATGAAGTACGGCGCCAAGGGACCCAACATCACCACCACGACCGCGTGCGCGGCTTCCAGCCACGCGGTGGGAGAGGCGGCGCAGGCGATCCGGCGGGGGATCTGCGACGCGGTCATCGCCGGCGGGGCGGAGGCCACCATCACCCCGATGGGGCTGGGGGGGTTCTGCGCGATGAAGGCGCTGTCCACCCGGAACGACGATCCGGCCGCGGCGTCGCGCCCCTTCGACAAGGAACGCGACGGGTTCGTGATGGGGGAAGGCGCGGCCATCCTCATGCTGGAGGAGCTGGAATTCGCGAAGCGGCGCGGCGCGCGGGTCTACGCGGAGCTGCTCGGGTACGGCGCCTCCGCGGACGCGTACCACGTCACCGCGCCGGCGCCCGGCGGGGAAGGGGCGGCCCGCTGCATGCAGGCGGCGATCGACGACGGGCGGGTCAACCCGGAGGAGGTCGATTACATCAATGCCCACGGGACCTCGACTCCCTACAACGACCTCTACGAGACGATGGCCATCAAGACCGTCTTCAAGGGCCATGCCTCCCGCCTGATGGTCAGCTCCACCAAGTCGATGACCGGCCACCTGCTGGGGGCCGCCGGCGCCATCGAGAGCGTCTTCTCCGTCCTGGCGCTGCGCGACGGGGTCGTTCCGCCGACGATCAACTACACGACGCCGGACCCGGAGTGCGACCTGGACTACGTGCCCAACACGGCGCGCCGCCACCCGATCCGCTACGCCCTCTCGAATTCGTTCGGCTTCGGCGGAACCAACTCCTGCCTGCTGTTCGGCAGGTTCACGGGGTAGGCGGATGGATCGCCCGGCCGCGATCGTCGCGATCGCTTCGGACCACGCCGGCCTGGAGATGAAGGAGCGGCTGCGGGAAGCGCTCTCCGGGTGGGGATACGCCGTTCAGGACCTGGGCCCGGCGACCGCCGAGCCGGTGGACTACCCGGACTTCGCGGAAGCGGTCGCCTCGGTCGTTTCCGGCGGCCGCGCGGCCCTGGGGGTCCTGGTCTGCGGGACCGGCATCGGGATGTCGATCGCGGCGAACAAGATGCCGGACGTGCGCGCGGCGGTGCTCTACGACGACTTCGCGGCGCGTCATGCCCGCCTGCACAACGACGCCAACGTGGCGGTGTTCGGCGCCCGGACGATGACGGCCGACGCCGCGGTGGCCCGCCTGCGGCTCTTCCTCTCGGAGTCGTTCGAGGGGGGGCGCCACGCCCGGCGGGTGGCGAAGATCGGGCGGATCGAGAAACGCCTCGGCCCGCGGGCGGAGACATAAGGAGCGACGCATGGAAACTCTGAAGGCGGTGGATCCGGAGATCTACGAGGTCATCCGGAGGGAGACGGAGCGGCAGGCCTACGGCCTGGAGCTGATCGCCTCCGAGAACTTCGTGAGCGAGGCGGTGCTCGAGGCGACCGGCTCCGTGCTGACGAACAAGTACGCCGAAGGGTACCCGGGGAAGCGGTACTACGGCGGGTGCGAATTCGTCGACCAGGCCGAGTCGCTGGCCATCGAGCGGGCGAAGAAGATCTTCGGCGCGGAGCACGTGAACGTCCAGCCGCACTCCGGCTCGCAGGCGAACATGGCGGTCTACCTCGCCGTGATGACCCCCGGCGACACGATGCTCGGGATGAACCTCTCCCACGGCGGGCACCTGACGCACGGGAGCCCCGTCAATTTCTCCGGGAAGCTCTTCCACGTCGTGCCGTACGGCGTGCGGGAGGACACGGAGACGATCGATTTCGACCAGGTGCGCGACCTCGCGAAGAAGCACCGGCCGAAGATGATCGTCATCGGCGCGTCCGCCTATCCCCGGACCATCGATTTCATCCCCTTCCGGCAGATCGCCGACGAGACCGGCGCGATGCTGATGGCGGACATCGCCCACGTGGCGGGGCTGGTGGCGGTGGGCCTGCACCCCAACCCGGTTCCCTACTGCGAATTCGTCACCACGACGACCCACAAGACGCTCCGGGGCCCGCGGGCGGGGATGATCCTGTGCCGCGAGGCGATGGCCAAGAAGCTCAACTCGGCGATCTTCCCCGGCATCCAGGGCGGGCCGCTCATGCACGTCATCGCGGCGAAGGCGGTGGCCCTCAAGGAGGCGATGACCCCGCAGTTCAAGGAGTACCAGGAGCGGATCGTCCTCAATACCCGCGCCATGGCGGGCGCGATCGCGCGGCGGGGATTCCGGCTGGTGTCCGGCGGGACGGACAACCACCTGTTCCTCGTCAACCTGAAGGAGACGGCGCTGACCGGGAAGGACGCGCAGGAGGCGCTGGAGCGCGTGGGGATCACGGTCAACAAGAACACGGTCCCGTTCGAGACGCGCAGCCCGTTCGTCACGAGCGGCATCCGCGCCGGCACGCCGGCGGTCACCACGCGCGGCATGAAGGAGCGGGAGATGGAGCGGATCGGGAACTGGATCGCCGACATCCTGTCGGCCCCCGGCGACCCCGCGGTGGAAAAGCGGGTGGCGGCGGCGGTGCGCGACCTGTGCGGGGCGTTCCCCCTCTACCCGGACCGCCTGGCGGCCTATGCGGGAAGCTGACGGGCGATGATGCGCGTGCGCACCCGGCCCGACTGGGACACCTATTTCATGGACATGGCGGTCCTGGCCTCCCGCCGGTCCTCCTGCCTGCGCCGGGCCGTGGGCGCGGTGCTCGTCAAGGACCGCCGGCTCCTCGCGACGGGGTACAACGGCGTCCCCTCCGGGGTCACCCATTGCGAGGTCACGGGGTGCCTCCGGGAGAAGCTCAACGTCCCCTCGGGGGAGCGGCACGAGCTGTGCCGGGGGCTGCACGCGGAGCAGAACGCCATCATCCAGGCGGCGTTCCACGGGGTATCGATCCGCGACGCCGTCCTCTACTGCACGAACCTTCCCTGCATCATCTGCGCGAAGATGCTGATCAACGCGGGCGTCCGGCGGGTCGTCTACCTCGAGGGCTACGCGGACGCGCTCACCGGGGAGATGTTCCGGGAAGTGGGCATGGAGCTGGTCCGGATGGAGGAGCCCGCCCCTTGAAGTGCCCCCGATGCGGCCAGGTCGACAACAAGGTGGTCGACTCCCGCGCGGGCAAGGATGGGGACGTCATCCGGAGACGGCGGGAGTGCCTCTCCTGCCGCAGGCGGTTCACCACCTACGAGCGGATCGAGGAAGAGCTTCCCCTGGTCGTCAAGCGGGACGGCCGCCGGGAGGCGTTCGACCGGCAGAAGGTCCTCACCGGCATCCTCAAGGCCTGCGAGAAGCGCCCGATCAGCTACGCGGCCATCGAAAAGGTCGTCGACAACCTGGAGGCGGAGTTCCAGTCCTCCGGCGAGAAGGAGATCTCCTCGGTCGAGATCGGGGAGCGCGTCATGGGGGAGCTGCTCAAGCTCGACGACGTCGCCTACGTCCGGTTCGCCTCCGTCTACCGCCAGTTCAAGGACCTGAGCCAGTTCGTCGAGGAGATCAAGACGCTCATCACCGAGCCGACGGACCGCCCCCCGAAGCCCTAGCGGCCATGACCTTCCCGCGGCCCGAATTCATGAGGATGGCGCTCCGGCTGGCCGGCAAGGGCGCCGGGCGGACGTCGCCGAACCCGGCCGTGGGGGCGGTCCTCGTCCGGGGCGGGACGGTCGTGGGGCGCGGGTACCACCGGGCGGCGGGGCTGCCGCACGCCGAGGTGGAGGCGATCCGGGACGCCGGGGCCGCCGCGAAGGGAGCCGACCTGTACGTGACGCTGGAGCCCTGCTGCCACGCCGGGCGCACGGGGCCGTGCACGGAAGCGATCCTGTCGGCGGGGATCCGGCGGGTGGCGGCCGCCATGAAGGACCCGAACCCGCGGGTTGCCGGCAAGGGCCTGTCCGCCCTGCGGCGGGCGGGGGTGGACTCGGTCTTCGGCCTCCTCGAGGAGGAGGCGAAATCCCTCAACCGCGCCTATTGCAAGTGGATCGTTTCCGGGAAGCCGTACGTGACGCTGAAGCTGGCGATGTCGCTCGACGGGCAGATCGCCGCCTTCACCGGGAACTCGCGGTGGATCAGCGGGGAGCCGTCCCGGCGGATCGTCCACCGGATGCGCGCCGCCTCGGACGCCGTGCTGGTCGGCGGGAAGACGTTCCGAAGGGACGATCCGCTCCTTTCCGCGCGCCTGCCGGGGGCGAGGGATCCCCGGCGGGTGATCCTCACGTCGCGTCTTTCCGGGCTGCCCGCCCGCCGGCTTTTCAGGGAGGGAAGCGGGGAGATCCTGTTCGCATGCCCCCGGGAGGTATCCGACCGCGACGCGAGCCGGGTCGCGTCCCTGGGGGGGAAAGTCCTGCGGCTGCCGGGGCGCGGCGGACGCATCTCCGCGGGGGCGTTCCTGCGGGCATTGGGGAAGGAAGGCGTGACCTCCCTCCTGGTGGAAGGGGGGGGGCAAACCGCGGGGTGGCTGATTGCCGCGGGCGCGGTCGACCGCCTGGTGTTCTTTCTCGCCCCGCTGCTCCTGGGCGAAGGGGTCCGCGCCGTGTCGGGATTCCGCGCGCGGACGGTGGCCGGGGGCAGGAGGCTGTCGATCACCGGAACCCGCCGCGCGGGAAACGACCTGGTCGTGACGGCCGAGTTCCTTTAAAAGGCGGGTGGAGCCATGTTTACCGGCATCGTCGAGGACGTCGGAACGGTCGATTCCTTCGCGCCCAAAGGGACCGGCGCCGTGTTGCGCATCGCCGCCGGACTGCCCCTGGGAGAGATGCACGCGGGCGATTCCGTGTCGGTCTCCGGGGCCTGCCTGACGGTGACGGGGAAAGGATCGGGGCGGTTTTCCGCGGACGTCTCCGCCGAAACGCTCGGCCGGACGACGTTCCGCTCGCTGAAACCCGGGATGCGGGTGAACCTGGAAAGGGCGATGCCCGCGTCCGGCCGGCTGGACGGCCACCTGGTGTACGGTCACGTGGATGGCGTCGGAACGGTCCGCGAAATCCGGCCCGCGGGGGATTCCAAGGTATTCCATATACGTACCGATCTCTCTATAATGAAATTCGTGGTTTTCAAGGGAGCGGTGGCCGTGGACGGCGTGAGCCTCACGGTCAGCGCAGTCCATCCGGACGGGTTCGAGGTTGCCCTGATTCCATTCACGCTGGAGCGGACCACGTTTGGCGGCATGCGGCCGGGGGACAGGGTCAACGTGGAAACGGACATCGTCGGCAAATACGTCCTCCGGCATCTGGAAGGCACCGATCGGGGAATCTCCAGGGATTTCCTGAAAAAGCACGGGTTCGCGTGAGAAGGCGGCATCGATGACGCTGGACAGGATCGAAAGCGCGCTCGAGGACATCCGCTCGGGGAAGATGGTGATCCTCGTGGACGACGAGGACCG
>PQAK01000173.1 GCA_003105225.1 Deltaproteobacteria bacterium | reverse complement strand
CTTCAAACCCTCGCTCCCATCCCCCGCCTCCCGGTCAAGCTCGCGCACCCGCGCCTCCTGAAAGGCACCGGCGACGACCTGCCCCTCGAGGACGGCGACGTGCTCGCGGTGCCTTCGAAATCCGGGACCGTCGCGGTCACGGGCGCGGTGGAGTCGCCCGGCGTAGTTTCCCTCGACGAAGCGAAAACGGATCCCGCGGCGTACATCCGGAGGGCCGGAGGATTCACGGAGAACGCGGACCGGAAGCACGTCTACCTCCTCAAGGCGGACGGAACCGCGCTCCCCGTCTATCGGAAATGGATCCGCTGGAACGTCAAGGCGGCCCGGTGGGAGATCCCCGCCTTCCAGGGACCGGGCCCCCGGGTCGAGGCCGGGGACACGGTGGTCGTCCCGAAACAAGCCCGCGCCGCCTGGGCGCGCTCCTCCAAAGACCTCCGGCGCCTGCTGATGGAGATCCATGCCCTGACGGGCGTCCGGGTCGATCCCCCGTGACCCTCGCCGCAGTCCGGAAATCCATGCCCGGCCGTTCGGGGCCGCTCCTGCTGTCCCTCCTTCTCCTTATCGCGTGGGCGCCCCTTGCGTACGCCGGAGACGAGCCTTTCACCTTCCCTTCCAACCTGGGCCTGACCGGCCTTTTAGAGACCCCGACCGCCAGGGTGATGAAGGAGAACCGCTACCGCCTGGGCGCAAGCGATGTGCATCCGTACCGCACCTATTTCGGGACGGTCGGGATCTTCGACCGGGTGGAGGTGAACGGCAGGGTCACCGAGGTGGTCGGCATTCCCGGGTTCACCGCGGGCTCTCCGTACGGCAACTTCAAAGACAAGGCCGTCGACATCAAGCTGCAGATCCTCCCCGAAGGAAAGTACACCCCCGCCCTGGCGGTCGCGATCCTGGACCCCCACGGCACGCGCGTGTATCCCTCCCAGGTCCTGGTCGCCAGCAAGCAGATCCATCCGTTCGATTTCAGCATCGGGCTGGGCAACGGAAGGCTCGGCAGGAAAACGCTCCCTCCGCAGGGGGAAGGATTCGGGATCGAGCTGTTCAGCAAGCCGAAACAATGGTGGCGCGATGCCCAGCTGTTCGGCGGCATCCAGTTCGCGCCGTCGGAGTCATTCGCCCTCGTGGCGGAGTACAGCCCCATCCGGTACGACCAGCAGATGAACGACCCGGCGCAGCCGAAATATTTCACGAGCCCCGTGCCTTCCCGCTTCAATTACGGCGTCCGCTGGAAGCCCACCCGCTGGGCCGAGATCGAGGCAAGCTGGCAGAGAGGCGATCAGATCGGCATCGGCGCCTCCGTGGCCTTCGACATCGGCAAGCCCCTCATCCCGATCTTCGACGCTCCCTACCGGGAGCCGGCATCGCGGCGACCGAACCCCGTCACCGAGCGGATCTCCGACGCGATCCGGGAATCCGGCTTCAGCGATATCGGGGTGGAAGCCGACGGCGCGACCCTGTGGATCGAGGCGCAAAACGACAGGTATTATTTCAACGCCCGCGCGATCGAGGTCATCCTGGACATCCTCGCGGAACGGATGCCCGGCAGCGTCGACTACGTCCGTATCGCGATCAAGGAGAACGGCATCCCCCTGGCCGAATTCGTCACCACCGCGAACGGCATCGCCGCCCTTTACGCCGGGGAGATCCCGAGGAGCCGGTTCTTCGAGGCCTCGACGTTCACGACCAGCGACAGCGGCACCCATGTCCGGGAGACCGTCCACCGCCGCCGGTTCGACTACGGCCTCAAGCCTTCCGTGGAAACGTTCCTGAACGATCCTTCCGGCTACTTCAAGTACCGGTTAGGCCTCTCCAGCTGGCTCACCGCGCAGACGTGGAAAGGCGGATCCGCGATCCTGGGGCTTGAGGGGTATCCGGTCAACACGGTCTCCACGTCGAACGCCCCTCTTTCCATCCCGGTCCGCAGCGACATCGCGGACTACAAGAAGGAGAACATCGCTCTCGGGAGGCTGATGGCCGAGCAGATCCTGAAAACGCGGGATCCGATCTTCGGAAGACTCTCGGCGGGGCTGCTCGAGGTCGAGTACGCCGGCGTCGACGGGGAGGCGGCGATTCCCCTGTTCCGCGGACGCATCCTGGCGGGGGTCGGCGGCAGCGTCGTCCGGAAGCGGGACCCGAACGATCCCTTCAAGCTGAAGGGAAGCGATCGCTTCCACACCGCCTTCCTCAATACGCGGCTCAATCTGCCGGAATACAACGCTTTCGTCGACGTCAAGGCGGGAAGGTTCCTTGCCGGGGACAAGGGGGCCAGGGTCACCCTTTCGAAGTTCATCAACGGCGTCGTCCTGTCGGCCTGGTACAGCTTCACCGGCACCTCGATGTTCAACGATTCCTTCAACCGGGGGTACCACGACAAGGGAATCTCGGTGGAAATCCCCATCCGCCTGTTCACGGGCCACGACTCGAAGACCTCCTATCGCTACGCGCTGTCTCCGTGGACGCGGGACGTCGCGCAGGACGTGGACCATTACCGGACGCTGTTCGACGTGATCGGCAGGAACACGGCCGTCCATTTCGACCGGGACAAAGAATCCTTGTTCCCTGGTAAATAAAAATCGTTTACTATAAGGAACACATCATGGTTTGCCGATAAGGGAGAAAATGGTTTCGAAAGGCAGGAACGAACCATGAAGAAGCTGATCGCGTTGACCGCCACCGCGTTTTTCCTCTTCCTGAATGCTTCCGCCGCTCCTGCATTCGCAGCGGAATGGGAACTCTGGCCGAAAGGCAGGGGCGAGGCCGCCGATGACGGAACGCCCGAAAGTGCGGCAGGCGCTGCGGGCCAGAAGGCAGGGAAAAAGGTGTCCGGCGGCATTTCCGCGGGCACCATCGGCTGGACGGTGGGGATCATTGCCGGCGTCGCCGCGATCGCGGTCGCGGCGGGAGGAGGAGGAGGGGGAGGGGGCAGCTCCAGCACGCCGGCGCACCACTAGAACCGCAGGCCGCCGCCTGAACCTTTCTTGATCCGGATATCCCCCCGGCGTTTTCGTGGTTTCCCACGGGTTTTTCGTATTGCCCTGTCTCTTGCCCTCCTTGCCTGTCCGCCTGCGTTTGCCGATGGTTCCGATAAATCCCTCGGGGAAGTCCTCTCCGTCGCCGAAAACCTGTTCAAGGCCATGCAGGCAAAAAATTACGTCGGGATCTGGGGGCTACTCTCGGCCGCGTCGCAAAAAACGTTGATCGACGAGACTTCCACGGCAATCGCCGAAGCGAGCGGCAAGCAAGTCCCGAAGGAGGAGATCCGGCGGGAATTCAGCGAGGGCGGCCCGATCGCAAGGGGGTACTGGAACGGCTTCCTGGAAAATTTCGATCCCCGCCTCGCATTGGAGCAGAGCACGTGGGAGAAGGGAACGATCGGCGCCGACCGCGCCGAGATCCTCATCACTTACAAGACGGCGGAAAAACCTGCGCTGCTCAAACTCTTCAGGGAAAACGGCGGTTGGAAGGTGGGGCTGGTCGAGACGTTCTGGGGGAGAAAATAACTTAGGGACGTTCTTAAACTTTCAGATGGGGCGTTCTGAAAACTTTAATGGGAAGTTCAGGGACGTTCTTTAAGTTTTTACAAGATTTAAATAGTGGAAAAACATAAAGAACGTCCCCTTCCGAAAAGTTTTCAGGCCGTCCCCGAATTTCCTAATAGTTTTAAGAACGTCCCTAAGTTGTTTAGTTGGGGTGGACCCGGATGCGGTCGGTGGAGGACCGGGAGACGACGTTGTCCACGATGAGCTCGTCCTTGATGGGATTGGAAACGATATTGATGCCGTTCGTGTCCTCGAGCACCAGATTCCGCAGTGCGATATTCCGGAAATCGCCGTTGGTCCAGTCGTAGTCTCCGTTCATCCCCGCCACGCCGAACGCCGTTTCCTTCGGGACTCCCTTGATGTACCCGCTGAGCGTGAAATTGTGAAGCACATGGACAATCGCGTTGTCGTTTGGCGACCGCATGAACTGCAGCGCCATCCACCCCGTATTCGCGCCGGGCGCGAAGACCTGTGTGGTCCGGATGGTGATATTGTCGAACACCGAAGGAGTCGTCCCCGTGGGCGTCGTATTGAACAGGATCAGGATCCGGTTGGCGGAGGAGTTGATCGTGTCGGTCGATTCCGTGTTCGTATAATCGATCTCCGCATTTTCGATCCCCCTGCCGTCGTCCGCATTGAGGAAGCAGTCGTTTCCCTGGTTGTCCTTCGATACGATGGTCGCCTTCAGCCCCTTCATTCCCCATACGAAAAAGGACCGATACACCCAATCGGTCGACAGGCCGTCGACGACCGTGTTCCAGGCCGTATTGTTGAGCGTGATCCCGTACGCGGAATCGCTCACCTTGACGTTCCTGAAATTCACGTTCGTGATCAGGTT
>PQAK01000172.1 GCA_003105225.1 Deltaproteobacteria bacterium | reverse complement strand
TTGGGGACGTCCTTAAAACTTTGATGTGAAGTTCAGGGACGTTCTTTAAGTTTTTACATGTTTTAATAATGAAAAAACTTAAAGAACGTCCCCTTTCAAAAAGTTTTAAGAACGTCCCGAACTTCCCGACAAAACTTTAAGAACGTCCCTAAGTTTTAATAACCCGCTCCTTGAGGCGGCAATAGCTGCAGGTTTCCGTATATGCGGGTGCGCCGCAGGAGATGCAGGCTCCGGCGAAGGCCGCTGCAGGGACCGCCGCGGCGCCATGCGCGGCTTCCCGTTCCGGACCGTCCTCTCCGCGGATCGCCTCTTCATCGCCTGCGGGAACGCCGAGGCTGCCGATCACCTCCCGGTCCTGGCGGAGGAAACCCTGGTAGAAGTTCCGGCGGGTGCCGGGCATCTTCTCCTCGATGACGGAGAGCGCCTCCTTGTAGACCAGCGAGGTCGCGTCCCGGCTCATCGGGCACTCCTCGGTCACGTAGTCGATCCCTTTCAGAAAGCCGTACGCGGCGGTCTCCATCTCGCTTACCCGCCACAGGGGCTTGACCTTCCGCACCAGTCCCTCCGGCCCCTCGGGGAGCAGGGGATGCTGGCGGGAGAGGTGGTCGCGATCCCAGTGGAGCAGGTTCCCGAGCAGCCGCGCCGCCTCGTCGTCCAAATTGTGCCCGGTGGCGACGGCCGTGAACCCCCGCTGAGCGGCGACCCGGTTGAAGAAGTACCGCTTCACCGTTCCGCAGACCGAGCACTCCTCCTTGCGGGCGTGTTTCGCCGCATCGGGGATCGGGACGCCCTCCGATCGCAGGTCCACCACGATCGGTTCCTTCCCGCGGGCGCCGGCGTAGGCCAGCACCTTCTCGCGGGACCGGTCGGAGTATCCCTCGATTCCCAGGTCGATATGGAGCCCCTCCGTGCGGTAGCCCAGCTCCATCAGCATGTCCCACAGGACCAGGCTGTCCTTCCCGCCGGAAACGCAGACCAGCACCCGGTCGTCCGGGGAGAGGAGGCGGAGCTTGCGGATTCCCTCGCTCACCTGCCGCCGGAAGAAAAGGAAGAAGCAGTCGGGGCAGAACGCCGAGTGGTGGCTGGGGAGATCGACCGCGGCCGCCGCCTTCCTGCAGCGTTTGCACTTCACGAAGCCTATCCTCCCGACACCACGGACAGGATGTCGATCGTCTCGCCGTCTTCCACGCGCTGGTCCTTGGTGAGAAGCCTCTTCCCCTGCGTCACGATCACCGTGGTCGGGCGGAATCCCGTCTCCGCGAGGATATCCGCGACCCGCCTGGGACCGCGGACCTCCAGCTCCGTTTTTCTCTGGGGAATGCGAATGCGGATCATGACATCCGATTATACACGGAAAGGGTTGTGTCCCCCCCGAAGCGGGGGTAAGATAAAGCAAATTTTGCATTCCCGAAGGAGGGGCTCCAGATGCGGATGCGCGACTTCGTTGCGTTGGCGGTTGTCCTGTGCCTTGCGCTGTTGCCGGCGGGATGCTCCAAGTCCGAGCCGCCCAAGCCTGCGGCCCAGGCGCCGGCGGTTTCCCCGGCGGTGGAAGGGAAAGCGCTCTTCGAGCAGAAATGCAGCGTCTGCCACGGACTCGATCGTGCGACCGCCCGCCAGGAAACCAAGGAAAAGTGGACCTCCATCGTGAAGGAGATGCAGGGCAAGAAAGCCGACTGGATCTCCGACGCGGACGCGGCCAAGATCGTCGAATTCCTCGCATCCGAACACGGGAAGAAGTGACGCTCCGGACGGGGAGGAGAGCATGACGGGGAAGAAGATCGCCGCGGCGGCCGTTGCCACATGCCTCCTGCTCGGCGGTGCGTCATTCGCCGGACAGGCGGATTCCCGGCAGATCGCCAGGCGGGGGGCGGATGACGCCGTCGAGGGACATCGAAGCGATTCCCATGGAACCGGATCGGCCCCCGCATCCGGCGCGCCGGCCGGCAAGGGGAAGGCGCTGTTCGAAGAGAAGTGCGTCATCTGCCACGATCTCAACCGCGCCCTTTCGCTGAAGAAGAACAAGAAGGGCTGGACCGCGACGGTGACGCGGATGAAAAACGTCAACGGGTGCCCCATCACCGATACGGAAGCCGGCGAGATCATCGGGTACTTGACCCAGGTGCGCGGAGCGAAATAACAGGGAAGTCCGGGCGGTCTCGCAAGGAACCCGGACCGTAGAGATCGGGCGGTCCCGTTTCCACCGGGATCGCCCGGTTTTTTTTATCCGAGGGGCGACGCCGGGACCATGGACATCCTGCAGTCGGTATTTCCGGTATTCTTCGTGATCGCCATCGGCGCCGCGGCGCGCCGCTACCGGTTCCTCGACGAGCCGTTCGTGCAGAAGGCGAACGCGCTCGTCTATTACCTCCTGCTCCCCGCGCTGCTGTTCTACGAGATCGGCAGGTCGAACTTCCACCAGGCGTTCAACGGGCCGCTCGTGGTCGGCGGGTACGCCGCCACGCTGGCGGTGTTCCTCCTGGCGTTCTTCCTCTCGCGCCGCCTCGGGCTTTCCCCGGGGGAGCGCGGCGCCTTCATCCAGGGATCGTTCCGGGCGAACCTCGCCTACGTGGGCCTGCCGATCGTCCTGAACGCGGTGGGCAGCGAGGGGCTGCGGACGGCGGGGATCTTCCTGGGACTCATCGTCCCGCTTCTCAACACCCTGGCGATCCTGGCGCTGCTGCTGCCCCACGAGCAAGGAAAGCGGGGCGGGGGATGGAAGAGCGCCCGGAACATCTCCGGGCAGATCCTCACCAACCCGATCATCCTTTCCTGCTTCCTGGGGATCGGGTGGAGCCTCTTCCGGCTGCCGTTCACGGGGATCTTCGGGAAGACCCTGGCGATCCTGTCCTCGGCCACGCTCCCGCTGTCGCTCTTGTGCCTGGGAGGGTCCTTCTCGTTCGAGCGCGCGCGGTCGGGCTTCCGGATGGCGGCGCTGGCGTCGGGGATGAAGATCGTCCTGCTGACGGCGATCGGCATCGCCGTCTACCGGTGGATGGGGCTCGGCGGCGACGTCCTGCGGATCGGGGCGATCATGCTGGGATGCCCGACGGCCGTCATCACGTACGTGATGGCGGCGCAGCTGAAAGGGGATCCCGACCTGGCCGGGACGATCGTCATCGTCTCCACGGCGGCTTCCGCGTTCACGATCACGGGCTGGCTCTTTTTCCTGAGGGCGATGGGATGGTGAGGGAGTCAGGGGAGGAGGACGGCCACGGTCTTCTTCGGGCCGTGCGCGCCGATGGTCAAGGTCTGCTCGACGTCGGCGGTGCGGCTGGGGCCCGACAGGAAGGAGATGTTGCGCGGAGGGTCCTGTCCGAATGCCGCGAGACACTCCTCCATCCGGTCCACGAACGCCGCCGGGGAAAGCAGGGCGACGTGGACGTCGGGCAGCAGCCCGGGCAGCAGGGAGGTTCCTCCCCGGCTGGTCTGGACGATCGATCCGGTCTCCGCGATCGCGAATTCGGCGGTCTGCAGTCCCGCGGTCAGCGGCGACACCGGCTGCCGGGCCTCGGCGGGAGAAATCAGCGTGAAGGGGCCGAACGGCACGAGGGCTTCCGCAGCGCGCCGGGCTTCCGCATCGCCGTCCGGGAAGAACAGGGCGACGACGCCCGCCATGCGGAGCTCCTCTCCCAGGGCGGGCAGCAACACCTCCCACGCGGAGGCCGAAAGGAAGTTCCCGCCGTGGGATTCGAACTGCTCCCGGAACCGGGAGATCCGGTCCGCCTCGGTGCCGATCCCCGCGGGCGCCGGCGGAGGCGGCGCGGCGGCCGCTTGCGCCCCCTCGTGCCCGCGGAGCGCGACGGCGATCCGCCGGATCAGCTCCTCCTTGTTCCCTACCGGTTCCACGGGCGGATCCCCCGATGCTTTTTCCAGAGCTTGCGGAACGGCACCGGCGCGGGGGCGGGGAAATCCCTCTTTCCGGTCCACCCCGACAGTTTCAGGGGAAGCCAGGTCACCCTCCCCTCCTTGAAGAAGAGCCGGGAGAGGACCCCGAGGATCCGTTCCATCGCCTCCAGGATCCCCGCGCGGCTCATGACGGCCGCGTAGCCTTTCATCCCGAACACCTCCGCGGGATTTTTCAGCCCCTGATCCCGCTCGTCCGCCCGCAGCTCCAGGAAAAGCTTCGGGAGCGGGATCTTGACCGGGCACACCTCCGCGCAGGCCCCGCACAAGGTGCTGGCGTTGGGAAGCGGGGCCCCTTCGGGGAGCCCGGTGAGCAGGGGCGTCAGGACCGCGCCGATCGGGCCGGAGTAGACCCAGCCGTAGGCGTGCCCCCCCACGCTCTGGTAGACGGGGCAGATATTGAGGCAGGCGCCGCACCGGATGCATTTCAGGATCTCGCGGTACTTCCCCTGCAGGATGCCGCTCCTGCCGTTGTCCACCAGCAGGAGATGGAGCTTCTCCGGACCTTCCGGGTCTCCCTGCCGCTTCGTGCCGGTCAGGATGGAGACGTACGTGGAAATCGCCTGGCCGGTGGCGCTGCGGGGGAGCAGGCGCAGGAAGATCGGCAGGTCGGCCAGCCGCGGGATCACCTTCTCGATGCCCGCCACGGCGAGGTGGACGCGGGGGAGGATCGTCCCCATCCGCCCGTTCCCCTCGTTCGTGACCAGGACGACGGAGCCGGTGTCGGCGCACAGGAAGTTCGCGCCGCTGATCCCCATCCCCGCGGCGAGGAATTTCGCGCGCAGGTGCTTGCGGGCCATCCGGACCAGCTCCGGGATCTCCTCGGTGTAGGGCTCGGAAAGCTTCTGCTCGAAGAGCTTCGAGATCTGTTCCCGCGACTTGTGGACCGCCGGGGCGATGATGTGGGAAGGCGGCTCGCCGGCAAGCTGGATGATGAATTCCCCCAGGTCCGACTCCACGACCTCCACGCCCGCGGCTTCCAGCGCCGGGTTTAAATCGACCTCCTCGGCGACCATCGACTTCGACTTGACGGCGAGGGTCACTCCCTCCTGCCGCGCGATGTCCGCTGCGATCCGGCGGGCCTCGGCCGCGTCGCGCGCGACGTGGACGACGGCGCCGCGCTTTTCCGCTTCCTCGAGGAAGCGGGCGAGGTGGCGGTCGAGCGCGTCGAGCGTCTCCTTCTTGATCCGCGCCCCCTCGCTGCGGACGTCCTCGAAGCCGGGGTAGGCATCGACGGAGGCGGCCCGCGCGTACACGAACTTCCCCGTGGTGCGGGAGAGGGCCGCCTGCAGCGTCGTGTCGGCCAGCGATTTCTCGGAGTTCCGGTAAAAGGAATGCGACCGCGGCTCCATCAGGCCGGGACCTCGAAGTCCCCGGCGAGGATCTCCGCCAGGTGGATCGCGCGCACGGGATAGCCGCAGCGGGCGATCGTCCCGCCGATGTTCATCAGGCACCCGATGTCCCCGGAGGTGACGATCGGCGCCCCGGTCGCCAGGATCCGCTCGATCTTGTCGTCGACCATCCTGCAGGAGATCTGGGGGTACTTGATGGAGAAGACCCCGCCGAAGCCGCAGCACCGGTCGCTCTCCTCCATCTCGACGAGCTTGACTCCCGGGATGGCGCGCAGCAGCTTCCGCGGGGCCTCCGACACGCCCAGGCCGCGCCGCAGGTGGCAGGAATCGTGGTAGGTCACCTTTCCCCGGAACGACGACTTCGGGTCGGTGACGCCCAGCACCTCCACGAGGAACTGGGAGAGCTCGTAGATCCGCTCTCCCGCCTGGACGGCAAGGGAAAGCGTTCCCGGCTCGTCCCGGAACAGCGCCGGGTACTCGTTCTTGACCATCGCCGCGCAGGAGCCGGAGGGAGTGACGATGAACTCGTCTCCCGCGAAGGCCGACAGGAATTTGCGGGCCATCTTCCGCGCTTCCTTCCGGTTGCCGGAGTTGAACGCCGGCTGGCCGCAGCAGGTCTGCGACAGGGGGACGCGGACTTCCGCGCCGAAACGCTCCAGCACCGCGGCGGTGGCGAAAGCGACGCGGGGGAAAAACGCGTCCGCCAGGCACGTGAAAAACAGGGATACGGGGACGGGCTTGGGAAGCGCCATCCCCAAAGTATACCTAATGACCGGGACGATCGATAAAACTTTACTCGGGGACGTTTACTTGGGGACGTTCTTTAACTTTTTCTCAGAGGGCGATGCGTCCCCGCTCGCCCGTGCGGATCCGGACGACTTCCTCCAGGTCGTAGACGAAGATCTTCCCGTCCCCGATCTTGCCGGTCCGCGCGGCGGTCAGGATCCGCTCGATCACCGCAGGCGCCTCCTCGTCCGGGACGGCCACCTCGACCTTGACCTTGGGGAGGAAGTCCACGGCGTACTCGGCCCCCCGGTAGAGTTCCGGGTGGCCCCGCTGTCTTCCGAAACCCTTGACCTCCGTAACCGTCATCCCGGTGACCCCGGAATCGAACAGCGCTTTCTTGACATCCTCGGTCTTGAACGGCTTGATGATCGCCTCAATCTTTTTCATAGCGCAGCTCCCCGGCGGCTTCCGGCTGCGCCGCCGCCTGGGCGATCGGCTGGCCCGGGAGCGTACGGTACGGCAGGTTCCGGATGTTGAAGTCGGGATACGCCGAGACCGCCACTTCGTGCTGGTCGAGCCCTTCCAGCTCCATCTCCCTGTCGACCCGCAGTCCCATCACCAGGTCCAGGACCTTGAAGAAGGCGTAGGAGAGGGCGAAGATGAAGACCACGTTGGCGAAGGTCCCGATCGCCTGCGCGGCGAACTGGGAGGCATCGCCGTAGAGCAGCCCCGTGACGGTCCCGGGGACGCCGTTCCACCCGTCGCCGTACGTCCCGTCGGCGAACAGGCCGAGCGCGAGCACGCCCCATGCGCCGTTGGCGCCGTGGACGGAGATCGCGCCCACCGGGTCGTCGATCTTGAGCCTGCGCTCCACGAAGAGCACGGAGAAGCAGACGAGCACTCCGGCGACCAGGCCGATGATGACCGCGGAGACGGAGGTGACGAAGGCGCAGGGAGCGGTGATGGCGACCAATCCGGCCAGCATCCCGTTGGCGATCATGCTGATGTCGGGCTTGCCGAACCGCAGCCACATGTACAGCATCGAGGAGAGGGCCGCCGCGCCGCCCGCCAGCATCGTGTTGACGGCGACCACGCCGATCCGCAGGTCGGTGCCGGAAAGGGTGGAGCCCGCGTTGAAGCCGAACCAGCCGAAGGCGAGGATGAAGCAGCCCACGATCGCCATCGGGATGTGGTGCCCCGGCATGGCG
>PQAK01000171.1:16950-22082 GCA_003105225.1 Deltaproteobacteria bacterium | reverse complement strand
CGCCAGCCGGGGCAACTCTTCCTGCAAATTTCCGCAGATGTGCTCCAGGTCCGCGGCCACGACGTCACGGAAGTTTTTCATGCTGCGTCCTTTCCCGGCCGCGGCGGGGTGGCTGCCGCTCCCTTCAGATCCTCGAGAACCTGCGCAAGGGTTCCGAATCTCAACGAGGGAAGAAGGGAGGCGAGCTTCCGCTCCGCTTTCGGTATGCCGAGATAATGTCGGGTGCGCGTCAAGAAGGGCGCATCGACCACGGGAAGTTCCGTGTCGAGCTCCCAGGGATGCATGTAGAAGACGGAGGCCTTCCCCCGCGCCGCACGATCCCGGAAAAACGCTTTCGTGAGAAACAGCGGGTAGGAGCGGAAGTACCCTCCCCCCCCGAACGGGATCTTCACGGGGCCGAGCGAACGGACCGCCAGCGGGACCTCCCAGAGGTCCCCCGTGCCGTTGGAGGCGATACGGCGCGGACGATCTCCGAATTCCGGCCATCCGTACCGGTCGTGCCAGATGGGATACACGCTGCTGCTGTAGCCGTATCCCTCGTGCAGGAGAATCTCGTGGGCCCACGAAGTATTTTCCCGGATGGAAAACGTCGGCGCCCGGTATCCTGCGACCGTCCCTCCGGAGATCTCTTCCAGGACCGCTTTCGACCTCCGGACATCCTGCCGGAACTCCTCCGGCGTCATCCGGGAGATCATTTTATGGTCGAAGCCGTGCGACGCGATTTCATGTCCCGCCTCGGCGATCCTTTTGACCAGCGAAGGATTCTTTTCGGCCAGCCATCCGAGGATGAAAAAGGTTCCCCGGATATCGAATCCGTCGAGGATCCGCAGCACCCGGTGGACCTGTCCGTCGATGCGGGAGGGATAGCGTTCCCAATCCTTCCTCTCGATGATCCCGGAAAACGCCTCCACCTGGAAATATTCCTCCACGTCGACGGTGAAAGCGTTTCGTGTGGTTTCCGCACCGGTGTCCTTCATTGCAGGGGGATTGCGCGACGCTGGCCGGGCAATTACCTTGCGCCGCGGCCCAGGAGGACGATCTTCAACGTGTGGAACAGGATCAGGAGATCCAGCTTGAGCGACATGTTCTTGATGTAGAAAAGGTCGTACTGGAGCTTTTCCTTCGACTCCTCGATCGTGCCGCAGTAATGGAACATGACCTGCGCCCACCCGGTGATTCCCGGCTTGACGGTGTGGCGCAGGGAATAATAGGGGATCATGCTCTCGAGTTTTTCCACGAACTCCGGCCGTTCCGGCCGCGGACCCACCAGGTCCAGCTCCCCGATCAGGACGTTGAACAGCTGCGGCAGTTCGTCGATCCGGGATCTCCTCAGGAAGCGGCCGATCCTCGTGATGCGGGGATCGTCCTTGACCGCCCACACTGCGCCATGGTTCAGCTCCGCGTCGTTCCGCATGGAGCGGAATTTATAGATGCGGATCCGCCGGCCGTTCTGCCCGACGCGGGTCTGGGAATAGAGCACGGGGCCGGTGGAATCGAGCTTGATGAGGAATGCGATGACGAGAAAGAACGGCACCAGGATGACCAGGGCCGCCATCGCCGCGATCGCGCTGACGACCCGGTGGATGAAGAGCAGGAACCTGGATTTCCGGAATCCGTCGTTGAAGATGATGAAGGAAGGGGAAAGGTTGTCGATCGGTATCCTGCCGGAGAGATTCTCGAAGAATCCCGGCCACTCCACCACCTGGCAGCCGCTCACCCGGAGGGCGAGCATTTCCTTCACGGGGTACTCCCCGCGCCGTTCCGTGATCGCCACGACGACCTTCCGGACGCCGTGCTTTTCCACGATTTCGTTCATCCGGGATGGATCGCCGAGAACTTCCCCGACTCCCTCGATGGAGGAGGGATTCCTGGTGCCGGGGGACCCGATGAAGCCGGCGAGACGAAATCCGAGACGCTGCCTTTTCAATACCTCCCGTCCCACCAGGCGGGCCACTTCCCCCGTCCCCAGGATCAGGATGGTCGAATGGGGCGCGAAATGGGTGATGTACAGCTCGAAGAAGACGCGCCACACCAGGAGGAAGGCCGATGCGATCAGGATGCTCAGGTAATACATGTTCCCCGCGACGCCGAACTTCGGGATGGCATAGGAAAGCAAGCCGATTCCGACGCAGACGAACCCGATCGCGATCATGAGGGCGAACAGCATTTCCCCCCACGTCTGCGTCAGCTTCAAATCGTAGAGATCGAGCAGGTACATGCAGGCTTGACAGAAAAACGTGATCACCAATCCCCTGGCGACCACGTCTCCCATGCTGACCACGGGGGTGCCCGCCCTGCCGTGGAGAAGGATGAAGCTCGCCACGACGGAGAAGATGATGATCCCCCCCTCGACGATGAAGCATACGGCGCTCCGGAGGGAGATGAACCGGTTTTCGACGGTGATCACGAGATTGTCATTTCCCGGACGGTTTATGGTAATACTTGCCGTAGTACCGGCTGTAGTACTTCTGCTTCTGCGGCGCCACCCCGTTCAGGATCACGCCGAGGACCTTCTCTTCCCCCACTTCCTCCGCGGCCTGCCGCATCAGGGGGAAAGGAGTGAATCCGGCGCGGTACAGGAACAGGAAGGCATCCACCTGGTCCCTCAGGCTCAGGGTGTCGGCCACCGGCAGAATGGGCGGGGTGTCCAAAAGGACGATGTCGAAATGCCCGCGGACCTCGCCGAGAAACGCCCGGAACTTTTCCCCCGCCAGAAGGTTTGCCGGTTCCTCGACCCTCGTCCCTGCGGGGATGATGTACAGCCCCGGGAGAAACGAATTCCGGACGATGTCCTTCACCGCGACCGTCCCGTGGAGGAATTCGCTGAGACCCGGGACCGCCGGCAGGTTCATTCCCCTGGCCAGGTCGGATTTCCGCAAGTCGGCGTCGATCAACAGGACCTTTTTCCTGCCCGCCATGACGAGATTCATCGCCAGCTGGGCGCACGAGGTCGTTTTCCCCTCTCCCGCAACGGCGCTGGTCACCGCGACGACCTTCATCTTGAGGAGTTCGATCTTGTACTCGAACTTGGCTCCCATCGCCTTGATCTGTTCGAGGTAGATGGGGTCCTGCTTCCCCGCCCGGACGATCGGAGGGGAACCGTCCTCCCGCCTGGTATTGCCGTTTTGCCTTGAAAAGGAAATTTTCATCCGACTCCCCGGGTGATCTCCAGAATGGCTTGAATGTTTTGACGATAGACCAGGAGAACCACAACGACCACGGAAAGGATGGAGCAGATTCCGATGAGAAGCGTCGTGCGCAGCACTCCCATGACGCGGCGTCCGCCGCCCTCCTGGATCGCGGGGAGGGAGGCCAGGACCGGCAACTCGGAGAAATACTTGAAATCCTTCGGACCGTGGAGCGTCGGGTCCAGCAGCTCCCGCCCGACGGCGCCGCCGAAGCCCAGTGCGATCGCCGCCAGCAAGCCGAGCCCGATGATCCGCAGCCGGTTCGGCCGGGAGGGCTCCTTGGGGAGGTTCGGGGGGTCGAGCACCTGGAAGGTTTCGCCCTGCTGCCCCGCTTCGAGGTTCTGGGAGACCCTCGCCCCCAGTTTCTTTTTCAACAACTCGTCGTAGGCGTCCTTCAGGTTGTTGTAGTCGCGCGTCAGCGAGATCATCTCCTGCTCCCGCTGGGGCAGCCGCGACACCTTGCCCTGGATCCGGTCGATGGATCGCCGGGTCTCCTCGTTTTCCTTCTTCAGCGAGGAGATCTCAAGGTTCAGGTTGGCGATCTGCTCCTGCTGCCGTCCCAGCTCCTCCCGTTCCCGCACGGCGGTGCGCATCTCGGGTTCCTTGGGCAACAAATCCTCGTCCACGCCCTTTACCGGATGGGCGCCCGATTTCCGGATGACGGCGACTTTCTTCTTCAGCTCCTCCACCTCCCGCTGCAGCTGGATCACCGTCGGGTACTTCGAGGTGTACTTCAGGGTCAGCTCCCGGATCTTGCCTTGTCGCGCCGCGATCTCGGTCAACAAGGGGCGCGCCGCATCCCCCGGGTCGCCCGCCTGCCCCTCGATCGTGTTGATTTCCTTCTGGAGATCGCTGGCCTTGGATTCCATGAACAGCTTGCGGTCCTCCAATCGAGCGATCGAGTCGGCGTTGGTCCGAAGCTGATCCTGCATCCTCGTCATCGCGTTCAGGTTGGTCTGCATCTCCTGGGGGAGCTCCCCCATGTAGTGCAGCTTGTAGCGCTTGACCTTCTCTTCCTGCACTTCGAGCTTCGCCTTCGTTTCCTTCAGCTGGGATTCCAGGAATTCCGATGTGGAGACGGCCTGCTGCTCCTTCACCCGGATGTTCTCGTCGATGAAGAAGGAGGCCAGCTTGGAAGCCGTCAGCATCGCCATCTTGGGGTTTTCGTGCTCGAAGGACAATTCGAACGCATCTTTTTCGCTGATGAGCTTGATCTGGATGTTTCTCCGCATCTTGTCGACCAGCACCTCGAGAGGCTGGGTCTTCCGCTCCTCCCGGTAGAGGCCGATTTCGTCCATGACCGCCGCCAGCCGCGTCCGGCTGAGCACCTGCTGCTCGATCGCGGGGATGCGGTCCTGCATCCGGTAATTCGTAAGGGGGCTGACGTAATTCGTCGAAACGCGAGGGGGGATGACCAGGATGCTGGTGGTCGATTTGAACCGGTCCGGGATCGCCACGCAATAAACGGCGGCCGCAAGCATGACGAGCACGATGGAAAAGAGGATCAGCCATTTCCTCCGGACAAAAATCTCCAGGTATTCCTGGGGCTCCATGTTGGGTCGAAGCGGCATATCGTATCCTTAAAAGATTTTGTAATCGTTGCTCAGGTCGATGCCCAGCGTCACGGTATTCCGGTCCAGGTCCGAACCTTCGACCCCGTTGCGGGATCGCTGGCGCACCATGTCCCCGGACAAGCGGAGGGAAGCCCATTGGACCGGCCGGTAGCGGAGCCCCGCGCCTCCGGACCACACGGAGATGTCTTCCGTGCGGGGAGTATCCAGCGACCGGTTGATCTGGTAGGAGCCTCCGAGGTCCCACCACCATCCCTGTGCGAACTGGTCCGTGAGCCTCAACTGGATGTTCCCCCGATGGGTGGTGACGCCGAAGCTTCCTCCGCCCGCCAATCCGTACGATCCGCTCAAGGCGGCCTTGAAATCCCTCAAC
>PQAK01000171.1:0-16894 GCA_003105225.1 Deltaproteobacteria bacterium | reverse complement strand
GTGTTTTCCCTCAGGTAATCGACGCCGGCGGCGGCATCGAAGGTGTACCGCTCGGTCAGGAGGTATTTCATGGTCAGCATGGCTCCATAGGACCGGGAGTCCGTATCGTCCGCGAACGTATTGTATGCCGCATTCGCGGATATGCCGGATGAGAAGCGGGGAGAGAAGCGATACGAGAGCGTCGCGTTCCCGTTGACCGTGTCGGAATCGACCCCGCCCGCGTTATTGTCCAGGAACGTCCGCTTCGAGCCTCCCGCCCCCAGCCCGAGGTCGACCAAGGGCGATACCAGGTAGGTGAGCTGCACCGACCCGGCGATGTCCCTCGTTTTCGTCGGCGCGGTGATCACGACTTCCGACGGAGGCAGCCCCGGGACCGGGCTCGCGAGCAGTTGATTGCGGCGATACGAGTCCTCGGATTCCACGAAATAAACCGTCGGCTGCAGGGAGAACCGCGGAGTGAACTGGAGCGGTTTGCCCGTGCTCAAGCCGAAGCTCATCGTCCGCTTCCCGTTCAGTTCGTCATGGTCCGTATACCGGGAGTATTCGAGGCTTCCGGTGAGAACCACCGTGGTCTGATAGGTTTCCAGGGAGAACGAAAGGCTGGGAATCGCGCGCGTGAAGAAATCGGATTCCTCGTTCTGCGAGACGCTGAAAATGTTGCTGTCCCATGTTTCCTCGATCGAGATCTTCGGCGTGACGATCAGGTTGGCGGACATCGCCGGGGGTGCGACGGCGACCGAAAGGATGGCGAGGAGCGCCGCGAACCACTTGTTTCCCATTCGTAGCCTCCTCATCACGGCACCACGATGGTGTCGCCGGGCTTCAAGAGGTAGTTTCCTTCCCCGTTGTCATCGATCAACCGGTAATAATTCACCTTCCGGACTTCCTGCTTGAGCCCCGTACCCCGGACGAGTTTTATGCTCCTGGGGGAAGCGAACTGCGTGAACCCTCCCGCCAGGGAAAGCGCCTGGAGGATCGACATCTCGCTTCGCAGCGGATAGGGGCCGGGCCGGGCCACGTTTCCGAGAACGTAGACCTTCGGTGCGTTCACCTGTTTCACGATGACGGATACCTGCGGCTCCTTCAGGTATACCAGAAGCTTCTGGTAGAGGACATCCGCCAACTCCGCCGAGGTCAGCCCTTCCGCCTGGACATCCTGCACCAGCGGGAGCGAGATCATCCCGTCCGGCCGGACGACGACCTCCAGGGTCAATTCCCTGTTTTCCCATACGGATACGTAGAGCACGTCCTCGGGACCGATCTTGTAGTTCGAGCCAGCAGCCGGGGAAGGAAGGCCCACTGGCGCCTTGATATTCGCGGAAGGTCTCGGGGACTCGGCGAGAGCCGTGCTCTCCGCGATCGCCATGTCGCCCCCCCCCGCAATCCACATCGCCCCTACCACGAACGCCGCGCAGGCTACCGCCCATAGGCTCTTCACCATTCCTCCTCCTCTCGCCTTGCTATTCATCTTCACTGCCGGTGCCATCCACCCGAAAACACGTAAAAAAATAGCTAATCCTTGTTGAGCCCGCATTCCTTGATCTTGTAGAGCAGGGCTTTGTAGCTGATGTCCAGGATCTGTGCCGCCTTCCGCCGGTTCCACCTCGTCTGCCGCAGCACGTTGTCGATCAGYTCCCGTTCCGCCTTGCGCTGGGCGATTTTCGCGACCTCCTTCAAGGTCCCCTTTTCCGGGAGGTGGGCATCGTCGCCGTTCACTCTGACGGATTCGCCGTTCGGATCGCGCTGGGCGTTCGATGCCGCGCGGGGAGCCGGCGGCCTGACGAAGCCCCCTTGTTCATTGTCGTAGCCGGAGTAGGATCCGTTTTCCTTCTTCCGCAGGAATTCGGAGATCAGCTGGCTCTCGTTCCCGAGAATCACGAACCGCTTGACGTTGTTCTCGAGTTCACGAACGTTTCCCGGCCAGGAGTAGTTGAGGAACATTTCGGTCAGGCGGGGGGAAATCTTCACTCTTTCGCGGTTGTACATTTCGGAATACCGCGCGAGGAAGTAGTCCACCAGCAGCGGGATGTCGTCCTTGCGCTCGCGAAGCGGGGGCAGGAGGATGTTCACCACGTTGATCCGGTAGAACAGGTCGCGGCGGAAGCGGTTCTCCTCCACCATCCGCTCCAGGTTCTTGTTGGTGGCGGTGAGGATGCGGCAGTTGACCTTGACCTCCCGCTCGCCGCCGATCCGGAAGAACTGCTTCTCCTGGAGGACGTGGAGCAGCTTCGACTGCAGGTCCAGGTGCATCTCGCTGATCTCGTCGAGGAAGATGGTGCCGTTCTGCGCCATCTCGAAGCGGCCGTACTTGCGCCGGTGGGCGCCGGTGAACGCGCCCTTCTCGAAGCCGAACAGCTCGCTTTCCAGCAGCTCCCGCGGCAGGGCGGCGCAGTTCACCTTGATGAACGGCTCGTTCGCGCGGTCGGACGCCTTGTGGAGCGCCTTGGCGACCAGTTCCTTGCCGGTGCCGCTCTCCCCGGTGATCAGCACGGTGATGTCGGTGCCGGCCACCTGGTCGAGGATCGCCTGGACCTTGCTCATCCGGTCGCTCAGGGAGAAGAGCAGCTTGTATTCGTCCTCCGCCCGGACCTTGGTTTTCAGCTCCTCGAGCTCCCACTTGGCATGGGTGGTCTCCATGACCATCTGGATCTTCAGGAGCAGCTCCTCGCCGCGGAACGGCTTCTTGATGTAGTCGTTCGCCCCGTCCTTCATGGCGCGGACGACTTCATCCACATCCCCCTGGCCGGAAACCATGATGATGGGAGTGGCGGAGCCGTTGGATCGAAGGGGCTTGATGAGGTCCACCCCGCTGCCGTCGGGGAGGAAGATGTCGAAGATGACGCAGGAGAAGTGGTGCTTGTCGAGGAGGTCGATGGCGTCCGCCTTGTTGAAGGCGGTCACGACCTTCATGCCGTTCTCCGTCAGCAGGTTCTGGGTGAACTGCGTGAAAACAGGATCGTCATCGACGACAAGGACCAGCGTAGATGGCATAGCACCCCTCCCGGGCTGAGCCGGATCTTCGCAAGCAGCATGCCCGATGTGCAATAACTGGTAAAATTTCTCCACTCATAGGGATATGCCTACACTTTCCAGCAGGTTAAATAGGCACCATTTTTCCGATCGCTGATTCCAATATGGACCCAATTTGTCCATAGCCTACCTAAGAATAGCCGAAAAATGGCAACTGTAGGAAAAATGTTACCGATGTTGGGTAATTAATTACAGCGGAAGGGAAAAGAAGACTTTGGTTCCTTTACCCGGTTCGCTTTCAAGCCAGATCTTTCCGTTCTGGATTTCCAGCAATCTTTTGCAAATGTTCAAGCCCAGCCCCATCCTGGCGCTGCCGTCCTGCTTGATGACGATCTGGTTCTCGGAAAAGATCTTTTCCAGCTGCGATTTCGGGATTCCGATGCCGGTGTCGTGGATCCACGCGGTGACGGTTTTCCCATCTTCCCCCCTGGCACCGAGCCGGATTTCCCCTCCGGGCGGGGTGAACTTGATGGCGTTGTAGACCAGGTTGTCCAGGATCTGAAGCACCCTCTCCACGTCGCCCTTGGGCCTGAGACGCGGAAGGCTCCCTTCGACGACGATGCCGATCCGCTTCTGCTCCGCATACGGGCGGTAAAACGAGGCGCATTGCTGCAGGATCGGGGCGAGCTCGAATTCCTTCGCGGCGATCTTGAGCTGCCCCTTCTCCGCGGCCTCGATGTCCAGAAGCGTGTTGGCCATCGTCCGAAGGCGCGTGATCATGCGGACGGTTTCCTCATTGAGCCGGATGGGCTCGGGCCTCCGGCAGTCGGCGCATTTTTCCTTGAGGATCTGGCAGTACCCGTCCAGGACGGTCAGGATCGACTTGAAGTCGTGCCCGGCGATCGAGATCAGGTACCCCTTATACGCGCTCTGGAGACGCGCCTCCTTCAATTCGGCCTGGAGGCGGGAGAGCCGGTCCCTGCTTTCCTTCTCGCATTTTTCGGTCTCCAGGCTCAAATTCAGCTTCTCGATGGAGCGGGCGACCGAATGACAGAGGATGTCCGGATCGACCGGCTTCCTCAGGAAATCGTAAGCCCCCTGTTTCAGGGCCTCGATGACCGATTCCATCGGGGGCGACTTGGACACGAAGGTGAACGGCAGGTTCGGGAACTGGCGAAGCGTCTCTTTAAGGAATGCGATGCCGTCCTTTCCTCCGACGATGAGTTCGGAAAGGACGATAATTTTTCCCTTGACCCTGCGGAGGTGGGCGGCCGCCTTGTCGAATTCGTCTACGGCGGTTACGGAATATTTTTCATGGGACAGCGTTTCCGCGGCCTTCTCGACGAAGACGGCGTCGTCACCTACAAGCAGAACGCGGAGGCAATTCATGGCCGAAAAAGTCTACCATATTCCTTACGGCAAATGGGAATATTTCCGCATTAAATCGCAAGGATAAATGTCATTCAGGCGGCACCGCGCGCCGGTTCAATTCCTTGATGGCGATTGCCCTCCTACGCTTCTGCGGGTGCAATAATGCCGGCTCCTCGAAGCTTCGGAGGGCATCCTTCGCTCCCGATGGCTTTCCACCTTCGCTAAAGCTGCGGTGGATTCGCCATCCACGGAAAAATCTCCAGATGGCTCGCCATCCGTAGCTCCGAAATCTCGGTATTGTTGTGATGAGGAGCGAAGGATGGTGGCGGTGCAGGGACTTGAACCCCGGACACTGCGGATATGAGCCGCATGCTCTAACCGTCTGAGCTACACCGCCACTATTGCGGGAACTCCGAATCTTACTAGGAGGATACCACCAAAGTCAATTCTATTTGAGCCACAGGATCCGCCACTCCCCGAACTTGCCGAGGAGTTTTCCCTTGTCGATGGAAGCGACCCCGATCCGGAACGGCGAACCGCCCTTCGGGGAGTCGACGAAGGCGTCCCGCGCGGAGCCTCCGGCCTGCGGGGTGCGCCAGGCGAGCTGGAGGGAGTCACCGTCCTGGGCGAAGCAGAGCGCCTCGGAGTTGGAAAAGACGCGGAGGCTCTCGAAGAACCCCCCCGCGGTCACGAGGTTGTTCAGTACGATCAGCTCGTCGTTCCTGTCGCCCAGCAGGTCCGCGGCGAAGAGTCGGTTCGGGAGATGGATCCGCCGGACCATGTCCGGCCTCCCCTGTACGCCGATCGGGGCGTCCAGCGATATTTCCGTCCCGGAGACGGCGTCGATGCTTTCCCACAGCTTCCTGCCGGCGTCGTCGAACAGGACGAGCCGTTCCCTGCCCGTCAGGGTGACGAATCGTATCGCGCTTCCCTTTTTCAGGGTGGTGAAAGCGTAGATCCACGTCCCCTCGGGCAGCGGCAGCGCCGATTCCCTTTCCTTGTTCCCGCCCTGCCCGTACCGGGAGAGCGCAAGCCGATAAACGGGTCCCTTGAAGATCATCCGGGGGTCGGATTCCTGGCCGACGAGGGCGATCCCGCCTTTCCCCAGGTCGAGCGTCCGCACGAAATAGGGAACATCGCGATAGATCCGCTGGTACTTCGCGCCGTTGTACTCCCAGATATCGGAGAGCGCCTTGCCGGCGATATAACGGACCGCAACGATCTCGGGCGTGCCGTTTCCGTCGATGTCCGCAACGTCCAGGTGGATGAAGCCCTGTCCCGCGTCGGGGAGGCGGGTTTTTTCGTAGAGGTCGTCCCCGTCCACGCGGTAGATCGTGATCCCGTCGGCGTATGCGGCGACGACTTCCGTTTTCCCGTCGCGGTCGGTATCGCCCCGGGCGACCGATATCACGTCGCCCTCGACGTTCCGGCTGCGGGAGATCGTGCCGGTGAGCTTGGGGATCTTCCGCCGGTCTTTTCCCTCCCCGACCAACTCATCCCCGAAGAACTGGTATTTCAATTTTGCGGCGGCTTCGATCGCCATGCGCGAGAAGACGGGTGGAAGCCCCCCGGTCCCGCCGGCGGGGATATCCCCGGTGCCGTTGACGACGATGGTCCTCCCCTTCCCCGGGTCTTCCGTGGCGGCGAGGGTCAGGTCCAGCGTGAAGGTGCGCCCGATGCGGGAGACCGCGCCGGTCAGGACATAGGTGGCGCCGATGCCGCGCGCCTTCTTCCGGACCTGGTCGGGATCCTGGCTCTCCATGCCGGTCACCGGCAGGACGTCCAGGCGATCCTGGAGCTTGTCTTTCAGCGACTGGCCGAGCCTGGAGACGTCGGACGCGATCGCATTGTCGGAGAGGTTCTGCAGGGGGAAAACCGCAACCGCCTGGCGCGCCGCGCGGGCGGAGCCGGCCGCCGCAAGGAAGCATAGCGTCGCGGCGAGGGCGACGGGAAGGAGACGCAGCCTCATCGAATGAGCGACGCCACCTTCTTGAATTCGGGCGTGGCCGCGACCTTCAGGAGCTGGAAGACCGCCGTTTCCGTGCTGAAGACGGTGCACCCGGCGTCTCGAAGCGCCTGGAGGCCGCTCTGGTAGTTGTGCAGGTAGCGCGAGGAAACCGCGTCGTCGAGGACGAAGACCGAATAGCCGGCCCGGGCGAGATCCACGGAGGTCTGGTACACGCAGACGTGCGTCTCCATGCCGACGATGACCACCTGCTTGCGGCGGGGGGCGGCCACCGCCTGGAGGAAGCCCTCGTCCCGGGCGCAGCTGAAGCTCACTTTCTCGATCTTCTGGTACTTCTTCCCCTCCAGGGGCGAAAGGATCTCGGGAACGGTTCCGCCCAGCCCCTTCGGGTATTGCTCCGTGAGGAGGATCGGCAGGCCCAGCGTGCCCGCGGTCTCGATCATGATCTGCGCGTTCCGCAACGCCTGCGGGTAGAGGTCCTTGTGGATCGCCGGCACCAGCCTCTCCTGGATGTCCACGACCAGGAGAAGCGCCTCCTCCCGATTCAGAAAATCAGCCATGTCGGTTCCCCTTACGGCTCCCGGCTGCCGGCGGCGCAGGAGATGATCTCTTCGTCCATTTGCGTCAGCTTCTCGAACCCGGTCTCGGTGACCAGGTACGCGTTTTCCAGCCCCACCGCCCCCTCGCCCGTGAAGACGAACTTGGGCTCCATGGCGAAGGACATCCCCGGGGCCAGGACGGTCTTCGACCCTTTCGCGATGAAGGGGAACTCGTCGACCTCGATGCCGATCCCGTGCCCGATGAACTTCACATTATACCCCGGTGGGCCCATGAAATTCGCGGCGAACGGGCTGTGGGAGACCATCTCCACGCCGATCTCGTAGAGATCCCCCGCCACCGCGCCGGGGCGGATGGCGTTCTCGATATCCCGCAGGACCTTGACGGTCAGCTCGTGGGCCATCGTCATCTTTTCGGAAAGGGCTCCCATGACGTAGGTGCGCGCCATGTCGACCAGGTAGCCGTCCTGCGCCCACATGACGTCGACGATGATCGGCTCGTTCTTCTCGAAAAGCCGATACCCTTGCCCCGCGGGGACGTACGGAGAGGTCCCCTTTCCGGAGGTGGGGAAGTCGGCGTAGGAGGGAAGGGCCGCGTCGGGGCCGGAGATGACGCATCCCAGGCCCACCTCCTGGTTCCAGGCGTGCATCCGGGTGATCGTCGTGTGCCCGCCGGCGATCGCCTTGCCCTGGAGGATCCCCTGGAGCTCCATCTCGGTCATCCCCGGGCGGATCTGCGTCCGCATATCGGAGAGCAGCGCGGAGAGCTTCTTCCCGCAGGTCCGCAGCGCCTCGATCTCGGAGGGTCCCTTGACGGCCCGGATCTCCCGGATGGGCGTGGAGATGTCCGCGGTCCTTGCCTGGGGGAACAGCGCCGAATACCGGCTGAAGGTGGTGACCGGCATCACTTCCAGCTCGAATCCCAGCGAATTGAAGGTGATCCCCCGCTTCCCGAACCAGGCCGGAATATCCTTGAGGCTGGAGATCCTTTCGATGTGCTCGATCGAGGATTCGGCGATCGCGCGCTCGTACACCCGGCGGGCGAAGTAGACCGGCTCGCCGTCGGCGGGAACGACCAGGACCCCCTGCTGGACGGAGCCGGCGAAGTAGAACAGGTCGGCGTTCTGGACGATGACCGCCGCGTCCAGGCCGGCCTGCGCCAGCCTTTCCTGCAACGCCCTCACCCTGGTGCTGATTTCCTCTTTCGGCGTCAGTCGATACATAACTAAAACTTAGGGACGTTCTTAAACTTTTTAATGTCTCTATTCATTGTTAACCCTTGTACCACAGAGGTGGGTCCTGATTTTATAAGTTATTTCCACATCACCTGGGTACGATGTTAAAAAGTTTAAGAACGTCCCTGCTGTTAAGTTATTTTTTCTCCGCCCAGAGCTTTTCCAGTTCCTGGTAGGACTTCGGGAAGTCGGCCTGGTAGCGCAGGAAGATGGGGACCGGGTAGCGGACGCCGCCGGCGTGGGTCTTCTCGAGCCCTTCGACCACCTCCTCCGCCATGGCGAAGGGGAAGGTGAAGGCCATCTCGTCGTCGCCGGTCATCCCGAAGATCCGGTCGCCGTAGCACGGCAGGATGACCTGCGGCTCGCCGGTCTTCTTCCCCTTGATGACGATGTCGGCGCAGTCCCCGCGGCCGGAGAAATCGCTTTTCAGGCTGCCTCCCTTCTTGTAGAGGCAGGCGTTCAGGAGCCTCAAGACCTGGGCGGAATTCCCGTAGACCAGGACCGTGTCGGGGATGAAATTGGCGCGCCCCAGCGGCCCCGCGACCACGCATGCGTATTCGCCGATGTCGTACTTGGCGAGGGCGTCCTCGAACCGGGCGCCGGCCTCCCGGCAGGAGGCGTACATCCCGTCGGCCAGGCGTCCCGAGGTGTAGTACTCGTTCCGCTCCTCGAAGCCGAACACCGCCTTGGCGATGGGGCAGGAGAGGTCCTCGCCGGCGAGGGCCATCGTCCAGCCGTAGCGGCGGGCCATGGAGATCGCCTGGCAGATCGCCATCTTGATGCCGAGGTGCTTCGACGGCACCTTCACCTTTTCGGGGAGCGGCTCGCCCTCTTTATAAGACTTTATCCCCAAGGGGAAGGTATGCACGCGCAGGTGTTTCTCGAGATGGCCGTTCAAGGTTGCGGCATCCATTGATGGGTCTCCTTAATAACTTTGGGACGTTCTTAAAACTTTCAGAAAGGGGACGTTCTTAAAGTTTTTCATCTGGATATAGGTAACTTGAAAAACTTTAAGAACGTCCCGAACTTCCCATCAAAGTTTTAAGAACGTCCCTGGGGTTAAGTTATTCAGTCCCATTTCCGGGTGTCGAGGATTTTCTTCTCCTTCTCGGCCATCTCGGATTCCTGCACGAAGACGACCTCCCCCCGGAGGCGGGTCACCTCACGGGCCGTTTCACCAATTTTCTCCCGAAGCGCGTCCGAGGGCAAGGCCCCCGCGGCAAGGAGAGCGCGGATCGTCATGTGGTCCTCGTGGCCGGTGCGGGTGATGACGAGCTGGACGGCGGCGAGCTCGGGGAGCTTCTTCTCGAGCTGGGACACCTGTTCGGGATGCACGAACATCCCCTTGACCTTGGTCACCTGGTCCACTCTGCCGACAAGCCGAAGCAGCCGGTTGGATGTCCGACCGCAGGGGCAGGGCTCGTTCGTATAAACGGTGAGGTCCCCCGTGGCGAACCGGATCAGCGGATAGGTGGTGCTGGGCAGGGTGACGACCACTTCCCCGATTTCGCCGGGGGCGACCGGTTTACCCGTGGAGGGGTCGAGCAGCTCCACCACGATCTCGTCGTTGATGTGCATCCCCTTCGCCTCGAAGCACTCGTAGCCGATCGACCCGACGTCGGCGGTCCCGTACGCCTGGCGAACCTGGATGCCGAATTCCTCCCGGAATCGCTTGCGAAGCGACTCGGGCAGCATCTCGGCGGTGACCAAGGCGACCTGGAGCCGGAGCCCGTCGCCGGGAACGACTCCCATCTCCTTCGCCTTCTCGAGGAGGGTCATCAAAAAGGACGGGGTGCCGACGTAGCCGCTCACGCCCAGGTCCCGCAGCACCTGCACCTGCATTTCGGTGTTCCCGACGCCGGCGGGAACGACGGTGCAGCCGATGCGGATCAGCCCCTCCTCGAACATCAGGCCCGCGGGAGTGAAATGGTACATGAAGGTGTTCTGGACGATGTCGCCCGGCCGGAAGCCCGCGGCCACGAACGCCTTCTCCCACCTCCAGTGGGTCTCCTCCCGCCCTTCCGGGTCGAACGTCGGGCCCGGGGAGACGTAGATCCGCCGCATTCCGCGGGGAGACACCGCCGCCAGCCCGCCGAACGGCGGCTCCGCCTTCTGGAGGGTCTTCAGATCGGCCTTCCGCGTGAGGGGGATCTTCGCAAGGTCCTCGATGTCCTTGACGTCGTCCGGGGATACGCCGGCATCGTCCAGCTTCTTGCGGGCGGCGGGCGCCTTCTCGTAGGCGTACGGCACCGTCTCCCGCAGGATGCGCCGCACGAACCCCGCCCGCTCCTTCGCGGACATCCGCTCCTGCTCCTCGTCGAAAAACCCGCGTTCCCGGTCGCTCATCGATCACTCCATCACAAGCAGCGGGATTAAAAAGTTTAAGAACGTCCCCAAGTTGTTAGCTTAACCACCGTTTGCGGCGTTTGTAGTGCTTGATCTCGCGGTAGGACTTGCGCGCGCCGACTTCGTTCATCCCGAGGTAGAATTCCTTGACGTCCTCGTTGTTGGCGAGCTTTTCGGTCTCGCCGTCGAGCACGACCTTCCCGTTCTCCATGATGTAGCCGTAGTGCGAGATGGAAAGCGCGACCCGCGCGTTCTGCTCGACCAGGAGGATCGTCGCCTCCTCCTTCTCGTTGATCTCCTTGATGATGGCGAAGATCTCCTTCACGAGCAGGGGCGAGAGCCCCAGCGACGGCTCGTCCAGCAGCATCAGCTTCGGCCGGGCCATGAGCGCGCGCCCGATGGCCAGCATCTGCTGCTCCCCTCCCGAGAGGTAGCCCGCCAGCTGCTTGCGGCGCTCCTTCAGCCGGGGGAAGTACCGGTAGACCCGCTCGTAATCCCCTTTGAGGTTCCTGGAATCCTTCCGGGTGTAGGCCCCGCACCGCAGGTTCTCCTCGACGGTCAGGTCCTCGAACACCCGGCGTCCCTCCATCACCTGGAAGATCCCCTTCCGGACGATCTCCTCGGGGTCCTTCCCGTTGATCTTCTGCCCCTCGAAGAGGATCTCCCCGTCGGTGACCTCCCCTTCCTCGGATTTCAGGAGCCCCGAGATCGCCTTGAGGGTCGTGCTCTTCCCCGCGCCGTTGGCCCCGAGCAGCGCCACGATCTGCCCCTTCGGCACCACGAGGGAGAGGCCTTTCAGGACCAGGATCACGTCCGAATAGATCACCTCGATATTGTTCACCTGGAGCATGTCGCCATCCCTCGGCCTCGAATTGAAGGCCGGGGCGGGCGATGTCCTCCCGCCCCGGTCCGATGGAAGGCCGGCATCGCCGGCCGACGGTTTCCTACAGTCCGAGCCACTCCGCCTTGCGGGGAAGATCGATGCGCTTCACCGGAACCATTTTCCCCTTCTTGAACTCCAGGATGTTGACCGTCGTATGCGGCCGGTGGTCGGTCGCAGAGAAGGTGATCTTCGAAGGAGTCAGTCCCTGCGTGTCGAAGTCCTTCAGCGATTCCAGGGCGTCCTTCACCGATACCCCGGTGATCTTGCCCTTCTTGTCCGCGCGCTTGAGCGCCTCGGTGAGCACCATCATCGACGTGTATCCGCGGATGTAGTGGGTCACCTGGGGCTGGTTCTTCGTGATCTCCATGAGCTGCTTCATCCCGGGCACCTTGTCGCCGTACACGGGGGACCCGGCCATCACGAGCACGCCTTCCTCGGCGCCCGCGGCCAGCTTCGGGGTCGTCTCGTCGGCGCCCCAGATGTTGACGAAGAACTTGGTCTTCAGCCCCAGCTTCTTGGCGTCCTTGATGATGACGGCCGCCGAGTTGGTCGTCCCGCCGATCCACCCGAAGTCGGCGCCCTTGTTCTTCACGGAGAGCATCTGCGAGTTCGCCTCGATCGCCTTCAGGTCGACGATCTCGTCGCTCAAGACCTCGAACCCGAGCTCCTTCGCGTATTCCTTGCCGCCCTTGATGGGGGCGATCCCGTACGGGACGTTCGGATAGATGAAGACCACCTTCGGCGCCCGCTTCTCCTTCCAGTTGTCCTTCAGGTACTTCAGTCCCGCGCGCAGCGCGGTGGTATAGTCGGCGGCGCAGAAGAAGTTGTACGGGCTCTTCTTCGGGTCGGTCAGGTGGGCCGAGTAGGATGCGGAGATGTAAGGGATCTTGTCGCTTCCGGTGGTCGCGGAGAGCGCCTCCGTATCGCCGGAGCCCCACCCCTGGATGGCCACGACGCCTTCTTCCTTGTACTTCTTGTACTGGTTCACCGCCTTGTTCTTGTCGTAGGCGTAGTCGAACATCGGCATGTCGATCTTCTTGCCGTTGATCCCGCCGTGGGCGTTGACCCAGTCCTTGTAGTCCTGGACGCCCTGGGCGTAGGGCTTCCCGACTTCGCCCGTCGCGCCCGTCAGGTCGGCGAGGTGCCCGACCTTGATCACGTCGGCGGAATACGCGACGCCCGCTAACGCGAACGCCAGTGCCGCTGCCATCGCAAAAACTCTCAACGTTCCCTTCCTCATGCTTTCCTCCTTATGGGTTCGGTTGGTTTCCCTGAATCCCCTTCGCCGCCACTTTCGTTCCCTTCGTCGCCCCCTTTTCCCCCCTCCTTTCTTGATCTTCCGGCAGCCGTGAAATCCCTCGCACGATGCAGCCGGGTCAATACGAGAACGGATAGAGCTTCCAGTACGCCTTGATCATCTTCCAGCGATGCGCGAGCCCGTCGGGCTCGAACATCAGGAACAGCACGATGGCCAGGCCGATCGCGCCTTCCTTCAGGAAGGCGATGCCTTCNNGAGAACGGATAGAGCTTCCAGTAAGCCTTGACCATCTTCCACCGGTGGGCCAGCCCGTCCGGCTCGAAGATCAGAAACAGGACGATGATGAGCCCGAAGATCCCCTGCTCGATGGCGGTGGCCAGCTGAGTGATATCCGGGAAGTCGGCGGAGACCGCCGTCGTGATGACGGAGAGGAGCTTCGGAAGCAGCATCATGAACACGGCCCCGAAGATGGAGCCGACGATGCTCCCCAGCCCCCCGATGATGATCATCGCGAGGTACACGATCGAGACCCCGATGTTGAACTGCTCCGAGGAGACGAACTTCAGCGAGTGGCCGAACAACGCCCCCGCCACGCCCGCGTAGAACGAGGAGATGCCGAACGACAGGAGGCGGTACTTGTATAGGCTGATCCCCATGATCTCCGCGGAGATGTAATGGTCGCGGACCGCCATGAAGGCGCGGCCCGTCTTGGTGCGCATCAGGTTGGTCGCGAACAGGATCATGACCGCGGCGATCGCCAGCACGATGTAATAGTAGGAGCCGTCCGACTCGAAGGTGTAGCCCGCGATCGAGGGGCGGGGGACCACGATCCCGTAGCTCCCCCCGGTGACCGGCTCCCAACGGATGAAGATCCACTCCAGGATGAACTGGGAGGCGAGCGTCGCGATGGCCAGGTAGAGGCCCTTCAGGCGCAGGGAAGGGATGCCGAAGACCATCCCCGCCATGGCGGTCATCAGCCCCGCCGCCGGGATCCCGATCCAGAAGGAGAGCCCCATCTTCGCGGTGATGTAGGCCGAGGTGTAGGCCCCGACCCCGAAGAAGGCCCCCTGCCCGAGGGAGATCTGCCCCGTGAACCCCGTGAGGATGTTGAGACCCACCGCGCCGATCGAGGCGATGACGATCTGGAGGACGATCCACAGGTATTCGCCCTTGAGGAGGAACGGGAGGGCCAGGAGCCCCGCCAGGAAGAGCGCCATGCAGACCTTGATGAAGGGGGTCTGGAAGATGACGGCGTCCTTCTCGTAGGACGTTCGAAAATCGCCGCAATATTGCATCCGGTGGATCTCCTTAAAGGAAGCGGGTCCGCCTTCAGACGCGCTCGATTTCCTTCGTTCCGAACAGCCCGTACGGCTTGATCATCAGGATGATGACGAGGATGACGTACGGGGCGACCTCTTTCACGCCGCTCAGATCCAGGTACGCCTTGCAGAGGCCGTCCGACAGGTTTTCCAGGATCCCGATGATCAGCCCTCCCAGCGCCGCCCCCAGGATGGAGTCGAGCCCGCCCAGGATCGTCGCGGGGAACACCTTGAGGCCGAAATGGTATAGAGAGCTGTTGATCCCGTTGATGTTCCCGATGAGGACCCCCCCGATGCCGGAGACGACCGCGGAGATGATCCAGGAAAGCGCGAAGATGTACTTGACCGAGATCCCCATCGACTGCGCCACCTGCTGGTTGAAGGCGGTGGCGCGCATCGCCACGCCCGCCTTGGAGTACTTGAAGAAGGCGGAGAAGACGGCCAGCAGGAACATCGACAGGACGAAGCACCAGACGAACTCCTGGGAGATGGGGACCCCCGCGATCGTCACCATGTCCTGGGGAAACAGCTTCGGCTCGTACACCAGGATGTCGTTCCCCCAGACGGCGGTGACGAGCGACCGCATGACGAGGGAGAGGCCGATCGTGACCATGATGATGGAGATGATCGGCTCGCCGATCATGGGCCGCAGGATCAGCCGCTCGATGAAGAACGCCAGGACCATCCCGAACAGGATCGTGAGCAGCAGCGCGGCCCAGAACGGCACGCCCATCTGAACGACGAAGGCGAAGCAGACGTAGGCCCCCACCATCAGCAGCTCGCCCTGCGCGAAGTTGACCACGCGGGTCGCCTTGTAGATGACCGTGAACCCCAGCGCCACCGCCGCGTAGATGCTGCCGACGACCAGGCCGCTGATGATGAGCTGCAGCAGGTATTGCGTCGTCATCGTGTCCCCCTCACAGGTTCCGGACGGTGAGCGTCGTCTTGATGTTCGACGTCTTGCCGTCCTGGTACTTGATCACCGCGTCGATCGGGATCGACGCCTGGCCGGCGTACATCCCCTCGATCACGTGCTTGTACCGCTCCCCGACGAAGGCCCGCCGCACCTTGCGCGTGCGGGTCAGCTCCTCGTCGTCGGCGTCGAGCTCCTTGTAGAGGAGGACGAACTTTTGGATCCGGGTCGTCGCCGGAAGCGTCTCGTTGACCTTCGCGGCCTCTTTCGCGATCAGGTCGATGACCTCGGGCTTGCACGCCAGGTCCGTGTAGGTGGTGTAGGAGATCCGCCGGCTCTCTGCCCACTTCCCGACGTTGGGGTAGTCGATGCAGATCATCGAGGCGATGTAGTCCCGCTGGTTCCCCAGGCAAACGCACTCCTTGATGTAGGGGGAGAATTTGAGCTTGTTCTCGATGAACTGGGGGGAGAACCGAGTGGCGTCGTTCAGGTGCATCACGTCCTTGACGCGATCGATGACGATGAGGTGCCCGTCCTCCGTGAAATAGCCGGCATCGCCGGAGTGCAGCCAGCCGTCGGAAAGCGTCTTCCCGGTCTCCTCCGGGTTCTTGTAGTAGCCCAGGAACACCGACGGGCTGCGGGAGAGGATTTCCCCGGTATCGGAGAGGGCGATCTCGGTCTCCGGGATCGGCTTTCCCACGGAGTCGAAGTTGATGTCCCCTTCCCGGTGGATGCAGGAGATGCCGGAGATCTCCGTCTGCCCGTAGATCTGCTTGAGGTTCACGCCCATCGCGTTGAAGAACTTGAAGACGTCGGGCCCCAGCGCCGCCCCTCCGGTGGACGCGGACCGGATCCGCAGCAGGCCCAGCCGGTCCTTCAATGCCCGGAACACCAGGTAATAGGCCAACCGGTGCCGCAGGAGCAGACCGATGGAAGGCTGCCGCTTCTTGAAGATCGTGTCCGCGTACTCGTAGCCGACGGGCACGGCCCAGTGGTACATCGCGCGCTTCAGCCACGAGGCGTCCATCACCTTCACCTGGACCGTGGAGGTCATGTTTTCCCAGATCCGCGGAGGGGAGAACATGATGGTGGGGCCGATCTCGCGGATGTTCTCCTGGACCGTCTCGGGCTTCTCGGGGAAGTTCACGGTGAAGCCGGTGAGCAGCGCGCTGGAGAGGCACATCATCTGCTCGCCGATCCACGCCAGCGGCAGGAAGGAGACGAACTCGTCCTTCTCGAACTTGTTGTCCACCTCCATCAGGTTCGCCGCCATGCTGAGGAGGTTCCGGAACGACAGCATCGCCCCCTTCGGGAAGCCGGTCGTCCCCGAGGTGTAGCAGATGAGGGCCAGGTCCTCGAGCTTCGACGCGGCGACCTTCTTCTCGTAGAGCTCCGGCTCCCGCTGTTCGAGCTCCCGCCCGAAGTTCTCCACCTCCTTGAAGTCGAGGAGGAACGGCTCCTTGTAGCCGCGCATCCCGCGGGGATCGCTGTAGACGATGTAGCGGACCTTGGGCAGCTGTTCCTTCATGTCCAGGATCTTGTCCACCTGCTCCTGGTCCTCGGCCACCACGAACGTGGAGTCGGAGTGGTCGATGACGTAGGCGACTTCCTTCAGCGTGGAGTCCTGGTACAGGCCCAGCGGCACGGCGCCCGCCGCCTGCGCCGCGACCTCGGCCCAGACCCACTCGGGCCGGTTGTCGCCGATGATGGCCACCTTGTCCCCGGGGGCGAGCCCGAGGGAGACCAGCCCGAGGGAGAAGTACTTGACGTGGTCGTGGTACTCCTTCCAGCTGAACTCCTGCCAGATGCCGAACTCCTTCTCCCGCATCGCGACCTTCCGGTCGCCGAACCGCTCGGCGTTGTGCGCCAGGAGCTTGGGGAAGGTGTCGTACCGGGCCAGGATCTCCTTCGCCGCCGTCAACGGACCTCCTGTTTCCGCAGGAAATCGCCGTCCTCGCCGATGTAGGCGCGGATGACGTTGGGGTCGGTCGCGACTTCCGACGGCTCCCCTTCGGAGATCTTCACGCCGAAATCGAGGACGCTCACCCGGTGGCTGATGTCCATCACCACGCCGAG
>PQAK01000170.1 GCA_003105225.1 Deltaproteobacteria bacterium | reverse complement strand
AGGTGAAAGACCCGCAGGCCCGTGGAGGGGAGAGGAGTCAGCGCCGCGACGAGGTCGCCGTGGGACGGGTCGGGCTGCTGAAGCCCGTAGACGTCGCAGACGCTCGGTCGGATCCCGGCGGCACACCACGAGCGAAACGCCGACCGGAGATGCTGGCCCCGGCCTTTCGCCAGGAAGGGGTGGCCGACCAGGCAGACCGGGCCGAGCCCACGGTTGGCGCTCACGGCTCGCGCCTCCCCGGTAGGTAGACGCGGTCGAGCGCGTTGCGCACCGCCTCGAGGAAGCCGTGTCCGAAGCGCGCGTCGGGCTCGATGTGGGCCCCCTCGGCCCACTCGTTCCAGGCGTTGACGAAGACGATCTTCTCGTCGCCTGAGCCCTGGTCCAGGGCTTGCTCGACGAGCGTCTCGAGCCAGGCCTGAAAGGCACCCGGCGAGGCGTTGGCGAAGACATACGGCCGGTCCTGCTGGCGCGGGGTGTTGTCCCAGCGTGGCATGGCGCAGCGGAATCGCCGAAAACCAGGAAGCGGCTTGGTCGCGTAGTGCCGGGCGATCTCGCGATAGTCGCTCACCACCCCGTCGAAAGCGGGGTTCAGTAGCCGGCCCGGTGGGGGCGTCGGGATCGACGTGCCGTGCGGTGGGAACTCCACGGACGCGTCGAAACCGATGTCGGCCGGCCGGGCGAGGAACACGGCCTGGTCGAACGTCTCGACGAACGCCAGGGAGATCTCCCCGACGCCCTCGTCACGGCAGGCTGCGCGCCAGAGCGGTGCGAGCGTGGCAGGGTCGGGCAGCTCGCCGATCCGGTAGACGAGCAGGAGCGGCTTGCCGGCCACACGGATGTAATCGGGGTGGCGCAGGTAGCGGCAGAGGTCGCGGATGATCTGCTGCAGGCTCTCCGCCGAATAGTGCTGGGCGATGAGGGTCGTGCCCGTCCGGCCGTCCCAGTGCTGGGTCCAGCTCTCATTGGCCCAGCAGAGGCAGAACGGCAGCCCGCGATGACCTCCTTCGATCCAGCGGTCGAGCGGGGTCTCGAGCAGGCGGTGGCCGCCGAAGTTGTAGTAGTAGAAGCAGAGGCCCTCGAGCCCGTAGCGGCGCACCAGGCCCGCCTGCGCGGCGAGGATCTCGGGAAGCCTGAGGTCGTAGAAGCCGAGGTCCGCGGGGAGGTGCGGCTGGTGGTGTCCCTTGAAGTTGGGCCGTGCCTTTGCGACGTTCGCCCACTCGGTGAAGCCCTTCCCCCACCAGTCGTCGTTCTCGGGGATCGGGTGGAACTGCGGCAGGTAGAAGGCGATCAGCCGCGCGCGCTCTTCCCGGGGATCGAAAGGTTTCGGTTCGCTCTTCATCATTCGTTCACCGGGGTATTCATTCTCCGGAGGGAGCGGCAGTTCCGAGGATCACGCGCTGGAGCTCCCGGACGTACCGGTCCACCCCGAAATGCTCGATGACCCGTGCCCTCCCCCGCTCGCCCATGCGGCGGCGAAGCTCCGGGTCCCGCAGCAGCCGGACGATCGCGTCCGCCATCGCCATGGGGTCTTTCACCGGGACCAGCAGGCCGGCGCTTCCGTTTTCCAGGATCTCCTCGGGGCCGCCGCATCGCGTGGAAACCACCGGCGTCTCCGCCGCGAGCGCCTCGATCGCCGTGAGCCCGAAGGACTCCTGCACGGAGGAGATCACGAGCACATCGACCGCCGCCAGGAGGTCCTGGAGATCGTCCCGCCAGCCCAGGAGCCGGACTCTCGATCCGAGGCGAAGCTCTTCGATCCGCTCGCGCAGCATGCCGGTGTAGCTCTCGGAGCCGGCTCCCGCGATCAGGAAGACCGTCTCCGCTCCGCTCAGGGCCACTTGCTGGGCGGCGTCCAGGAGGGTCAGGTAGTCCTTGCCGGGATGCAGCGCCCCCGCCGCAGCCACCAGTTTCGCCCCGGGATCCAGGTCGAGCTTTCGGTTCGCCTCCGCCCGCGCGGCGTCCCGGTCGCGGACAGGGGGAACGGCGAGGCCATTGTGCACGACCGACGCCTTCCGGGCAAGCTGCGGGTAGGCCCGCGCCAGCGACCGGGAACAGAAGACGACGGACTTCGACAAGGACCCCACGGCCGCACAATACGCCCGGCGAGGAAACAGCGGCGCGAGTTCCCGGTTCCCCGCAAGATGCTCATGGATGTGCCAGACATGGGGGATCCGGGTGTTGCGGGCGGCGATCGCGCCTTCCGCGCAGGTCACCGTGTTCGTGTAGACGAGATCGATCCCGTGGTCCGCGATCAACCGTTCGATCGCGCCGCACCGCGACCGCAGCGTCTTCAGGAACCGGGACAGGTGCCGGACCCGGCGCCTTGCCGACATCCCGGCGGAAACGGGGATCCAATGGACCAGCGGCGTTTCGAAAACCGGGATCCGGAGCTCTTCCGCCCTCCGGCGCATCGGCCCGTCATGCGGGAGGATCAGCAGCGGGGAGCAGACGCTCCTGTCGATCCCGGAGAGAAGTGCGAGAAGCGTCCGCTGCGCGCCCCACATCCCGGCGTCGTGCGATACGAAGAGGACCCGGACGGGTTCCCGGGGATGCAGCAGGGACGCGGCCCGAATCCCGGCCGGACCCGCCGTCATGGGGCCGGAAGCGCGATCGCCTCGGCGATCATCTGCCGGAGCAGTCCCGCCTGGTAACAGAAATCGACCTGCTTCCGAACCGACCGGATCTTCCCGTCGCTGTCCGCCCGGAGGAGACTTCCCGCCTCCTTCCATTCCCGCAGCAGGCGGAGCAACGCCCTGGCCGATTTCCGGGCGAGGAACGCGCGGGACCAGCGGTCGTCGCCCAACTGCCGCATCGCGATGTCGGAGACCCCCGCCCAGTAGAATCTCGAGATGACCCATCGACGTGCCAGCCGGGCGGGAGGAATCCGATGCGAGACCTGCGCCTCCGGAACGTACAACGTCTTCATGCCCGCCTTCGCGGCCCGGATCAGGAATTCGTCCTCGTCTCCCGAGAGGAGGATACCGGGCTTGCGGCCCAGGGAGGTGACGAATCCCCCGTTCCGTTCGAATACTTCGCGGCGGAACGCCATGTTGCAGCCGATCGGGATCTCGGGATGCCGGATCTCCCGTTCCTGGTCCCCGTACCTCGTGACGCCGTAAATCCACAGGAGGTCGTCGTCGAGCCACGCCGGCCGGTCGGCTTCGAAGGAGGGCACAACCCGCCCGCCGATGCACGAGAACTCCGGGCGGCGATCGAACGAGGAGCGGACCGCCTCCAGCCATCCGGGGGTAAAATAGACGTCGTCGTCCGCGAAGGCGACGATTTCCCCGCATGACTCACGGATCCCCCGGTTCTTCGCGTGGGGATGGCCCTGGCAAGGTTCGTTCAGGTACCGGACCCGGGAATGGCGGGCGGCGAACCGCTCTCCGATCTCGCGCGTGCGGTCGGTGGAATTGTTGTCGAGAATCAGCACCTCGTGTTCGATGCCGCCGGTCCGGCATTCGAGGAAGCTCCGGACCGTGTCCTCCAGCACCCGGTCCCGGTTATAGGTGCAGACGATCACGCTGATCATGAGAAGATCCCGATAACCGCGTCGATGACGTCCTGGACGTCGCCGTCCGTAAGTTTCGGGGAAAGCGGCAGGCTCGCCGTCTGCCGACCGATCCGCATCGCGTTCGGATAGTCTTCCGGCTTCCAGCCGAGCGCCTGCCGGTAGAACGGATGCTCCGGGATGCTCAAATAATGCACCCCGACGCCGATGTTCCTTTTGGTCATCGCGTTCAGGAAGGCGTCGCGCCCGATGCCGGTCTTCGCCTCGTCCACCAGGAGGGTGTACAGGTGATAGGCGTGCCGGGTATCCGGATCCGGATCGGCCGGCAGGGCGACGGGAAGGCCGGCAAACGCCTCGTTGTAGCGGCGCCAGATGTCGCGCCGCCTCTGCCAGTACGATTCGATCCTTTGGAGCTGGTGGATGCCGATCGCCGCCTGCAGGTCCATCATGTTGTACTTGAAGCCGCATTCGACGACGCTGTAATGCTTGTATCCTTCGTCGCCGAACCGCTTCCACGCATCCTTGCTCATCCCGTGCAGCGCCAGGACCTTGATGCGGGCCGAATCCTCCTCCTCCCGCGTAAGGACCATCCCCCCCTCCCCGGTGACGATGTTCTTCGTGATGTAGAAGCTGAAGCACCCGAAGTCGCCGAACCTGCCGGTCTTATTGCCCCGGTATTCCGATTCGATGGCATGGGCGCAGTCCTCGATCAGTTTCAACCCATGCCGATTCGCGAGATCGCACAAGGGATCCATCTCGCAGGGGCGCCCCGCGAAATGGACCGGAAGGAGCGCCCGGGTTTTCGGCGTGATCGCGGCCTCCACCCGGGAAGGGTCGATATTCATCGTCCGGGGATCGACGTCCGCAAGCACGGGGGTGGCGCCCGAGTGGAGGATCGCATTGACGGTGGCGCAGAACGTCATCGGGGTCGTGATCACTTCGTCCCCCGGCTTCAATCCTGCGGCGAGAAGGCTCAGGTGGAGGGCCGCGGTGCAGGAATTGACGGCGACGGCGTGGCGGGCCCCCTTATAGGACTTGAAATCCTCCTCGAGACGGGCCACCCTCGGACCGGTCCCGAGCCACCCGGATTCCATGCACGCGATCACTTCATCGATCTCCGGCCGTTCGATCTTCGGCGATCCGAAGACCAGGAACGCGTCTCTCATCCTTGCCCCCCTCGAAGCAGATTCTTGACCCAGCGCGCGATGCCGGGGCCGAGGGCTCTCCGGGCCGTTTCGCGGGTGAAACCCTTCACCTGACGGATCCGGATCGCGGCGGAATCCCCGGCGACCACCTCGACGAGCGTAACATGGGGGGAACCGATGGCGTCCCGCAGGACCTGTTCGGCGTTTCCGTCGACCAGGGAGTACCGCGCCCCCACCGAGGCGGCGAAGGCCTCGAAATCGGGGTTCAAGAGGTCGACGCTCTCCGAATGCCCGAAATTCGCGAACTGCTGGAGGCGTATCAGGTTCAGCCGTCCGTCGTTGAACACGACGACGGTCAGGGGGATCTTCTCCCGGACCGCCGTCAGGAGCTCCATCCCGGACATGGCGAATCCGCCGTCGCCGATCACCGCGACGACCGGACGCTCCGGGGAGGCGAACTTCGCCCCGATGGCAGCCGGGATCCCGTATCCCATCGACTGGAAGTCGCTCGGCAGGATAAGGCCGCGGGGGGTCAGCACATCGAAGTGGCGGCGCACGAGCCCCTGGTGCAGCCCGGAATCGGTC
>PQAK01000169.1:2772-3414 GCA_003105225.1 Deltaproteobacteria bacterium | reverse complement strand
CGCCGGCCGCGGCGCTCCCGCCGCCCGCCCGCCCGCCCGTCGCCCCGCCGGCGCGCGCCCCATCCGCCGCGGACCGCGCATACGCATCTGGCGAGTCCGCCATGGCCGAGAAAAACTACGAACGGGCGCTGGAGCTGTTCGCCGCGGCCTGGAAGGAGAGCCCCGGCCATCCGGGCGTGGAGAAGGACTTCCCCAAGGCGATCTCCTCCCTGAAGGCCGAAGGGGACGAGGCCTTTCTGCGCGGACGGCTGGAGGAGAGCGGCAAACGCTGGTCGGCCGCCCTGCGGTCCCTTTCCCATCCCGCGGCGAAGGGAAATTCCTACTCCTTCACGAAGAACGACCTCCGCGCGAGCATCGACAAGCTGTCGGCAAACCTCATGGAGAAGGGGCTGATCGAATACCGGAAGGGAAACCTGGAGGCGGCCATCGCCGTCTGGAAATCCATCCTGTCCTATGAGCCCACCCACGCCGAGGCCGCCCGGTCGGTCAAGACGGCCTCCACCCAGCTGGAGAACCTGAAAAAAATCACCCAGCCGAAGTAGGCCCCTCGGTTCCGCCCGGAATCGCCGGGACGCGGCCGCGCTTCCTCCCCTCGCTGATGAAATAGAGGATCGGAACGGTCATCCGCGACAGGAAGAGCGA
>PQAK01000169.1:0-2726 GCA_003105225.1 Deltaproteobacteria bacterium | reverse complement strand
TGGAAGATCGGGTCGAACAGGATCACCGACGCGCCGACGATCACGGCCGCCGCGGTCAGCAGCATCGGCCGGAAGCGCACCGCCCCCGCGTCGATGACCGCCTGGTCCAGCGGCATCCCCTGCGCCAGGCGCAGCTCGACGAAATCCACCAGGATGATGGAGTTGCGCACCACGATCCCGGCGCCCGCGATGAAGCCGATCATGGAGGTGGCCGTGAAGAAGGCCCCCATCAGCCCGTGGGCGGGCAGGATCCCCACCAGGGAGAAGGGGATCGCGGCCATGATGACGACCGGCGTGCGGAAGGACTGGAACCACCCCACCACCAGGATGTAGATCAGCACCAGCACCGCGGCGAAGGCGAGGCCCAGGTCGCGGAACACCTCGTAGGTGATGTGCCACTCCCCGTCCCACTTCATGGCGATCTTTGCGTCCGTAAACGGCTGCCGGGCCACGTAGCGGTCGAGCTTGTAGCCGCCGGGCAGCGTCAGCCTGTCCAGCGCCTTGTTGATCGACAGGATCGCGTAGACCGGGCTCTCCACCTTGCCCGCGACGTCGGCGGTCACGTACACCACGGGCATCAGGTTCTTGTGGTAGATGCTCTTCTCGGCGGTCTCCTCCTCGACCCGCACGAGCTCGCCCAACGGCACCAGGTTCCCCTGCCGTCCCGCCACGCGGACCTGCTGCAGGGTCTCCAGCCGGGAGCGCTCCGGGGCCGGAAGGCGGAGCACGATCGGGACGTCCTCCGTCGCCGACGGCTGGTGGACGAGCCCTACGGCCTCCCCCCCGACGGCCATCCGCAATGCCGCCGCCACCTGGGAAGCCGAGACGCCGTTCAGGGCGGCCTTCCCGTGGTCCACGACGAACCGGTACCGGGGGTGGTCGTCCTCCACGTACCAGTCGACGTCCACGACGCCCTCGGTCTTTTCCAGGATGTCCTTGACCCTGCGCGCGACCTCGATCTGCCCGGGGTAGTCGGGTCCGTACACCTCGGCCACCAGCGTCTGCAGGACCGGCGGCCCGGGGGGAACCTCGGCGACCTTGACCCGCGCGCCGTACCGTGCCGCAACGGCCTGGAGCATCGGCCGGACGCGCTTGGCGATGTCGTGGCTCTGGGCGTCGCGCTCCCCCTTCGGGGCGAGGTTCACCTGGATGTCGGCCACGTTCGGCCCCCGCCGCAGGAAATAGTGGCGCACCAGCCCGTTGAAGTTGTACGGGGAGGCGGTGCCCACGTACATCTGGTAGTTGACGACCTCCGGTACGGAGGCCAGCGCGGCGCCGATCTCCCGGGTGGCGGCGGCGGTCTGCTCCAGGGTCGTGCCCTCCGGCATGTCGATCACCACCTGGAACTCGCTCTTGTTGTCGAACGGGAGCATCTTCACCTTGACGAACCGGACCGCCACGAGGGACATCGAGCCCAGCAGGAGCAGGACGACGAGAAGGAGGAAGCCGTATCGCCAGGCGGGGCGGTGGAGCAGCCGGTCCATGGCCTTCCGGTAAAAGCGCGTGGTCCAGCCCTCCCGGGCATGGTCCGCCCCGTCGGGTTCCCGCCGCAGGAGCCGCACGCTCGCCCACGGAGTGACCACGAAGGCAACGAGCAGGGAGAAGAGCATGGCCGCCGTCGCCCCCACGGGGATGGGGCGCATGTAGGGGCCCATGAGTCCGCGGACGAACGCCATGGGAAGGATGGCGGCGATCACCGCGAAGGTGGCCAGGATCGTGGGGTTGCCCACCTCGTCCACCGCCTCCACCGCGATGTCGGCCACGGATCTCCCGCGGTTTTCCGGGAGGCGGAAATGGCGGACGATGTTCTCCACGACGACGATCGCGTCGTCCACGAGGATCCCGATGGAGAAGATCAGGGCGAAGAGGGTCACCCGGTTGAGCGTGTAGCCGGTGAGATAGAAGACGGCGAGGGTGAGCGCCAGGGTGACGGGGATGGCCGTGGCCACGATCCCGGACTCCCTGCGGCCCAGCGTGATCCTGATGAGGATCGACACCGAGACGACGGCGATCAGCATGTGGAGGAGGAGCTCGTTCGATTTCTCCGCCGCCGTCTCCCCGTAGTTCCGGGTGACCGTCAGGCGGACGCCCGACGGGATCATCCTTCCCCGGACCGCGTCGACCTTCTCGATCACGCGGCCGGCGACCTCGATCGCGTTGGTCCCCTTGCGCTTCGCCACCGACAGGGTGACGGCGTTCGTTACGGCCTCCCCCTTCCCGCGGGCCGCCGGACCCGGCCCGGAGAACACGTAGTCCGCAGCCTCCTCGGGACCGTCCTCGATCCGGGCCACGTCCCGCAGGTACACGGGCCTGCCGCCCGAGGCCCCCACCACCACGCCGCCCACGTCCTCCCCGGTGCGCAGGAATCCGCCGGTCTCCACCAGGAACTCCCGGTTTCCCGTGGAGAAGCTCCCGGCCCGGAGCTGGCGGTTGGCCTGCTCGAGCACCGGGACGAGCGCGGCCGGGGCGACTCCCCGGGCCGTCATCCGCGCCGGATCCAGGATCACCCGGACCTGGCGGCGCTGCCCGCCGATGATCTTCACCTCGGAGACGTCGGGGATCGATTTGACCTGGTCGTGGAGCCCTTCGGCGATGCGGCGCAGGGCGAAGGGATCGTACCGTCCGCCGGAAAGCGTGAGCGCGAGGACGGGGACGTCGTCGATGGAGCGCGGCTTGATGAGAGGGGGCAGCGCGCCCGGGGGGATCAGGTCGAAGTTGGCGAACAT
>PQAK01000168.1:1889-22809 GCA_003105225.1 Deltaproteobacteria bacterium | reverse complement strand
GGCCGCGGAGCCGTATATCGTCGTCCGGGACCTGACGATGGCGTTCGGGAGCTTCGTGCTGCAGCGGGACCTGACCTTCACGGTCGACCGGGGCGACATCTTCGTCATCATGGGGGGGAGCGGGTGCGGAAAGAGCACCCTGCTGCGGCACCTGATCGGCCTGCAGGCTCCCTCGAAGGGCAGGGTCCTTTATGGGGCGGTGGACTTCTGGGGGCTGGATCCGGAGGAGCGGGAGAGGTTCATGCGGCGATTCGGCATCCTCTACCAGGGCGGGGCGCTGTGGAGCTCGATGACCCTGGCGGAGAACGTCGCGCTGCCGCTGGAGGAGTACACCGACCTGGACCCCGCCGCCATCCGGGAGCGCGTGTCGCTCAAGCTGGCGCTGGTGGGGCTCGCGGGGTTCGAGGAGTATTACCCCTCCGAGATCAGCGGGGGGATGAAGAAACGGGCCGGGCTGGCCCGGGCCATGGCGCTGGACCCGGACATCCTCTTCTTCGACGAGCCTTCCGCCGGGCTGGACCCGATCAGCGCGCGGCTGCTGGACGACCTGATCCTGGAGCTGCGGGACAGCCTCGGGGCGACGATCGTGGTGGTGACCCACGAGCTGGCGAGCATCTTTGCGATCGGGAACAACTCGGTCTTCCTCGACGCGGACGCGAAGACGATGCTCGCCTCGGGCGACCCGAAGATGCTGAGGGACGGGTGCCCGGACCCGAAGGTGAGGAACTTCCTGACGCGGGGCGAGGCGGGAGCCGCCGGGAAGTAGGAAGCGGGAGCGCGCAGTCCAAGGAGAACCGGCATGGGAAAGCAGGCGAGCAGGACGGTGATCGGCGCCTTCGTCGTGGGGGCGGTCGCCCTGGGGGTCGCGGGGATCCTGGTATTCGGCTCCGGGAAGTTCCTCCACGAGCGGACGCGGTACGTGATGTTCTTCGACGGGTCGCTCAAAGGACTGCAGGTGGGCTCTCCCGTGGTGATGAACGGCGTCAAGATCGGCCAGGTGACGGACATCAGCGTGTTGAGCGATCCTGCTACGCTCCGGTTTTACTCTCCGGTATACATCGAGATCGAACAGGACAAGATCCGTCTTGTCGGGGAGAGAAGGACCGCGACCGCAAAATTCAGGGCAAAGTATCGATACGCGCTCTACAAGCCTTTGATGGAGAAGGGGATGAAAGCCCAGCTCGTCCTGCAAAGTTTCGTCACCGGGCAGCTGTGGATCAACCTGGGATTCTACCCCGACAAGCCGATCCGCCTGGTCGGGATGGTCAAGGACGTGCCGGAGATCCCCACGGTCCGTACCACCCTCGAAGAAATGCAGAAGACGGTCGAGAACCTGCCGCTGAAGGAGATCGCCGCGAAACTGGACAACGTGATGACGGGACTCGACCGGATCGTGAACTCTCCCGAACTGCACCGGACCTTCACCAACATGGAACGGGCCTCCGGGAGCATCGACCGGCTGGCGAAAAGCGTGGACACCCAGGTGGAGCCCCTCGCCGCCGATGTCCGGCTGACGTTGGAAGTCGCGCGGGGCACGCTGGGCGAAGCGAACCTGGCGCTGGCATCCGCCCGGGGAGCCCTCGCACAGGCGGAAAAAACGCTGGCATTCAACGAGGGAGTACCCGGCCAGGTCGCCGACAACCTCCTTGCCACCCTCTCTGCCGTCCAGACCTCGCTGGAAGAGAGCCGGAAAGCGCTCGTGGAGGTGCAGGGGCTCGCCTCCCAAAGCGTCCACCTGGGATATGAGGCCGGCGCGACCCTGGAAAACATGAAATCCCTCTCCCGTTCCCTTCGATCCCTGTCGGATTACCTGGAGCGGCACCCGGAATCGTTGATCCGGGGGAAATCGACCGATGAAGGAGACGCCCGTTGATCCCGTACGCTTTCCGCAGAACCGTTCCGGTGTTCCTGTCCGTGGTCCTTGCGTTTGCAGCGGGATGCGCCGGCACCGCTCCTTCGAAGTTCTACACCCTGACCCCCATGAAGGGACCGGACCCGCCCGGGAAAGGCGTCGCCGCGGAGGAGGGGTGCTTTATCGCGGTGGGTCCGGTGATCCTGCCCGATTACCTGGACCGTCCCCAGATCCTGACGCGTTCGGAGGGGAACGAGGTCCGCCTGCACGAAACGGAACGATGGGCAGGCTCCCTCGAGGGGGACGTCTCCCGGGTGCTGCTGGAGAATCTCTCCGAACTGCTCGCGGGAAACCGCATCACCGTGGTCCGCTGGTCGCCGGCGACGCAGCCGCAGGTCGCGTTCCGGAACCGGGTGGGGGTCGAGATCCTCCGATTCGAAGGCCCTTTGGGGGGGACGGTCGAGCTGAAGGCACGGTACACCCTCTACGGCGCGGACGGCAGGAAGGTCCTCGCCGTCGGTGAATCGACGGTCCGCGAGCCGGCGGGGGGGCCGGGGTACGAGGCTCTCGTGGCGGCGATGAGCAAGGCCCTCGCGACGCTCAGCCGGGACATCGCGGCGGCGCTCCTTGCCCGGTAAGCCCATGATCCGGTTTCCACCGGCGGGCGCAGCGAGCCGTCATCGCGGGTCGGGTGCCGGGTCAGGAGGAAGTCGATTACGCAGTCACCTTTTTCCCGGTAATCTCGCTCGAACCCTGCGTCTTCCACTCGACGAGCATTTTGTGGAAGTTCCGGGATGCGGACAGCAACGCGTCGAACTGCGGATGGGTATGCCTTGCGTGATTCAAGGAACGAAGCGTCGGGATCTCGTTCGGCAGGATCGTGCCGTCTTTCGCCGCCCGCAGCGTCCCCCGCGCTATCAGCAGATGGATGGCCGTATCGATATCTCTTGAAAAACAGACGTCCCCCGTGATCGAGAAGCGAACGCGGGAGAGAAGGGACTCCTCCGGCTGCATCTTCCATAAGATCGAATGAATGGCCGAACGGGGGATGCTCACGGTGGTCTTCGTGCATGCCAGTACGAGGATGGCGGATACGACGTCGGAAATATCGAGAGCGACCGAACGCCTCATGCTCCCCCCCGCCCGTCGTAGATGAAGTTGGGATGTGAATCCCGTTCATTCGTTTCGGGAAATCGGATTTTTTGCAGAAGCGTCGCGCAGGTTTTTGGTTCATTCCGGGAAAAAGGCGGAATCTGCAAAATAAGAGATTTTAGGGAACGGATCGGCAAATTTCGGGCTTGCGGCGATTCATCTCTCCGTTGACAGGCTTTCGTTGTGCATATAGATTCGACCTACCGCTTCGATGGGTAATCTGTCGAGTCAATCGCAGCTTCATCCCTGCAATTTGGGAAGCGCGATGGTGGTTCGATTTGCCGACGCAAAAACAAACCCGGAAGCTTGCCGCTGTCCTTTGCGCCGACGCTGCGGGATACAGCCGCCTCATGGGGCAGGATGAAGCGCGGACCATCGACACCCTGAAGGGCCATTTCCAGGTCATGAACTTCCGGATCGAGCAGCACCGGGGACGTGTCGTCGCGACCCACGGCGACGGCCTTCTCGCCGAGTTCGGAAGCGTCGTGGATGCCGTGCAGTGTGCCGTGGAGATCCAGAACGACCTGAAGGCAAGGAACGAGGAACTGCCGGAAGCGTCCCGGATGCCGTTCCGGATCGGGATCAACCTCGGGGATGTCATCGAGGAAGCAGGGAATATCTACGGCGACGGGGTCAACGTCGCCGCCCGGTTGGAGGGCCTGGCGGATCCGGGAGGCATTTGCATTTCCCGGAGCGTCCACGATCACGTAAAGAACAAGCTGAACGTAGGGTATCGGCACCTGGGGGCTCATCGCGTCAAGAACATCGCGGAACCCGTCCGGGTCTATCGCGTCATGCGCGAGCCGAACGCGATCGGCAAAGAGGCCGTGATCGTGTGGCGCAGGCTCCGTCGATGGCAGAAGGCGGCATTGGCCGTCACGGTTGCCCTGCTGACGGCGTTCGCGGGCTTGGCGTTCCAATATTTTACGGACCGGACCGGCGCCCCGCGCGGAATCTTTGCATCTTGGGGAGAGGAGGTGTTACCGCTTCCGGACAAGCCATCGATCGCGGTGATTCCCTTCGAGAACATGACGGGCGATCCCGGTCAGGAGTATTTCGTGGATGGATTCACCGAGCAGATCATCACGTCTCTGGCGAAATCCTCCTCCCTGTTCGTCATTGCCCGGAACTCGTCGTTCACTTACAAGCGCAAGCCGGTGAAGGTGCAGCAGGTCGGCAAGGAATTGGGGGTCCGGTACGTGCTGGAGGGCAGCATCCAGAAGTCGGGGAACCGGGTGCGGATCAACGCGCAGCTGATCGACGCGGTCTCCGGGGAGCACTTATGGTCCGAGAATTACGATCGGAACATGGAGGATATCTTCGCGCTGCAGGACGAAATCAGTTTGAAAATTTTTACGGCGTTACAGGTAACCCTTACCATCGGCGAGCAGGCGCGCGGCTGGGCGAAGGGAACGAAGAACCTGGAGGCCTATCTGAAACTCATGCAGGCGCGGGAAAGCCTGTACGAGATCAACGTGGAGCGAAACGTCAGGGCCCGGCAACTTGTCGAGGAGACGATCGCGTTGGATCCGAAGTGCGCGGAAGCCTACGCGTTGAAGGGAGCGTCCTATTTCATGGAGGTGTGGCTTGGGTCGAGCAGGTCCCCCGGGGATTCCCTGGCGCAGGCCGTCGAATGGACGCTGAAGGCCCTTGCGATCGACAACACGTTGGCGGATGCCCACGCCCGGCTGGGCTACCTCTACGTGATCACTCCGCCCCATCGGTACGAGGAAGGCATCGCCGAAGCGGAAGAAGCGGTGAGGATGAATCCCAATTCGGCGGTATCGCACTATTTTCTGGCCATGGCCCTTCGGTTCGCCGGACGGCAGGACGAGGCGATCCGCGCCTTGAAGATCGCGATTCGTCTCGAGCCGTTCACTCCCGGGACGTATCATCAAAACCTGGGATTGTCCTATTTACTGAAAGACGACTGCGGGGAAGCCGTGAAGGCGTGCGAGAAGGCGCTCGAGCGCGAGCGCAACAACATGATGGCGTACCTCATAGCAACTGCCGTTTACGGTGCATGCGGCAGGGAAGCGGAAGCCGGCAAGACGGCAAAGGAACTCCTCCGCCTCAACCCGGAATTTTCCGCACAGGCTTTCGCGAAAAAACTCCCGTACAAAAATCCGAAGAACCGGGAGCGCGTGATCGCAGGCCTCCGGAAGGCGGGACTCTGATGGCGGGAGTCCGGAGCCGCCCGAGGGGTTGACGCAGTCTGCGGCGCATCCGGGATTTCAGGGTTTCGGAAAGATGGAGGCTTTTCGAACGAGCCCTTCGCGGTTCAGGATCACGATCGTCCCTCCGCAGGCCCGGACGAGGTCCTGGTCGCGAAAGGCCTTGAATTGCTTGTTGATGCTTTCCCGTGTCGCGCCGATCATGGAAGCAAGATTTTTCTGCGTGATGTTCACTCCGATCCGGACCTGCCTCCCTTCCTGGATGCCGAAGGCGTCACCGAGGTCGAGGATTTTCTTCGCCAGGCGGGACGTGATGTCGAGGAAGTACCTATCCGCAAGGAGCGCGTTCGTCTCGCGGATTCGGCGCGCAAGGACCTCCAGGAGTTTCTCGACGATATCGAAGCGATTGCGCAGGAGGGCCAGGAAATCTTTCCTATGCAGGCAGAAGGTTTCCGTCGTTTCCAGCGCCTGAACCGTCGCGGAACGGGGCTTCCCGTCGAAAAGGGAGAGTTCGCCGAGAAGTTCTCCGCCGCCGAGAATTGCCAGGATCAGTTCCTCTCCGGAAGTTGACGGGATCGTGACTTTCACTCGACCGCGTTCGATGAGGTGGAGGGAACCGCCCTCGTCGCCCATGTGGAAGAGCGTTTGTCCGCAGGAGTATCGCCGCCGGACAAGGCATTTTTCGAGGGATTCGAATTCGGAACGCCCGAATCCGGCGAACAGCGGGAACTTGCGGCGCAATGTTGCCAGAGGCATGGCCCTCGAGTCCCGGGACGAAAGATTGGACACCGGGTAAGAAGCGTACCATCGCCTTCCAGGTCGGTCAAATTCCCCGGAGGAAATTTCACACCCCCGCGGTGAAGCATTTCATACCCGGTCACCGGGCAAACGTCGTACGTTGGCCTGAAAGAAAACCGGTGCAGGAAAGGAGGAGGCGATGATGCGATGGACGACAGGGATTGTGGCGGTACTTTTCATGACGGTGTTTCTCGTACCGATAACCCAGGCGGCCGACGAGGTTGCAGGGCGGGTTGTCTACCATGCCCAAAAGACGGAAGCGATTGAAGTGGGCGACGTTCCGGGACATTTCGTGGGAGTCGTGCAACAGCCCGGTTTGTTTTTTTTCACAAAGGGGCCTGCCAGCGGGCAGGTCGCGACGAGGATGGCCACCGTTTATTTTGATGCTGTCAACGGGAAGGGCACCTATACCGCATATACGGTTGTCATCTTCCAGGACGGATCGACGCAGAATTATAAGAGCAGTGGAACCATGACACCGGTAGATGGAGGGAAAAGGACATTATTCGAAGGGCCGTATGAAATGACCGGCGGAACGGGGAAGTATGCGGGAACGAAAGGGAAAGGCACCGGCAAGGGGGAACGTCTCGGTTCCCCTAAAACCGGTAACGATTCGTACTTTGACTTCACCGGTACCGAATGGAAGTAGCGCCTGCTCCGTCGCCATAAGATAGGAAGAGGCGTGGGTTCGAGCCTCGAACCCTTCCTCAGGTCGTCGCTTGACCTGCGATTTCGTCCTTGCCGCCGGCGCGGTTTTCGTCCGGGATCGTTTTCCCGGAGCATTGCCGCGTGGCGTTTCCCTCGCTTCGCGCCGCCGTGAGGGCGGTCCCCGCCAATGCCATCGATCCGGCCGCAAGGAACCCGATATGGATCGCCTTGAAGACCAGTTGCGGGGGGATGCCCTGCCCCGATCGACCGCCGGCGATGCCGGCGAGGACCGCACCTGCGAAACTGAAGCCGGTGGCCATGCCCAGCAGCCGCGATGTGGCAAGGATCCCGGAAGCGATCCCCTTCCTTCCCTCCGGCGCCGCCCCGAGCATTGCGCTGTTGTTGGGCGTGGCGAAAATCGATACCCCGACCCCCGTCACCACAAGTCCGAGCACCACGAAAGGAAGGGAGGAATCCCCGTCCATGGCGGAAAGGAGGAAAAGTCCGGCCGCCAGGACCGCCATGCCGATCGTTGCGGGGAGGCGGGAACCTACGCGATCCGCTATCCTTCCGCTGATGGGAGCGGCCACGACCATCGAGAGGAACTGGGCCGTCATGACGATCCCCGCCCGGGTTGCCGAAAATCCTCGTCCCTGGATGAGATAGAAGGGGACCAGGAAGAGCACGCTCGCCATGCAGATGTAATTCGCCAGGGCGCTTCCCACCGAAAATGTGAATATGCGGATCCTGAAAAGCGGCAGATGCAGCATGGGGGATTTCGCGATCGTCTCCTGGCGCAGGAAGAGGAACGCAAGAGCGGCACAACCGGCGAAGACGCCGAGGGTCGGCGCCGCGAGCCATCCCCAGTCATTCCCTCGGCTCAACGCGACTTGCAGGCTGAGGAACGCCCCGAGGAACAGCAGGGCGCCGATCCGGTCGAACGTCTCCTCGCGAGGCTTCAGGTATTTCCCTTCCGGGATGCGCCGGATGCCGATGGCGAATGCGGCAAGACCGATGGGGACGTTGATGAAGAAGATCGTCCGCCACCCCCATTGGTCCGTGAGCCATCCTCCCAGGGAGGGCCCCAGGGCAAGCCCGATGGAGGTGATGGCGGCCTGGAGTCCCAGAAACTGCCCCATCCGGGCAGGGTGCACGCTTCCGATGAGGATCGCGGGGGCATTGGAGACCACGATGGCGGCACCGATTCCCTGGAGGACCCGGGCGGCGATGAGCATCTCCACCGACGGGGCGATCCCGCATCCGACCGATGCCGGAACAAAAACCGCAAGCCCGGCAAGATAAACACGTTTTTGACCCCGCAGGTCCCCCAGGCGCCCGAACGTGAGAAGCAGCGACCCCATGACCAGCAGGTACGTCGTCGAGACCCATTGGATCACCTCGACGGGGACGTGATAATCCGCCCGGATGACGGGAAGCACCGTGTTGACCACGCTGGCATCGAGCGCGGACATGAGGGTTCCGAGGCTTACGGACAGGAGCACCAGGATGCCGGCGCCCCCCTTGTCGCTCTCCAAGTTAGTCGCCTCCTCCTCCCAGTACCTCGTACAGCCTCACCTGGTTGGCGATGCCCGAGAGGCGGACCGCGATCAGGCCCTGCTGCGCGGCGTAGAGGGATCGTTGCGCATCGAGGACCCCGAGGTAGTCGGAGATTCCCTTGGTGTACCGCACGTTGGACAGCCGGTAGGTTTCCGCGTTCGCATCGACCAGGGATTGCTGCGCCGAGATCTGCCGGTCCACCGTGCCCCGCACGGCGAGGGCGTCGGCCACTTCCCGGAAGGCGGTCTGGATCGCCCGCTCGTACTGCGCGACGGCGATTTCCCGGTCCACCTTGCTCACCGCGAGCGCGGGCCAGATGCGGGCATCGAAGATCGGCAGGACGGCCCGGGGAGAGAACGTCCAGGCGCCCGAACCGGATCCGAAGAGTCCGGAGAGCTCGCTACTTGCCGTTCCCGCCGCCGCGGTCAGGGAGATGCTGGGAAAGAATGCCGCGCGTGCCGCGCCGATGTTGGCGTAGGCCCCCTTCAGCTGATGTTCCGCCGCCAGGATGTCGGGCCGGCGCAGCAGCACTTCGGAAGACAGGCCCGGCGAAACCGGTTCGGGAGGGCTCACGCTGCCCAGGTCCGCGGGCAGGAACTCGCCCGGCACCGGGGAGCCGGCCAGCAGGCCCAAGGCGTTCTCGTCCTGGGCGACCAGCTGCAGGAAGCGGGCGACGTCGGCCCGCGCCGCATCCACGCTCGTTTGCGCCCGGCGGAGATCCAGCTCGGATGCGAGCCCCAGGTCGCCGCGCCGCCGGACCAGGTCGTAGGCGGCCTTCTGGGTATCGAGGGTGGACTCGGCCAATGTGAGATTTTCCCTGTCGGCGGCCAGGACCAGGTACGCGCGCGCGACTTCGGACACGAGCAGGATCCGTGCGCTTCGGTGGGCCTGCTCCGTGGCCAGGTATTCCTCCAGCGCCCGATCCTTCAGGCTGCGGATGCGCCCGAAAAAGTCGATCTCCCAGGAGAAGACGCTGAGATTGACGTCGTATCGCTCCGAGGTCGATGCGTTCCCGCGGTTGGAAAGGTCGCCGGGCACGCGTTGCTTGAGGCCGCTGCCGACCGCTTCGACTGCCGGGAACAGCTCCGCCCGCTGAATGCCGTAGAGGCCGCGCGCCCTTTCCACGTTCATGGCGGCAAGTCTCAAGTCCCGGTTGTTGTGCAACGCCATCCCGATGACCTCTTGAAGCCTTCGATCGGTGAAGAATTCCCGCCACTTCAGGTCCGCGGCGGCCCGGGGCTCCGGAGCGCCCTCCGCGGTCACGGGTTCCCCGTATGCGGGTCCCTTCGGCCAGTCCGCGGGGACCGGCGCTTCGGGACGCGTGTATTTCGGCGCCAGGGCGCATCCCCACAGGAAGACGGAAATGCCGACCGGGAGGAGAAAGAGGTTCTTGTTCATTTCGCCGGTACCCCCGACGGAGCGATTTCCTCGCTTTTCGCCGCCTGGCGCGCCCGCCGCCTGCCGAGGGTCATTTCGATCAGCACGTAGAAGAGCGGCGCATAGATCGCCACCAGGAAGGTGGCGGTGACCATACCCCCCAGCACCCCGGTGCCGATGGCCTTTTGCGCGCCGGCGCCCGCCCCGCTCGCGAAAGCCAGCGGCAGGACCCCGAATCCGAAGGCCAGCGAGGTCATGACGATGGGGCGCAGCCTCAGTTTCGCCCCTTCCAGCGTCGCCTCGATCAGCCCCATCCCTTCCTCCACGCGGGCCTTGGCGAACTGGACGATCAGGATGGCGTTCTTGGTGGTCAGGCCCAGGGTGGTCAGCAGCCCGATCTGGAAATAGACGTCGTTGGGAAGCCCGCGGAGCGTCGTGGCGATCACGCCGCCGATGGCTCCCAGGGGCAGGGCCAGCAGGATCGAGATGGGAATCGGCCAGCTCTCGTAGAGGGCCGCCAGGCACAGGAAGATCACGAAGATGGAGAAGGCGTACAGCACGGGCGCCTGGGAACCGGCCAACCGCTCCTGGTAGGAGATCCCGCTCCAGTCGAAGGAGATCCCCCGCGGCAGCTTTTCGGCGATCTCTTCCATGGCTTGCATCGCCTCTCCCGAGCTCTTGCCCTGCGGCGCCTCCCCCCAGATGTTGATCGACGGGAAGGCGTTGTAGCGCCGCAGCTGCGGAGGCCCGTAGTCCCAATGTCCCAGGGCGAATGCGGAGAAAGGCGTCATCTTGCCCTCGTTGTTGCGAACGTAGAGCCGCTCCAGGTCGGTCGGCAGCCTCCGGTAGGAAGCGTCCGCCTGTACGAACACCCGCTTGACCCGTCCTCCCTGGATGAAGTCGTTGACGTAGGCGCTGCCGAACGACGCCGAGATGGTGTTGTGGATGGAGCCGATGGGGACCCCCAGGGCGCCGGCTTTTTCCCAATCCACGTCGATCCGGTATTCGGGCACATCTTCCAGGCCGTTGGGCCGGACCCGGGAAAGCCTCGGGTCGCGAGCGGCCATGTCGAGCAGCTGATTGCGGGCCGCCATCAACGCGTCGTGGCCCAGCCCGCCGCGGTCCTGCAATTGGAAGTCGAACCCGCCCGACTGGCCCAGCTCGACCACCGACGGCGGCGGGAACACGAACGCCCTTGCATTCCGGATCTTCGAGATCTCCTTCGACGCGCGGGCCACCACGGCGGTCACCCTCAGGTCCGGCCGGTTGCGCAGCTCCCAGTCCCTGAGCTTGATGAAAGCGAATCCCGAGTTCTGCGCCACGCCGGCAAAGCCGCGCCCGGCGATCGTGAAGACGGATTCCACCGCTCCCTTTTCATGCTCCTCGAAGTAGCGCCGGACCTGTCCCATGACCTGCTCGGTCTGCTCCAGCGTCGAACCCGCCGGCAGCAGCACCTGTGCGTACATCGTGCCCTGGTCCTCGTCGGGGAGATAGGCGGTGGGCATTCGCTGGAACAGCAGTCCCAGGGCCGCCGCGATCACCATGAAACCCAGGAGGAAACGGACCTTCCGCGCAAGGGCATAGCCGACGATCCGCAGGTATACGTCCCTGGCCTGTAAAAACATGCGGTCGAACCAATGGAAAAAGGGCCGGAGGAAGGGGAGGCCCGTCTCGGCGGGCTCCTCCCCCTTGTGCACCGGCTTGAGGAGCGAGGCGCAGAGGACCGGCGTCAGGATCAGGGCCACCACCACCGAGAGGAGCATGGAGGCGATGATGGTCACGGAAAACTGGCGGTAGATGACGCCGGTGGAGCCGCCGAAGAAGGCCATGGGGCCGAACACCGCCGAGAGCACCAGCCCGATGCCGATCAGGGCGCTGGTGATCTGGTCCATGGACTTGGCGGTGGCCTCCCGGGGCGGAAGCCCTTCCTCGCTCATGATCCGCTCCACGTTTTCCACCACCACGATGGCGTCGTCCACCAGCAGGCCGATCGCCAGCACCATCGCGAACATGGTCAGCATGTTGATGGAAAACCCGAAAAGCCCCAGCACGGCGAAGGTCCCCAGGATCACGACCGGCACGGCGATGGTCGGGATCAGGGTGGCCCGGATGTTCCCCATGAAAAGGTACATCACCAGGAACACCAGCAGGATCGCCTCGAACAGGGTCTTGACCACCTCGTCGATGGCCACCCTCACGAAGGGCGTCGTGTCGTACGGGTAGATGACCTTCATGCCGGGCGGGAAGAACCGGGACAGGTCCGACAATTTCGCCTTGACGGCACTCGCGGTCTCCAGCGCGTTGGCGCCGGCGGCCTGCCGGACGGCGAGGGCGGCCGAGGGCTTGCCGTTGTACAGCACGTTGGAACCGTAGCGCTCGGTGCCCAGCTCCGTCCTCCCCACGTCCCGCACGCGGACGATGGAGCCGTCGGGATTCACCCGCAGGGGGATGGACGCGAACTCCTCCGGGGTGCGGAGCAGGTTCTGGACGATGATGGAGGCGTTCAACCGCTGGCCCTTCACCGCCGGCGCCCCGCCGAACTGGCCCGCGGAAATTTCCACGTTGTAGGAGCGCAGGGCGTTGATGACGTCGTCCATGGTCATGCGGTACGAGGTCAGCTGGTCGGGGTCGAGCCAGACCCGCATGGCGTACTGGGAGCTGAAGGTCTCCACTTCGCCCACGCCGGGCACCCGCGCCAGCACCTTCTCCAGGTTGGACTGGGCGTAGTCGCCGAGGTCGAACGTGTCCATGCTGCCGTCTTCCGAGACCAGGCCCACGATCATCAGCCAGTTCCGGGTGGACTTGCTGACCTTGACGCCCTGGCGCTGCACCACCTCGGGCAGGCTCGCCATGGCGAGCTGGAGCTTGTTCTGCACCTGGGCCCAGGCGAGGTCCGGGTCGGTCCCCGGGGCGAAGGTCAGCTCGATCCTGCCGGCGCCGGACGAGTCGCTGGTGGCGGACATGTACAGCAGCTTGTCGAACCCGGTCATCTTCTGCTCGATGATCTGGACCACGCTGTCTTCCACGGTTTCGGCGGAGGCGCCGGGGTAGAAGGCGTCGATGGCGATGGAGGGCGGGGCGATGGGCGGATACTGGGAGATGGGCAGATTGTAGATCGCCAGGCCGCCCGCCACCATCATGATGATGGCGATGACCCAGGCGAAGACCGGGCGGTCCAGGAAGAATCGGGACAGCATCACTTGCCCCCGCTCGTTCCGCCGGCCGGACGCGTCGGGCTCTTCGATTTCGCGCCCGGTTCCCCCCCGGCATCGAAGGGCACTTCTTTCACGGAGGCGCCGGGCCGCACTTTCTGCATCCCCTCGACGATCACCCGGTCGCCCGGCGCAACGCCGGAGGTGACCAACCATTTGTCGCCGATGGCCCTGTCAAGGTTGAGCATCCGTTGGGTGACCTTGCCGGACCCGTCCACGATCAGCGTCATGGGATTCCCCTTCGGGTCGCGCGCAACCGCCTGCTGAGGGATCAGGATGGCCTTCTCGTTGACGCCTTCCGTCACGACGGCACGGACGTACATTCCCGGAAGGAGAGTGCCTTTCGGGTTCGGGAAGACGATTCGCAGGATGACGGAGCCGGTCGTCGGGTCCACCGACACGTCGCGGAATTGAAGCGTCCCTTCCATGGGATAGGCCGAACCGTCTTCCAGGAGGAGCTTGACCTTGTTCTGCTTGGATCCGGTCGTCGTGAGGCGGCGGTCCTCCAGCCGGCGCTTCAAGCGCAGCAGTTCGGCGGTTGCCTGAAAAACATCCACGTGGATGGGGTCCATCTGCTGGATGGTCGTCAGGGCCGTGGGCTGATGCGCGGTCGCCAGGGCGCCCTCCGTCACGTTGGATTTGCCGATGCGTCCGGAGATGGGGGCGGTGATCCGGGTGTACCCCAGGTTGATGCGCGCCGCATCGACCATCGCCTTCCAGGACTGGATATCGGCCTCGGACTGCTTCATCGCGGAAGCCGCGTCGTCGTAGTCCTGCTGGCTGACCGCCTTGTCGACGAGCGCTTCCTTGTATCGCTCCGCCTTCGACCGGAGCGCGGGCAGGTTGGCCTCGGCCTTGCCGAGGGCGGCCATCGCGTTCTCGAGCGCCGCGCGAAACGGGGCGGGATCGATCTGGTAGAGCAGCTGGCCGGCCTTCACCTCGGAGCCTTCCACGAACAGGCGCTTCTGGATGATGCCGTTGACCTGGGGCCGGACCTCTGCGATCCGGTACGCGGAGGTTCGGCCGGGCAATTCGGTGGTCAGCACCGCCTGCTGCGGCCGGACCGTCACGGTCGCGACCTCCTGGGCGATCGGCGCCGCCGTCTGCTTCCCGTCCGTCTTGTTGCATCCTGCCGGCAGGAGACCGCTCGCCAGAGCGATCCATGCCACTATCCATTTGAGCGGTTCACGGCTGGTATCGTGGATTCGCATCAGGCCCCCCCAAGGTACCGTCGATGAGCGTATTCCGTTTACGGATTTCTATTCCTGCGCGAAATCGCGCGCGATCAATCCCTCGAAGAAGATGTCCAGGACGGCATTCTCGGTGTCCTGGTAGGGATGGAGCTCGGGCGCTTCGATCCAGAGAAGGAGAAACGCATTGACGACGGTGTCCAGCGCGACGGCGAGCTGGTAGGGACTGGCGACCTTCCTGAACCGGTTCCTCCGGATCCCGCTGTCGAAAACCAGCGCCAGCCGTTCCAGGAATTCGTAATGGCGTTTTCGCACTTCGTCGGTCAGGCCCGCCTTGATGTTGTAGCCCACCCCCCTGCTTTCGGCGATGTAGAGACGAATGAAGGGCAGGTTCGCGCGGAACATTTCCCCCTTGGTCCGGACATAGTGGCGCAGGATTTCGACCTCGTCGCCCGGGGTTTCGATCGCACGCTCGAAGGCATCGTGGAACCGGTCGGACTGCTCCAGCACGAGGGCCTTGTAGAGGTCTTCCTTGTTCCTGAAGAACTTGTAAAGCGTTCCGATGGCGAACTCGGCCTTCAAGGCGATCTCGTGCATGGAAACGTTGTGGTATCCCTTTTGGGAGAACAGTTCGAGCGCGGCGGCGAGCATGTCCTCGCGTTGCCGCAATTTCTCCCTTTCCCGCCTCGGGAGGGATAAGGGGTTCATCGGCCGACCCTCCCCCGGCCGGCATTACAACCGGTGTTTGTGAACATGGTGTCACATATTGAAATGATGCGTCATGGTTGTCAAGGGGGAACGGAAAAATAATCCGCGGATTAATGCCGGTTCCTGTTCTACTATATTTATACCATCGAATTCGGATTGTTTCGGGCTCCACGGTTCCTCAACCCGCATCCACATCCGAAAGGGGGATCGAAGATGAAGCGCACGCTGCTGATCGTGATCGCGGTCCTGTTCGCCGTCTCGGTCGCCTTCGCCGCCGGCCCAAAGACCTACCAGGTGACGGGACCCGTCCTCGAGCTCAAGGACGACCTCATCGTCGTGCAGAAGGGGAAGGACAAGTGGGAGATCGGCCGCGACGCGGGCACGAAGGTCACGGGGGACCTCAAGGTCGGCTCCAAGGTGACGATCGAGTACAAGATGACCGCGACCGCCGTGGAAGTGAAGGATGCGAAAAAGAAGGAAACGAAGAAGTAATCCCCGCGGGGCCGGTTGCCTCGATTCCGTGAGGGATCGAGAGGGAAGCCGTCAACGAAGCCTACCCATGAAGGGGGAGCGGCCATGCTAAAGGAGTTCAAGGAATTTGCGTTGCGGGGGAACGTCATCGATATGGCGGTGGGGATCATCATCGGCGCGGCCTTCGGGACGATCGTCGGAACGCTGGTGTCCGACGTCCTGATGCCGCCGATCGGTCTCCTCCTGGGCAACGTGGACTTCTCGAACCTTTTCATCGTGCTCAAGGAGGGAAAAGTCGCCGGTCCCTATGCCACGGTCGCAGCGGCCAAGGGGGCGGGGGCGGTAACGCTCAACTACGGGCTGCTGATCAACACCGTCGTCAATTTCCTCATCGTCGCTTTCGCCATTTTTTTCCTGATCCGCGGCATGAACGCCCTGAAGAAGAAGGAAGTGGCCCCCCTCCCCGTACCAACGACGAAGGAGTGTCCGCATTGCCTGTCGACCATCCCCATCAAGGCGACGCGATGCGGCCACTGCACATCGGAACTCCGGTCCGCGTAGGAGCCAAGGGGCCGGCCGGTTCCGGGCGGATGGGTGAAACCCCGGTTCCGCGGGGGGAATCGAAAATGGAAAAACGGGGGTGCCTCATGCCGATGAGCGGACTCGATTCGGTCGCCCGATCCCTCGTTGCGGCCGGAAAAGGGATTCTCGCGGCGGACGAAAGCGCTCCCACGATCGAGAAGCGCTTGAAGGCCGTGGGCGTACCCTCCACGGAGGAGAACCGAAGGGCGTACCGGGACCTTCTGTTCACGACCCCCGGGATATCGGAGTTCGTGAGCGGGGTGATCCTTTTCGACGAAACCATTCGCCAGAAATCCGCCGACGGGACCCCTTTCCCGGAAGTGCTCTCCCGGCAGGGAATTCTCCCCGGGATCAAGGTCGACAAGGGAACCAGGCCGCTTGCGCGGTTCCCCGAGGAGAAGATCACGGAAGGGCTCGATGGCCTGGGGGAACGCCTCGCGGAATACCGGGACAGGGGCGCCCGCTTCGCAAAGTGGCGTGCGGTCATCTCCATCGGCAGCGGAATCCCCACCCGGTTTTGCCTGAAAGCCCATGCTCACCTGCTGGCGCGCTATGCCGCCCTGTGCCAGGAAGCCGGGCTTGCGCCGATCGTCGAGCCGGAAGTCCTCATGGACGGGGCCCATACCATCGAGCGCTGCGAGGAAGTGACGACGGAAACGCTCTCGCTCGTCTTCTCCGAGCTCCTGGAGCACCGGGTTGCGCTCGAGGGAATGCTGCTGAAACCGAACATGGTTCTCCCGGGCAAAGAGTGCCCGAAGCAGGCGGGCGTTCCGGAAGTGGCGGAAGCCACCGTGCGCTGCCTGCGCCGGGTCGTCCCTCCCGCCGTTCCCGGCATCGTGTTCCTGTCCGGGGGGCAGACCGCCGAGCAGGCGACGGAGCATCTGAGCGCGATGAACGCGCTCGGCAGCCCCCCGTGGGAACTGAGCTTCTCATACGGGCGCGCCCTCCAGGATCCCGTCCTGAAGGCATGGAAGGGGGATTCCGCGAATATTTCCACGGCGCAAGGTGTTTTTCGCCACCGGGCAAGGTGCAACGGCGCGGCCCGATACGGCAAATACACCAGGGAAATGGAAAGATCGGTCGCCTGAACCGCCCGCGGATGCATGCATCGGAATGGGAAAATCCGAACGGGAGCATCGCGCATTCCGCGAATAAGGCGGCTTGCGCGTTCGTATCAACGAGAAGGAGAATCGACGGCAAGATCGAAACGGCAAAAGGGAAAACTTGAACCGGAGGGGAGGACGTGATGAAGCGAATCGTTATCGTACCGATGATACTTGCCTTCGCCCTGGCGGGGTGCGCTTCCACGATGGGGCCCAAGGAAACCGGAGGGACGCTGATCGGCGGCGCGACGGGGGCGGTGGTCGGCGCCCAGGTGGGTCACGGGACCGGGCGGCTCGTCGCCGTCGCCATCGGAACGCTTGCCGGGGCGCTGGTGGGGCAGGAGATCGGAAGGTCCCTCGACCAGCAGGACCGGATCGCGATGGAAAGGGCGGCCCAGTACAGCCTCGAACACAACCGGACCGATGAACCGCGTGCCTGGAGAAACCCGGATTCGGGACATCACGGTTCGATCACTCCGAAAAGGACCTACCAGACGGCGCAGGGGGGGTACTGCAGGGAGTACCAGCAGACCGTGATCATCGGCGGCGAGGAGCACCAGGCGTACGGGACGGCCTGCAGGCAGCCCGACGGGAGCTGGAAGATCGTGAAATAGCGGCCAGGGGCGCGGGCCCCGGGTCAGATCGCCACTCGGACCATCGCGGGATTCAGGATCCCGGCGGCGTCCTTCGGATCGATCCCGACCAGGTACCCGCGCTTGCCGCCGTTGATGTAGATCCTGGGGAGGTCCAGGATCGTTTCCTCCATGTAAACCGGCATGGCCTTGCGCATGCCGAAGGGGGACGTTCCGCCGACCAGGTACCCCGTGTGCCTTTGCGCGGCTTCGGGGCTGCACGGCGCAACGGTCTTCACCCCGATCGCCCGGGCCAGCTCCCGGGTGGATACCTGCCGGTCGCCGTGCATCAATACCACGAGGGGGTTCCCCCCTTCGTCCTCCATGACGAGGGTCTTGACGACCGTGTGCTCCTCCACTCCGAGCTCGCGGGCGGATACCGCGGTGCCTCCCTTCTCTTCGTAGGCATACAGGTGATCGGTATAGGGGACCTTCGCCGCCCGAAGAAGGCGGACGGCCGGCGTCACCGGAGTCTTTTCCCTTCCCATGGCGGGCTTCCCCTACGGCAGCAGCAGGACCTTTCCGGTGGTCTTCCGTCCCGCGAGCTGTCGGTGCGCCTCGGCCGCCTCGGAAAGAGGAAACCGCGCACCGATCCGGACCTTCAGTTTCCCCGATGCCGCCCACCCGAGCACGTCGTTCGCCCTCTGTAAAAGTTCCTCGCGCGTCGCCGTGTAGTGGGCCAGGGAGGGCCGGGTCACGAACAGCCCCCCTTTGCTGTTCAGGACCTGCAGGTCGAACGGCGGCACCGGACCGCTGGACTGGCCGTAGAGCGCCAGGTACCCTCGAGGGGAGAGGCATCCCAGGCTCTTCTCGAAGGTGGTCTTGCCCACGGAATCGTAAACCACCTGCACTCCTTTGCCTCCGGTCAGGCGTCTTACCTCCGCCTCGAAATCCTGTTCCGTGTAGAGGATGACGTCGTCCGCGCCGAACGATCGCGCCAGCTCCGCCTTTTCCTTCGTGGAGACCGTGCCGATCACGCGGGCGCCACGGCCCTTCGCCATCTGCGTCAGCAGGAGACCCACGCCGCCCGCGGCCGCGTGAACGAGGCAGGCGTCTCCGGGATGGAGCGGATAGGCGGCATGCGCCAGATAGTGCGCCGTCATCCCCTGGAGCATCAGCGCGGCGCCCCATCCGGCCTCCAGGCCGGCGGGGAGCCGGACCAGCCGCCAGGAAGGGACGACGGCAGCCTCCGTATAGGAGCCGAGCACCCCGGCATACGCGACCCGGTCGCCGGTTTTCACTTCGCCGGCGCCAGGCCCCGTCCTCACGACGACGCCTTCCGCCTCGTTGCCCGGCGTGAAGGGAAGGGGAGAGCGGTAAAGCCCCATCCGCTGGTAGACGTCGATGAAATTCACGCCGATCGCTTCGATGTTTACGAGCGCTTCCCCCTTGCCGGGCTCGGGGACCGGCAGGTCTTCCATCGCGAGAGCTTCCGGGCCGCCATACTGATGGACGCGGATGGATTTCATCGTTCCCCCCATGCGGCATGAAAAACATGTCGTCGTTTTCGATTATAAATGCTTCCGTCATCCAGGCACAGGACGGGAGACGATGCCCCCCGCGGAGAACGCGGCGGGCGGGAAAGAGGAAAGGGGAGTCCGAACCCGGACTCCCCCTGGCAGGTCCCGATGCGCCCGCGCGGCGCCCGTGAAACGGCAACCCTATTTATGGATCTGGCCGCGGACCTCCCCGCCGGGTTTTGCCTTGGTGTGGATGTTGGCGTACGCTTCGCCCGCCTCGATCTTCTCGACCAGGGCGCTCAAGGGTTTGCCTTTCAGGTCTCCCTGCAGGTTCTCCGCCTTGATGTCGCCCTCGGCGAGCGTGCCTTCGAACTTGCCTTCCTTCAGCTGGGGCGGCGGGCCGGGAGGGTACAGCCATGCCGCGACCGGCCCATCCTTGCCCGGAGGGGCCAGGTGGATATGCGACATCATGACGTCCACGATGTTGGACGCCGTGACCTTGTAATGCAGAACGGTTCCCTCCTTGTTCAACTCGAACGTGGCCTTCCCGCTGGCCATCGATCCGTTCATCCCCATCAGGTCCGCCGAGAAATGCTTTTCTCCCACGTCGGCCAGGGAGAGGGCCGTCCCTGCGATAATGAGCGCCAGCGCCAACAGAAGCGACAACGTATACGGCTTCCTCATCAGGATTCTCCTTTCCTTTGCTGAAATTTCAACGTGAGATGTCGGGATCCTGCCCGCTGTTGCACTTTTCCTCTTAATCGGAATATTTCCTGGCGGATGGGGGAATTCATGAGGCAGGGAATATAATGAACGGTAGACATCGTCGTATGGCCACCTCATCAAGCCGGATAGAGGGAAAGGAGGGGAAAGCAATGGCGCGATACCTGATCGAATCTCCCCACACGACGGAAGAATGCCTGCGGGCGCTGGATGAAATCCTCGTGAAAGGCCCAGGCGCGTTGGCGAAATACGATTTCGGATGCATGTCCGGCGATCACACCGGGTACGTCATCGTCGAGGCGGGGAGCGAGTCCGAAGCGAAGGAGAATGTCCCGACCTTCCTGCGCGGCAAGGCGCGCTGCGTCAAGGTGGACAAATTCACCCCGGAGCAGATCAAGGCCTTCCACCAGATGAAGGCGTCCGCCTGATCCGGGAAGACGGCTCGGGGAGGAAAGCGCCTCCCCGGTGCAAAAGGCCGGCGCAATGCCGGCCTTTTCCTGTCAGGGGGTCAGCACCGCGCGCAGCCGGACCGTTCCTTTCCGCAGTTTTTCCAGGACCTCGTTGACGTTTTCCAGGGGATGCCGCTCCACGAGCGGTGAGATCCCGTGGTCTGCGGCGAAGCGAAGCATTGCGTCCATATCGGCCCGGGTGCCGATCACGGAACCGCGGATCGCCTTCTGGCCCGCGATGAGGCCCGCGGGGAGCACGGACGCTTTCTCCGCGATCGCGGCCAGCACCACGAGAGTTCCGTTGGGACCGAGTCCCGGGATGCACTGCTCGAACAGCCGCGCGGAAATGCCGGTCAAAAGGATCAGGTCCGCCCCTCCCATCGCGGTCAACCGTTTCCCGATCTTCTCTTTCTCCGAATCGATGATCTCGGAGGCCCCCATCTGCCGTGCGAGAGCCGCCTTCTCTTCCCCCCTGAGGATGGCCACGACATGGGCCCCCATGGCGGAGGCCATGCGCAGACCCAGGTGCCCCAGGCCGCCGATCCCCGCCACGGCGACCGTCTTTCCGGCCAGGTTCCCCTCCCTGCGCAGCGGTGCGAAGACCGTGATCCCCGCGCACAGGAGCGGCGCGGCATCCACCAGGTCGAGGGCATCCGGGATCTTGTGGGCGAAGGCGGCGGGCGCCGTGACGAACTGGGCGTACCCGCCGTTCACCGTGATGCCGGTGCTTTTCTGCGCGGCGCAGAGCATCTCGGCTCCGGCCTTGCAGGGGGCGCACTCTCCGCACGCGAACTGCATCCACGGGACGCCCACCCGGTCCCCGGGGGAGAGG
>PQAK01000168.1:0-1690 GCA_003105225.1 Deltaproteobacteria bacterium | reverse complement strand
GGGGAAGGAGCAGGCACTTCCGCAAGGACCAGCGGTTTCCCGAAGGCTTGGCAGACGGCGGCTTTCATGTGCGGTGCCTCCCCTATCCCTCCGCGATTTCCGTGATCTCGGCGCTGTCGCGGATGTCGATGCACCCCTTCACGCTCATCGCGCCGGGGCATTTCTCGATGTAGGACGCGATCGCCTCGCGGGCCTCGCCTGCCATGCCGGGAGGGACCTTGATGGTGTATTTCACCCGGATCTTCGTGATGCGCATCACGCCGTCGACGTCCTCGATGTCCCCCTCGACGTCCGCCCGGAAACGGTCGCCGAGGGTGGGGATCTTTTTTCCGGCCAGCACCGTGGCCAGTGTCCCCATCATTCAGCCGCCCACGGCGCCGACGATGTGGTCCAGCGTGGCGGCATGCTCCTTCTCGGGCTCCACCTTGTAGAAGCTCTTGATCCCGCCGTGGACGCCGTAATAGACCGGTTCCGCGAATCCCTCGATCAGCGCTTTCCGCGTCGGCCCCCTTTCCCTCGTGATCACGATGCGGGATGTGTGCACCAGATCTCCCATGCATTTCCCCCCTTTTTCCGTGGTTTAAGAATAAACCGACCAATAAGATGCATGTTTCCGGAAATCCATTCAACGGAACGGCAGACGGGCTTCCGGAATGCGGGATGCCTTTATCCGGACGGCGGCTCTTTGTCCTTTTCGTCGTCCAGCATCCGGTGCTTCGCGCCTTCCACGTCCTCGAACTGATCGCTGCGGACCGCCCAGAGGAACAACAGCCAGGCGCCGGCCCCGAGGACCGTCGAAATGAAAATGAGGAGGAAGATCGTCCCCATGAAGGCGTTTCACCCCCGTCCCATGGATTTCAGCCTCAAGGAATTCCAGACGACGGCCAGGGAGCTTGCCGACATGAATCCCGCGGCAAGAATCGGATGCAGATGGCCGGATACGGCCAGCGGAATGGCGATCAGGTTGTAGGAAAACGCCCATGCGAGGTTCTGTCGGATGATCCGCATCGTTTTCCGGCTGAGGGACAGGAACCGTGGAACGAGGGACAGGTCGCCTCCGGTCAGTACCACGTCTGCGCTCTCGATCGCGATGTCGGTTCCCCTGCCGACCGCCACTCCGACATCCGCTTCGACCAGTGCGGGGGCGTCGTTCACCCCGTCGCCGATCATGAGCACCCGGGCTCCCCCCTTCCGGGCGCAGCGGATCAAATCCGCCTTTTCCGCGGGCGTCACCCGGGAGAATACCGCATCGATCCCGGCTTCCTTTCCGATGCGGGCCGCCACGGCGGCGCTGTCGCCGGTCACGAGCCTCACGGCGTAACCGTCCTTCTTCAGCCGTCCCACGGCCTCGGGCGCCTCCGCGCGGAGGAGGTCCACCGCGGCCAGGATGCCCTTGACCCGCATCCCGTCGGCGAGGAGCACCGCCGTCTTTCCTCCCTCCGACAGTTCGCGAAGCGTTTCCCGCTGGGGCTCCGTGACGGGAATGCCGCGCATGGAGAGGAATTCCGGCCGGCCCAGACCGTGCCACTCCCCCTCCACGGCGCCCTCCACGCCCATGCCGGGATGCGCCCGGAACGTTGCGATCCGCGGGAGGTCCATCCCTGCCGCGCCGATCCGGATGGCCGCTGCGAGGGGATGCTCCGAGTGCGCTTCCAGCGAAGCCCCCAGCCGCAGGACCTCCGGCGCCGTC
>PQAK01000167.1 GCA_003105225.1 Deltaproteobacteria bacterium | reverse complement strand
TACCACGACCTGTCCTCCGACCCCGGCTTCATGGAACTTTACCAGCGCGCCCTCTTCCTCCCCCATACGGATGCCGAAAGCTACCGCCTGCCTCTCTCCCCGGAGATCGCGAGGTGAATGTCGATCTCCCCCCGTTCCCGGCCACCGGCGTCGGCAGCCTGCCCCACACCGATCCCGCGAAGGCCGTACGCCTCGTCCTTTCGTGTTTCCACGACGTCCCCTGCTGGCCCCAGCTGCCGCGGCGGGCCTTTCTCGAGAGCATGTACGTCCAGTACGCGGCGGGGCTTCCGGGAGCGTCGATCGAAGGGGAACGTCTCTACGTGGAGGGGGGGGAGGAAGCCCAGGGCGACACGGAGATCTTCTACGAGCGGTTCCTTTCCGGGGACGCCGCCTCCTTCGCCATCCCCGCGGAACGGGCGGCCGGGCTGTACGCCCTTCTCTCCTCCGCGGAGGGCGCTTACCCCGCCGTCAAGGGGCAGGTCACCGGCCCGGTTTCCTTCGGGCTGACGGTCTCCGACCGGAAGAAGAAGCCGATCTTCTACGATCCCGTCGTCCGGGACGTCCTGGTGAAGCACCTCCTGCGCGTCGCGCAGTGGCAGGTCTCCGTGCTCTCCCGCCTTTCGCGCACCGTCATCCTCGTCCTGGACGAACCGTACCTGGCTTCCGTGGGATCCGCCATCGTCTCCCTGGACCGGGAGGAGGTCATCGGCTGCCTCAACGAAATTTTCGACGGATTGCCGGGGGCGCTGTGCGGCGTCCACTGCTGCGCGAACACCGACTGGGGGCTCGTGCTCTCCTCCCGGGCGGGGTACCTCTCCTTCGATGCCTACGGGTACGTCGACTCCCTCCTGCTCTACCCCGAGGAAGTGGGGGCGTTTCTGCACCGCGGGGGAAAACTCGCGTTCGGGATCGTGCCGACGTCGGCCGAGGGGATCCTGCGCGAAACCCCGGAAACCCTGGCGGCTCGGATGGATTCCATTCTCGGGAAATTCGAAAGCCGGGGAATCGCCCGGGATGCCGTGATCCGATCGGCGTTTCTCACCCCCGCCTGCGGGCTGGGCACCCTGCAGGAGGAGGAAGCGGAAGGGGCCGCCCGCCTGGCGCGCGATCTGTCCCGCCTGCTGCGGCATCGGTACGGAGGCGTCGGGAAGTGACCCGGATGATCGCCATCGCGGGCAAGGGGGGAGTGGGAAAAACCACGTGCGCGGCGCTGATGCTGCGCGCACTGGCAGCGGCGGGGGTCCGCCCCCTCCTTGCGGTGGACGCCGATCCCAACGCCAATCTCCACCTGCTCCTCGGGCTTCCGCAGCCGGTGGGGCTGGGTGCGGTCCGGGAGGAAATCCTATCGGGCGCCGGCGGGGCCACGTCCAAGGAAGCGCTGCTGGAGGCGATGGTCCAGCAGCGGGTCGCGGAAGGAAAGGACGTCGACCTGATCGCGATGGGCCGCGGCGAGGGGCCGGGGTGCTACTGCTACGTGAACAACCTGCTGCGGCAGTCGCTCTCCCGCCTGGCGGGCGGGTACGAAGCGGTGGTCGTCGACAACGAGGCCGGCATGGAGCACCTCTCGCGCCGAAATCTGCGCCGGATCGACCACCTGGTGATCGTCGCCGACCCTTCCCCCCGGGGGATCGCGGCGGCACGAGCCATCCGGGGGCTGGCGGACCAGCTGGCGCTTCCCGTCGGAAACGCCTGGGTGCTCCTCAACCGGCCGTACGCCGCCGGGGAGACGGGGGAACCCCTGTCTTTGCCGGCCCCGCTCCTGGCCGGGATCCCGCACGATCCGGCGCTTCCCGCCTGGGAGGCCGCCGGCCGCTCCTTTCTCGACCTGCCGGACGGCGCTCCGGCCGTACGGGCGATTTCCGGGGGGATCCGGGGGATGCTCCGGGAGGACGTCCGGTGAGGATCCTGTTCTCGGTGCAGGGCAGATACGGGGAACGGGTGGCCGAAAACGTGCGGAAGAACGGACCGGGCGATTGGGAGTCCTCCGTCCTGCGGCTTCCGGCCCGCCTCCCCATGGTGATCGACGATCCGGAGGAGTTTCTCCCTTCCCCGATCCCCCCCGCCGACCTGCTCGTCTCCCTTCACGAGACCCCGGGAGCGGCCGAGCTCATCCCCGACATCGCCAGGGGGTGCGGCGCAAAGGCCGTGCTGGCCGCCGTGGACGATCGGACCGCCCTTCCCGCGGGACTGGAGAACCAGATCCGCAGGCGCCTTTCCGCCATGGGCGTGGCGCACGCCTTCCCCCGTCCCCTGTGCGGGTTCGACGGCGGGCCGGACAGCCGTCTTTCCGAATTCGCGGCCCATTTCGGGCGGCCGAAATTCCGGGTGGAACGGGAAGGGGACCGGGTGGCGTCCGTGGAAGTGCTGCGCGACGCGCCGTGCGGATCGGCGAAATTCGTGGCGTCCGTACTGGCCGGCGTCCGGATCGGCGAAGCGCCCGACACCGGGGCGCTGCGGCATCACCACCATCCCTGCCTCGCCTCGATGGAGATCGACCCCGACCTCCAGGACACGATCCTTCACCTGTCCGGCTACATCGTGCGCGCGGCGATCCGGGCGGCGCTCAAGGAATAGGACCGGGGGCTAGGTCGAATCCCCCCGGTACAGGTCGAGGACCTCCCGCACCACGCGCATCAGCGTGGTGGCGCGGTACGGCTTCGGCAGGAACGCGGAGGCCCGGTAGGTATCCCCCGACGGGTAGCCGCTGGACAGGATGACCTTCACCTGCGGGTTGAGGTTCCGAATGCGCGTCAGGACCTCGGACCCGGACAGGTGCGGCATCGTCAGGTCGAGAATCACGAGATCCAGCCGGTTCCGCTGCCGCGTATAGATGTCGACCGCCTCCTGCCCGTCGGCGGCGGTCACGACCGAGTACCCGTGGATTTCCAGGATCTGCTGCGCGAAGTTTCGGATCATCTCCTCGTCGTCCACCAGCAGGATCGTTTCCTTTCCGACCCGCTCGCGGACCGCTTCCGGGGGCGGGGGGGGCTCCAGCTGCCGCTCTTCCGCCTGCGGAAGGTAGGCGTGAAAGGTCGTCCCTTTCCCGGGCTGGCTCTCCAGGGTGATCCACCCCTCGTGCTGCTTCATGATGCCGTATACCGTGGAGAGCCCGAGTCCCGTTCCCCTCCCCAGCATCTTGGTGGTAAAGAACGGCTCGAAGATCCGCCGCTGGATCGCCGGGTCCATGCCGGAGCCGTTGTCCGAAATCGACAGCGCGACGAATTCCCCCGTGCGCGCATACGGGTACAGCCTGCAGTACTCCCGGCCGACGGTGACGTTCTCCGCGGCGACCCGGATGCAGTATCCGCCGGGGGGGGATTCCACGCGGGGATTTCCCTCCAGGCACTCCATGATCGCGTCACGCGCGTTCACGCAGAGGTTCATCACCACCTGGTGCATCTGGTTGGGATCGGCCTTCGCCGGCCGCAGGTCTTCCGGGAAGGAGGACTTCACCTCGATCCGCCGGTCGATGGTCTGGGAAAACAGGGCCACGACCTCCTCTGCGAGCTTGCGCAGGTCGAGCGGCCTGCGTTCCGAGGGGGAGCGCCGGGAGAACTCCAGCAACTGGCGGACCATGGCGGCGGCGCGCTCCGAGGCCTTGATCGTCTCCTGGACCGGGGTCGCCGCGGGAGACCCGGGGGGGATGTCCATGGCGACCAGGTCCAGGTTCCCGAGGATACCGGTCAGGATATTGTTGAAATCGTGGGCGACCCCTCCCGCGAGCGTTCCCACGGCCTCCATCTTCTGCATCTCGATGATCTGCCGCTCGAGGCGGCGGCTCTCGGTGACGTCGGTACCCGTGGCGATCACCGAGGTCACTTCTCCCGACGTGTCCCGAAGCGCCACATGGTTCCAGACCACCAGGCGCTCCTCCCCCGTACTCGACAGCATCGGGAACTCGAGGTTCGAGGGGACATCGCTTTTCAGCGCGCCGGAAAACGCGCGCCGGTACGACTCGCGCGCCTGCCCGGAGATCAGCAACCCGTCCATTTCCTTGCCGGAAACGTCCCGCCAGGAATATCCCGTCATCTCCTCGAACTGGCGGTTGACCAGCAGGATCTCCCCTCCGGGGGACAGCTGCGCGACGAGGACCCCGGCGGTGTCCAGGATCTTCGCGGAGAAGTCGCGCTCCATGCGCAGGTCTTCCAGCACCCGCTTCCGCTGGGTAATGTCCCGGATCAGGATCATCCCGAGGGGGCCGGTGTACCGGGGCACCCAGGTCGCCTTGCTGTATTCGCGGGCAAGCCACGTCGCGCAGATCTCCCCTTCGAAGGAAGCGCCGTCCTTCCGGAGAATCCGCGCCTCGCACTCGAAACGCCCCCCCTCCTCGTCCCCGCAGCGCAGGCTCTCCGCCATTTCCGGATTCCCCTGCGGGTCCTTGAGGATCCGGGCGGGATCCTCTCCAACGAGCGCTTCCTCGTCGGGACATCCCAGCATCGACGCGGCCGCAGGATTCACCCGGACGATCTTCCCCCCCCGGACCAGGATCACCCCGTCCCGCTGCGCCCGGAACAGGTCGTCGTAGGCGCCCTTCGCGCAAACGAAGAATTCGTAGCGCCTCGCGCTCTGGACCGCCGTCCCCACGCGATGGGCCAACGCGGAGATGGCCTCCATTTCCAGGCGGTCGAACGCGGACGGAGCGTCCGCGTAGATCGTCAGCGCCATCGGCTGCTGGCCGTTGGATTCGATCCGGACCGACGCCGCGCTGCGGATACCGGAATCCGCGAGCATCCTTTCCCACGCCGCCATGCGGGGATCCTTCCTCACCTTGTCCACGACGCAGGCCTCTCCCGTCCGCAGCGCCCTCCCCGTGGGCCCCTGCCCTTCGGGCGTGTCGTCCCAGCGGATGCCGGCGGCGCCGGGGAACGCATCGCCGTCCCCGGACATCTTCACGGCCCGGACGGCGCCGTCCGGCTCGCCCGACGCGATCCACGCCAGCCGGTATCCCTTCCGCCGCGAAAGCACCTCGCAGACGGCCGACAGGATCCGGCTTTCATCCAGGACCCCGATCAGGGACCGGTCCACCTCCGAGATCAGCCGGAACCGGCCCTCCAGCCGCTCCTTCAGGAGAAACCACCTCTCGGTGAGGGCGAAACCGGCCGCCAGCAGGACGGAAACCAGCAGCGAGAACCATTCCGTGTGGGAGTCGAAAACATTGCCGGAAGGGTCGGACAGGGTGACGGCAAGCTCGTACAGCCGGATCCCCCCGAGGGTGAGGAGCGCCAGGGAAACCAGCAGCCACGGGGGGCCCAGCCGGCGGTAATAGACGAACCGTACCGACAGATAGGCCGCGATGAACTGCAAAAACGTTGAACCGACGAGGATCGCGATCATGCACTCCTGCCCAGGATGTCATCGTCCGAACGACTGTTTCCATTAACGTTTCGGCATTCCAGGCCGGATTATTCAGGGGTTTTTCGCCGTGCGGAAAAATTTCCCTCCCCGCCGCCGCCCCATCCATTACACTGATATATGTGAATTCAAACATATAGCCGCGCACAATCTCATTACGGGGGTCGCATCATGGCGGACGGCGCGCAGCATCACTCCGTGGTGAAAGGATTTATCTTCTCGGCGGTTTTCTGGCTCCTCGTCGGCCTGCTGGTGGGACTGTGGATCGCGGCCGAAATGATCTTCCCCTCCCTCAACCTGACCCCCTGGCTTTCGTTCGGGCGGCTCCGGGTCGTCCACACCAACGGCCTCATCTACGGGTTCACCCTTTCCGGGATCTTCGCCTGCAGCTACTACATGCTGGAAAAGCTGACCCGGACGCCCATCGCCTTCCCGCGGCTCGCGCGCGCCCATCTGTACCTGTTCAACGCGGCGGTCCTCCTGGCGGCGGTCTCCCTGTTCGCGGGAATTTCCACCGCCAAGGAGTACTCGGAGCTGGAATGGCCGTTCGACGTCGTCGTCGTCGTCATCTGGGTGATGTTCTCGGCCAACGTCCTGGGGACCCTCGTCAAGCGGAGGGAGAAGCAGATGTATGTCTCCCTCTGGTTCCTCATCGCGACGGTGGTGACCGTCGCCGTGGTCTACATCCTGAACAATCTCGCGATGCCGGTGAACCTCCTCAAGTCGTACTCGGCGTACGCGGGAGTGAACGACGCCAACGTCCAGTGGTGGTTCGGCCACAACGCGGTGGCCTCCGTCTTCACCTTCCCGATCCTCGCGATGTTCTACTACTTCCTGCCGAAATCGACGGGGCTGCCGATCTACAGCCACCGGCTCTCCATCATCGCCTTCTGGTCCCTCGTCTTCGGGTACCTCTGGACGGGGGCGCACCACCTCATGCTCACCCCGGTGCCGGAATGGATCCAGACCGTGGCGCTGGCCTTCAGCATGTTCCTCATCGCGCCGTCCTGGGGGTCGGTCATCAACGGCTACTACACGATGAACGGCAACTGGGAGCAGATGCGGACGAACTACCTGACGAAGTTCTTCATCCTGGGCATCACCTTCTACGGCCTCCAGACGATCCAGGGGCCGACCCAGGCGATCCGGGCCCTCTCCGGCCTCTTCCACTACACCGAATGGGTCGTGGGCCACGTCCACATGGGGACGATGGGATGGGTGACGATGATCATCTCCGCCTCCCTGTACTTCGTCGTCGTGAAAGTCTACGGGCGGGACGTCCACAGCGTGAAGCTGGTGGGGGTCCACTTCTGGCTCATCCTCGTCGGGCAGCTCCTGTTCTCCGTCTCCCTGTGGGTCGCGGGGATCGCACAGGGAGCGATGTGGAAGGCGACCAACGCGGACGGCTCGCTGACGTACACCTTCCTGGACTCCGTGGCATCGATGGTCCCGTACTGGAAGATCCGGCTCGCCGCGGGAACGATCTACTTCGCTGGAATCGTCGTATTCGCGTACAACCTCGTCCGGACTGCGCGCCCGAAAACGGCGGCGGCGTGAGGAGGGGCCGATGAAGCTCTATGAGAATCCGGTGCTCCTGGCCGTCGCGGCGGCGGTCGTCATCTCGGTGGGAACCCTGGTCACGACGTTCATCCCTCTGTTCCATCCCTCGACGCAGCCGGTAAGCCCGCTCGTCAAGCCGTACACGGCGATCGAGCTCGAAGGGAGGGACATCTACATCCGGGAAGGGTGCAACAACTGCCACACCCAGACGGTGAGGCCGCTGCGCACGGAGGTGGCCCGGTACGGGGACTATTCCAAGCCCGAGGAGTTCGCCTGGGACCGGCCGTTCCTGTGGGGATCCCGGCGAACCGGGCCGGACCTCGCGCGCGCGGGAGGGAAGTACCCGGACTCCTGGCACTACCGGCACATGGCGAACCCCCAGGGGATGTTCGAGAAGTCGAACATGCCGTCGTACGCGTGGCTGGCGAAGCGCCGGCTCGACACCTCGGCCTCCTTCCGGAAGGTGACCGTCCTCGGGTACGGCTACGGTGCGGACGAGGTGCAGCGGCAGATCGACGGGTTCCGGAGCACGGTGACCGCGGCCTCCTATCCTTCCGCAGCGGCGCGGGCCCGCGTGACCCCGGAAGACCTCCGCGGAGGAATCACCGAGATGGACGCCATGGTGGCCTACCTCCAGAAGCTCGGTCGCGACCTGAAGGAGGCGGCGAGGAGGGAATCGGCGGGAGTGCGGACCGCGGCGGCGGCGGAGGCGCGGAACCCGTACGCCGGCGATAAAAAAGCCGAGGAGGAGGGGGAAGATCTCTACAAGGCCAACTGCCGTTCCTGCCACGGGAAGAAGGCCGAGGGAGGCTTCGGCCCCGACCTCACCGACCCGCAGTGGAAATTCGGAGGGACGGACGGCGACATCTTCGCATCGATCGCCGGCGGGAGGCCCGGCGGAATGCCCGCCTTCGAATCCATGCTCGGGAAAGACCGGATCTGGAAGACGATCGCGTACCTGAGGAAGCTGGGCAGGCGATGACCGGAAGCGGGTGGACCTATCTGCTGTTCAGCGGGGCGCTTGTCGCCGTCTTCGTCGGTATCGTCGCCTATTACTACTGCCGGAGGCGGCGCGAGCGGGTGGAAGCCCCCAAGTACAGGATGCTCGAGGACGACAGCGAGCCCCGGCGGCCCGGCAAGGGCCGTTGAGGGGGACGGCGGAACCCTTTTCGGAGGTGATGCCATGGAGAACCCGTTCAAGGACATGGAGCGGCACAACAAGCCCCCCCGGGGCTTCCTCCTGCTTTTTTTCGGCCTGATCGCATGGGGGATCTATTACATCGCCGCCTACACGCCCCAGTTCAGCGGGTGGTCGCAGTACAAGGTGCTCCAACGGGAGGCGGAGGCGGAAAGGAAGATCGCGTCCGAGAGGCCGCCGCTGCGGGAAAACCCTTATGAACGCGACTCGAAGGCCGTTGCCGAAGGCAGGGGGATCTACCGGGAGCATTGCGCCGGGTGCCACCACGATTCGCTCAAGGGGGACGTCGGGCCGGACCTGACGGCGCACCTGAAATACGGGGAGACCGACGCCCCGAAATACGATTCGATCGCGAAAGGCCGCCCCAACGGAATGCCGGGATTCGACGAGTCGCTCGGCCGCGACCGGATCTGGAAGGTCCTCGCCTACGTCGACTCGGTGCGGGAGTACGGCGGGAAGCCGTAGGCGGAATGTGGAAACAAAGACGCCGGATCGCTGCCCTGGCCCAGGGCGCGGTGATCCTCGCCTTGCCCTTTTTGGAGATCGGCGGGGAAAGCGCGCTCCGGTTCGACATTCCCGGAGGGAAGCTCCTGTTCTTCGGGACCACCCTCTGGCTCAGCGAGTTCCACCTGCTCCTTCTGGGGACACTGGCCGTCCTGCTCCTCGTCCTCGCGGTCACGGTCGTTTTCGGAAGGGTCTGGTGCGGCTGGGTCTGCCCGCAGACCGTCCTCCCGGAGCTCTCTTCCTGGGCCTCCTGCCTCCTTCCCGCGTCCTGGCGGAAAACCGGCGGGAAAGCGGTTTTGTTCCTACTCTCGGGGGCGGCATCCCTTTCCGTCATCGCGTACTTCGTCCCTCCGTCCGAGGCGGGGGCCGTCCTGTTCCGGTCGCGCATCGCCGCAGGGATCTTCCTCGTCCAGTGGGCGGTTTTCTTCTTCATGCTCGCCCTCCTCGGGCCGACGTTCTGCCGCACCGTCTGCCCCTACTCGATGTTTCAGAACCTTCTATTCGACGAACGGACGCTGACCGTCGGGTTCGACCGTTCCCGGATGGAGGAGTGCCCGCGGTGCGAGCGATGCGTTTCGATCTGCCCCGTGAAGATCGACATCCGGGAGGGGGCGCAGCGGGAGTGCATCGCCTGCGCGGCGTGTATCGACGCGTGCCGCGCCATTTCGGACCGGCAGGCGATCCGGCCGTTCATCGCCTACCGGGGGACGATCCGCCGGCCCAAGGCGGCGCTCTGGGGCGGGGCGGCCGCGGCGGCGGGCCTGGCGTTCCTGCTCCTCCTGCTCCAAAAGCCCGACGTTTCGCTGCTCGTCCAATGGGAAGCGAAGATCGCGGGCGCTCCCGCCAACAGTTACCGTTACACCGTCCGCAACGACGGGGGCAGGCCGGTCGCACTCGCCCTCCGGCTTGACGGGGAGGGGACGATGTACGGAGAGAAGGAAATCCAGGTGGGGCCGCGCACGCGGAAGACGGGGAAGGTGATCGTGCGCAGGGAGGAGAACGAGGGGGGCAGCGTCACCTTCGTGGCGGAAGGACAAGGGCTCTCGCTGAGCGGAAAGGCGGTATTCCCGTGAAAACGCTGGTGGCAGGCATCCTCGCCGCTTTCGCCGTGCTGCTGTCGGTCTCCGTCTTCGTCGCGGAGAAGAGCTACGACGGCACCGTCGAAAAGGAGTATTACCGGAAGTCGCTCGACTACTTCCGGGACCGGGAGCGCGGCGGCGCCCTTGCCGCTTCCGGGGCGCCGCAGGAGGCCGCAGGGAATCCGGACGTGCTCCTCGACATCTCCCCGAAGCCGGTCCGGCCCATGAAGGAGCTGACCTTTTCGGTGGAGGCCCCGGGCTACCAAGGCGACGGCCGCCCCTGGATCGACCTCGGCATGGAGGGGATGCGCATGCCGCCGAACCGCGTCGACCTCGCGAAGGATCCCGATGGGCGGTACCGCGGCAAGGGAATCCTCGTGCGGTGCCGAAGCGGGAGGAAGACCTGGACCGCCACCGTTCACCTGCCCGGCACGGGGCATGCCGTCTTCTCCTTCGATGTCGCCGACTGAGTCCGTCTATCCCCTGCTCTTCGTCTCCGGGCTGCTGGGCGGGTTCGGCCACTGCACCGGAATGTGCGGCCCCCTCGTGGGGACGTTCTCCCTCTGCCTGGGAGAAAGGCGCCAGTTTCCGTCCCATCTCCTGTACCACCTCGGGAGGATCACGACCTACGGCGTGATCGGAGGCGCCGCCGGGCTTGCCGGGGCCTTCCTGGGCATCGCGGCAGGCCTTGGCCGCGTCCAGCAAGCGGTCGCGATCGGCGCGGGACTGCTCGTAATCCTGGCCGGCCTCGCGCTCGGCGGGTGGCTTCCGCGGCAGCGCTCCGCTTCCGTTGCGGGCGGCCCCGCCGGACTTTATGCCCGCATCGCACGCTTTCTGGAGGAATCGGACGCCCCCGGGATCTTCTACCCCATGGGGCTGATCCTGGGATTGCTTCCCTGCGGGCTGGTCTACGCCGCTCTGTTGACGGCGGCGCGGGCGGGGATGGAGGCGGGGACCCCCGCATCGGGATTCCTGCGCGGTTTCCTGGCGATGACCCTCTTCGGAGCCGGTACGATCCCTTCGCTTCTCCTGGTGGGAAGGGCGATCGGGTTCCTGGGCCTCCGGATGCGGAAGCGCCTGTACCGGGCATCTGCGGCGATGGTCGTTTTCGCGGGAGCGATTTTCCTGGTCCGCGCCCTTCGCGGCTGAAAGGGAATCCGCGTGCCGTCCTGCGCCCACTGTCTTCTGGACATCTCCCCCGATTCCGCCTTGCGCGATGAGGAGGAAGGGCGGGAGATCCTTTTCTGCTGCCCGGGGTGCCGTGGGATCTACCGCCTCCTCCACGGCGAAGGGCTCGAGGAGTTCTATCGCAGGAGGACCGGATGGGTCCCGGGCCCGCCGGAAGCCGGCTCCGCGCCGGACCTGGATGCCCTGGCCGATTCCGTAGTCGTCGCGGGAGGGGAGAACGAAGCGACCCTTGCCATCTCGGGGATCCGGTGCGCCTCCTGCGCCTGGCTGATCGAACGGTACCTGGGAGGAAGAAACGGGGTGTCGTTCGCGAGGGTGAATTTCGCCACCGGCAGGTTGAAAATCCGGTGGGACCCGGCGTCGGCGGGAATCCGGGAGATCGCGGGCTGGATCCGGCGGCTGGGGTACACCGCCTGTCCCGGCAGATCCTGCGGCCCGGAGGAGGGCCGGGGACGGGAACAGCGCGACCTCCTGGTCCGCTTCGGAACCGCCGCCTTCCTCTCGATGCAGGTCATGACGTTTTCCGCCGGGCTCTACGCCGGGTATTTCCAGGGCATCGAGGCGAAAACCGCGGGCGCGTTCAAGGCGCTTGCCTTCGCGCTCACCACCCCGGTGATCTTCTATGCCGGCTACCCGTTCCTGCGGAATGCCCTATCCGGCATCCGGAACCGCGTCATCGGCATGGATGCGCTGGTCTTTCTGGGTTCTTTTTCCGCTTATGCCTTCAGCACGGCCATGCTCCTGACCGGTGGGGAGGTTTATTTCGACACGGCAGGGATGATCATCACGTTGATCCTGCTCGGCAGGTACCTCGAGGCGGCGGCGCGGAGCAGGGCATCCGAATCGCTCACACGGCTGATCCGGCTGCTCCCCCGCGAGGCCAGGCGCCGGGTCGCGGGCGGCGCGGGCCTGCCGACCCGGACGGAAACGGTTCCCGCGTCGCGCCTCGTGCGGGGCGACGTCGTCGAAGTGATTCCCGGCGGGAGGCTCCCGGCCGACGGACGGGTATTGGAGGGGACGTCGGAAGCCGACGAATCCCTGCTCACCGGGGAATCCGCACCGGTGCCCAAACAGGCCGGAAGCACGGTGTACGCCGGTACGATCAACGCCTGGGGGCTGCTGGTCGTGGAGGTGACGCGGACCGGCGGGGAAACCGCCCTCTCCTCCATCATCCGGGCGGTCGAGGAAGCGCTGGCGCGGAAAGC
>PQAK01000166.1 GCA_003105225.1 Deltaproteobacteria bacterium | reverse complement strand
AGGTCGTCGTAGATGCACAGGGCGTGTCGGCCGCTGTCGCGGTAGAATTCGCCGATCGTGCAGCCGGAGTACGGGGCGATGAAGTTGATCGGGGCCGGCTCCGAGGCGGTCGCCGACACCACGATCGTGTAGTCCATCGCGCCGTACTAGCGGAGCTTCTCCACCACCTGCGCCACCGTCGAGCGCTTCTGCCCGATCGCCACGTAGATGCAGATGACGTTCTGCCCCTTCTGGTTGATGATCGTGTCGAGGGCGACGGCCGTCTTGCCGGTCTGGCGGTCGCCGATGATGAGCTCGCGCTGGCCGCGCCCGATCGGGATCATGCTGTCGATGGCCTTCAGGCCCGTCTGGAGCGGCTCCTTCACCGGCTGCCGCTTGACGATGCCGGGGGCCTTGATCTCGACGCGGCGGAAGTCCTTCGTCTCGATCGGGCCCCTCCCGTCGATCGGCTGCCCGAGGGGGTTGACGACGCGCCCGATCATGGCGTCCCCGCAGGGCACCTCGACGATGCGGCCGGTCCGGCGGACGGCGTCGCCCTCCTTGATCATGACGTCCTCGCCCAGGAGCGCGACGCCGACGTTGTCCTCCTCGAGGTTCAGCACCATGCCGCGGACGTCGCCGGGGAACTCGAGGAGCTCGCCCGCCATCGCCTTTTCCAGGCCGTGGACCCGGGCGATCCCGTCGCCGACGGAGAGGACGACGCCGGTTTCGGCGACGTCGATCCGCTTCTCGTACCCCTTGATCTGGCTTTTCAGGATCTCGGTGATCTCTTCCGCGCGGATGCTCATGGGCTTGGCCTCACCCCTTTTGTAAATTTTCCCGGATCTGGACCAGCTGCGTGCGAACGCTCCCGTCGTACACCGTGGAGCCCAACTTCACCACCATCCCGCCCAGGACGGCGGGATCCATTTTCTCCTCCAGCTCGATCCGCTTCCCCGTCCGCAGCGAAAGGACGCTTCTCAGGAACTCCCGCTGCGTCTCCGGCAGGGGCGCCGCCGAGATGACCTCGACCCGCTCGACCCCCTCCAGCTCCTCCACCATGCGGCGCAGCTCGGTGAGGATCTGGGGGAGGATGTTCATCCGGCGCTTGTCGACGAGCAGCCGCAGGAAGTTCATCGTGACGGGGAGAAATCCCGCCTGGGAAACGGTCCCTTCGAGCGCGGCCTGCTTGTCGCGCCGGTTGACGTGGGACGCCTCCAGGACCTCGCGCAGGACGGGAACGTCGTCCAGGAGGCCGGCAAACCGCTCCACCTCGGACAGAACCCTGCGGACCTGCCCTTCCTCCCGCCCGATGTCGAGCAGCGCGCGGGCGTACCTGCGGGCCAGGGCGCTGCCGGTCATTGCGCGATCCCCCGGATCTTCTCGATGTTCTCCCGCGCCAGGCGCTCCTGGTCCTCGGGGGTGATCGCCTGCTTCACGATCTCTTCCGCCGCGCGGGTGGCAAGGTCCGCGGCTTCCTTCCGAAGCTCCATGCGCGCCTTCTTCACTTCCTGGTCGGCGGCGAACTGCGCCTGGGTCCGCACCCGGTCGATCTCGGCCTGGGCCGCATCCCGGATGCGGCGCGCCTCGTCCCCGGCCTCGGCCTCCATCTTCCGGTTCATCTCCGCGATCTCGTCTCCGAGCCGGGCCATCCGGCTCTCGACCGCGGCCAGCTTCGCGGCGGCCTCTTCCCGGGCGCGGGCGGCGTCCCCGATCGACTTGCGCAGCTGCTCGCTGCGGTCCTTCAGGAAGCTGGAGATCGGTTTTTTCAGGAAGTAGACCAGGGCGCCGACGAGAATGGCGAAGTTCACGGCCTGCTTGAAAATGTCTCCCCAGGGGATCCCTTCCCCGTGGCCCGCCGCCCCTTCGGCCGCGGCGGCCGCGGAGGCCGCGGCAAGGAACGCCAGGGAAAGCGGCAGCTTCACGCCACCGGCCTCCCCAGCACCTTGGCGGCGATTTCGATGGAGAGGCGGGATACCTCGGCGCGCAGCGTCCTGGCGACATCGCCCTTCTCGGTTTCGATGCGGGCCTTCATCTCGTCCACGTGGCGGTTGCTCTCCTCGAGAACGGCATCGACCTTCTTGCGTTCGAGACGGGCGGCCTCCTCCATCTTCTTCCGCTTGGCCGCGAGCGACTCGACGGCGGCCTTGCGCAGCGACTCCTCGTAGCGCGTCGTCAGGCCTTCCGCCTGCGCCAGGAGCGTCCGGGACTCCTCCACCGGCCGGACGGCGCGGTTCTCGCGCTCCTGGAACGTGGCGAGGATCGGACGCACCAGCGTCACGGAGAGGAGGAACACCAGCGCCACGACGAGAACCATCTGGAGAAGGGCGAGCTGGCTGATCCCCAGCGTTTCGAAAATCTTACCAACGAGTTCCATGAATCCCGTTCCCCCCGGGGTTCCTCATGACAGGCAAGCGGTCGGCTGGAATTACGTGAAACGGGAAATTGGTATCACGCTAAGGAAGTGCCTGTCAAGCGGTTAATGGCCGTTCCCGGGCAAGCGCGCGGCATGCCGGAACCGGAAACAAGAACGGGCGCCCGGGGGGATCCCCGGACGCCCGTTTCAGCAGCCTGATGCGCTCCCCGTGGTCGGGAGCCTTCTCCGCGGAGGACGCGCCTCCGGGAGGCTACTTCTTCGGTGCCTCGGCAGGAGGCGCCGGAGCCGGAGCCGCAGGAGCAGCGTTGTCCGCCGGAGCCGGAGCAGCCGCGGGCGGAGGCGGAGGCGGAGGCGGAGGAGCCTCTTCCTTCTTTGCACAAGCGGAGAGGCCGATCGTCGCCGCGAGCAACAGCCCGAAGAACAGTGCCAAGTACTTACGCATTGCTTGTCACTCCTTTCCCCTCTGGGATTTATCCGTTACCGGATACGACGTTTAGGGTTTCTTATGCGGCGAAATATAGCACAAGAAAAACCCGATGCAATCTTTTTTTTTGCCCTATCGCCCCCCGAAGAGCAGTTCGAACAGCCGGGAGAATTCCTCCTCGGAATAGTACGCGACCTCGAACACCCCTTTTTTCTGCGTCCCTCGGATCCGGACCTTGGTCCCCCCCCGGCGGGACAGTTTTTCCTCCAGTTCCTTGAGATGCGGATCGTGCCGGATCGATTTCCGCGGCGACCGCTTCCGGGCGCCCTCCTGGCACAGCCGCTCCACCTCCCGCACGGAGAGCCCCTTGCGCAGGGCGGCCGCGAAGATCGCGGCGATCCTGTCGGGCGGGGCGGAGAGCAGCGCCCGGGCGTGGCCCGCCGACAGCCGGCCGTCCACGACGGCCTGCTTGACCGGCGGCGGGAGCTTGAGGAGCCGCAGGCTGTTGGCGACGGTGACCCGGTCCTTCCCCACCCTCCTGGCGATCTCCTCCTGCGGAATGGAGAATTCGTGCGCCAGCCGGTGATACCCTTCCGCCAGCTCGATGGCGTTCAGGTCCGCCCGCTGGACGTTTTCCACGATCGTCGCCTCGAGGGCCTCCCGGTCGGACAGCTTTCTCACGACCGCGGGCACCCTCTCGACGCCGGCCGCCTGCGCGGCGCGCAGCCTGCGCTCCCCCGCCACCAGCTCGTACCCCTCCGGCGTCGGCCGCACCAGGACCGGCTGCAGCACCCCCTTCTCGCGGATCGATTCGATCAGCTCGTGAAGCTCCTCCGGCAGGAAGGTCCGCCTCGGCTGATACGGGCTGGTGCGGATCTGGTCCACGGGGATCCGCAGAAACTCCGCATCGCGCTCGACGGGCCCCGGCAGCAGGGCGGACAGGCCCCGCCCCAGCACTTTTTTCTTCAGCGGGTCGGGCTTTCGTTCCATCGGCTCACCATCTCTTTCGCAAGCTCCAGGTAGCTTTGCGCCCCCCGGGAGCTGACGGCGTACAGCAGGGCCGGCTTCCCGAAGGAAGGGGACTCGGACAACCGCACGTTTCTGGGTATAACTGATTGAAAAACATGGTCTTTTATGTTTTCGCGGGCCTCGGCGACAACCTGGTGGGAGAGGTTGTTCCGTGCGTCGAACATCGTTAGAACCACCCCTTCCACGGCCAGGCGCGGGTTCAATCCTTCCCGGATCTTCGAGATCGTCCGGTAAAGGCTGGTAAGCCCCTCGAGCGCGTAATATTCGCACTGGAGCGGAATGAGGACCGAGCCCGCCGCGCACAGCGCGTTCACGGTGAGCAGACCGAGCGAAGGGGGACAATCGATCAGGATCACGTCGTAGGACGCATCGACCGGCCGGAGCGCCTCGGAGAGCCGCATCTCCCTGCGGGGAAGGGAGACCAGCTCGATCTCCGCCCCGATGAGGTCCCCCGAGGAGGGGATCACCTGGAGGTACGACAGCCCGCTCTCCCGGATCGCTTCGGCGGCGGGGACCTCCCCGAGGAGGACCCGGTAGATGTCGTTTCCGGCCTCTCCCCCCGGTGCGCCGCCCACGCCGGAGGTCGCGTTGGCCTGCGGATCGAGATCGACCAGGAGCGTCTTCTTCTCCATGACGGCCAGGGAGGCCGCAAGGTTGACGGTCGTGGTGGTCTTCCCCACCCCCCCTTTCTGGTTCGCGACGGTGAGGATCCGGGCCATGGCCTTCATGCGCTCCCGCGGTCCGATATTCCACGTGGAAAACGACGGTATCTTGTACCACGGGGCGGGGGGTGAGGGAACGAAAATCTTAAAGGCCGGCGAGGACCTCGCGGATCTCGCGCTCCCCCATTCCATGCGGAAGGGCGAACTTCATGCGCCGGCCGTACCGGGCGCCGGCGGGCAGCTCGGGCGCCGCACCGGGCCCCTCCCCCGATCCGGTCATCAGGAGCAGGCGCCCCCCCGGCGACAGATACGGGAGCAGGAGCCTTGCGGCGTCCCGGGGGGCGAGGGTGGCGCGCGTGACGATCCGCTCGAACCGGCCGATCGGCAGGATCTTCCGGGGGTCGAGCCGTCCGCGGAGCGCTTCCGCATGCAGCGGCTGGAGCATCGCGCAGGCGTGGGAAAGAAATGCACACTTTTTGGCGGTAGACTCGAGCAGCACCAGGCGGGCGTCCGGCAGCGCGATCGCCAGGGGGATGCCGGGATAGCCCCCTCCCGATCCGAAATCCATCGTGCGGCCGGGGAAGGGGGCGAAGGAAAGGAGCATCAGGGAGTCGAGGATGTGCTTGACCGCGACCTCCAGGGGCGCGGTGATGGCGGTCAGCCGGATCGACCGGTTCCAGCGCAGCATCTCCTCGGCATGCCGCACCAGCCTGGGGATCGCCCCCTCGGGAAGCGCAATCCCCGCCTCCCCCAGCAGCGCGGACAGCCCCTCCACCGAAAGCGCGTTCATCTTCCGGGATGTTCCACGTGGAACACAGGTCTTATCTCCCTGAAACAAAAAGGGTATCGTTCAACGGGAACGCGTCTTCCCCTTTTTCAGCGCAACCAGGAGCAAGGCGACCGCCGCGGGAGTCACCCCCGGGATGCGCTGCGCCTGGCCGATCGAGGCGGGGCGGACGCGGACCAGCTTGTCCCGGACTTCGGTGGACAGGCCGTAGACCCCCTCGAAGGGAAAATCGTGCGGAAACCGCATCTCTTCGTACTTCCGGATTTTTTTTGCTTCCTCCTCCTGGCGCCGGATGTAACCTTCGTACTTGATCGCAAGCTCGGCCTGCTGGGCGACGCCGGGCACCCCTGCCGCAAGCCCGCCGTCGCAGGATAGCAGCATCCCCACGGTCACCTCCGGCCGGCGCAGGAGCTCCGCGTACGAGATCCCGGTCCGGACCGGCCCACCTCCCGCCGCCTCCGCCAGCCGGCGGATCGGCGCATCGTGCGCGACCCGGGTTTCCTCGAGCCGCCGCACGAAATCGACGAGGCCCTCGCGCTTCCTCAAGAATTGCCGGTAGCGCCCCTCCGGCAGCAGCCCCACCCGGTACCCGGTATCGGAGAGCCGCAGGTCGGCGTTGTCCTCCCGCAGCAGGAGCCGGTACTCCGCGCGGGAGGTGAACATCCGGTACGGTTCCTGCGCCCCCTTGGTGACCAGGTCGTCGATCAGCACCCCGATGTAGGCCTCCGCCCGGCCCAGGACCACCGGCGGCAGCCCCTTCGCCTTCCCGGCCGCGTTGATCCCCGCGACGATCCCCTGCGCCGCCGCCTCCTCGTAGCCGCTGGTGCCGTTGATCTGCCCGGCATGGAAGAGGTTTTCCACGATCTTCGTCTCCAGGGAGGGGTGCAGCTGGACCGGGTCGACGAAGTCGTACTCGATCGCGTACCCCGGACGGACGATCTCCACCCGCTCCAGGCCCGGGATCGTGCGCAGCATCTTCACCTGGATGTCGTAGGGCAGGCTCGTCGAGACCCCGTTGGGGTAATATTCCGCGGTGCTCAGCCCTTCCGGCTCCAGGAAGACCTGGTGCCGCTCCTTCTCCGAGAAGCGGACGACCTTGTCCTCGATCGACGGGCAGTACCGCGGGCCGATCCCCTGGATCACGCCGGAATACAGCGGGGAGCGGGAAAGCCCCGAGCGGATCGCCGCGTGTGTCGCCGCACTGGTATAGGTCATGTAACAGGGGATTTGGGGACGCGTTATCTTGCTGTTTTCAAAAGAGAAGGGCACCGGTTCGGCATCGCCGTCCTGCCGGATCGTCCGGGAGAAATCGATCGTCTTGCCGTCGAGCCGGGGGGTCGTCCCGGTTTTGAGCCGGCCCACGGTAAATCCCAGCGTCCGCAGGGAATCGGATAGCTTCATCGAAGGGAAGTCGCCGGCACGGCCCGCGGGGAAGTTCACCAGGCCGATGTGGACCAGGCCTTTCAAAAACGTCCCGGTGCACAGGACCACGGTCTTTCCCCGGTACCGGACCTTGAGGTTCGTTTCCACCCCGACGGCCTTGCCCCCCTCCACGAGAACCGCGTCCGCCATCGCCTGCTTGACGTCCAGGCCGTAAACGCTCTCCAGCGCCTGCTTCATCCACAGCCGGTACCGCTGCTTGTCCGCCTGCGCCCGGGAGGAGCGGACCGCCGGCCCCTTGCTCGTGTTCAGCTGCCGGAACTGGATCCCCGTGGCGTCGATGGCCTTCGCCATCTCGCCGCCCAGCGCGTCGATCTCCCGGACCAGGTGCCCCTTGGCCAGCCCGCCGATCGCCGGGTTGCACGACATGAGCCCGATCGCGTCCGCGTTGATGGTGAGCAGGAGCGTGCGGCACCCCATCCGCGCGGCGGCCAGCGCCGCCTCGCAGCCCGCATGCCCGCCGCCCACGACGATTACGTCGTACTCTGTCGGATATTCGTACGTCATTTCAGGCCGTTACTCTCTCATGTTCCACGTGGAACACTTCCCCCTCCCCTACTTCCCGATGCAGAAGGAGGAAAAGATCGCATCCAGCACCTCCTCCGGGGCGATCTCGCCGGTCAGTTCCGAAAGGGCGTCGGCCGCCTCGCGGACGTCGGCGGCCGGAAACTCCAGGGACATCCCCTCCCCCGCCGACCGCGACGCGCGGGAGAGCGCCTCGACCGCCCTTCGCACCGCGGCCGCATGCCGCAGCCGGGTCATCGGGGCCTCGGACAGCGTCGCGCCCCCCTCCGGCGCCAGCTCCCGGGCCATCTCCCGGAGAAGCGCATCCGTCCCCTCCCCGGTCTTCGCGGACACCGGGAACGTCTTCCGTTTCCCTTCCCCGTGGAAGTCTCCGCCGTTCTCCGAAGGAGGAAGGTCGCACTTGTTCAGCAGGAGCAGGTGCGGCCGCGAAGCGATCTCGTCGTAGGCGCGCCGGTCCCCGTCATGCGCCGCCCTGCTGCCGTCCAGCAGGAAAAGCGTCAGGTCCGCCTCCGCCACGATCCGCCGGCTGCGCGCCACCCCTTCCCGCTCCACGGGATCTTCCGTCTCCCGCAGCCCCGCGGTGTCGACCAGGCGAACCGGGATCCCCGAAAGGACAAGCTCCCCGGACAGGTAGTCGCGCGTGGTCCCCGGGGTCTCGGTCACGATGGCGCGCTCCTCTCCGAGCAGCCGGTTCAAGAGCCGGGATTTTCCCACGTTGGCCACCCCCGCGATCGCGACGGTCGCCCCGTCCCGAAGGAGGTGCCCCCGTTCGTACGACTCCAGGAAACGGGAGAGCGAACCGTTAATTTCCGATACCCGTTCTATAAGTTCCACTGCAGATATCGGGGCGATCCCCTCCTCTTCCGGGAAATCGATCGAGGCCTCCAGCAGGACCAGGAGGTTCCGGATCCGCTCCCGCAGCGGAGAGATCGCCGCCCGGATCCCTCCGTTCAGCTGGCGCAGGGCGGCGCGCGCCGAGGCCGCCGTCCTTGCCGCGATGAGATCGCAAAGCCCCTCCGCCTGCGTCAGGTCCATTTTCCCGTTGAAAAAGGCGCGGCGGGAGAACTCTCCCGGGGCGGCGGGCACCGCGCCCAGGGCGCACGCGGCGGCCGCGACCTCTTCCACGAGGATCGGGTTGCCGTGCAGGTGGATTTCGACGACGTCCTCGCCGGTAAAGCTGTGCGGCTCCGGGAAAAAGACCGCAAGCCCGGAATCGATTTCCGCCCCGGAGGCGTTACGGATCCCGCAGCGGGAAAGCGTTCGGGGGGGGTGCGCGGCCGGGTCGACCCCGGTAAGCCGGCGCGCCAAGGGAAACGCGTCGGGCCCGGACAGCCGCAGGATGGAGACCGCTCCCGCTCCCGGCGGGGTCGCGGGAGCGACGATCGTCGATTCGCCCCGGAACCGGCCGCCTTCCACGCAAGGCTCCTTCACGGGCGTTGGCGCCCTACGCCGGTGTGGCCTTCTTGGCCTTCTCGGCCTGGGCATTGTGGATCATCTGCTGCCCGATGCTCAAGACGTTGTTCGCCAGCCAGTAGATGACCAGCCCCGTCGGGAATCCCCAGAACATGAAGGTGAAGATGACGGGCATGAGCAGCATGATCTTCTGCTGGTTGGGATCGCCCGCCGCAGGCGTCATCTTCTGCTGGACGAACATGGAGATCCCCATGAGCAGCGGCAGGAGGCGGATCGGGATCGTGTACCCCGCGACGGCGATGTCCCACAGGTGCTCGGGGGCCGACAGGTCGTTGATCCAGAGGAAGAACGGCGCGTGGCGCAGCTCGATCGTCACCAGGAGCCCCTTGTAGAGGGCGATGAACACCGGGATCTGCGCCAGCATCGGCAGGCAGCCGGAGAGGGGATTGATCTTGTACGTCTTGTACAG
>PQAK01000165.1:496-11693 GCA_003105225.1 Deltaproteobacteria bacterium | reverse complement strand
GAACGCGGTGATCCACCTGGCGGGGTTCACGTTTTGGTGGGACGCGCAGGCCAAGCGCACACCGTTCTTTCAGCGTTTCCTCGACGCGCTGCGCAACGACCCCAATGCGGCTGCGAACAACTATTACTTTGACGTCGTCACGTCGCACCAATACTTTCGCCCCGATACCGTCTACGATCTGACGCTCTGGCACCACACGATGATGCGCGCGTACGGGTTCGACAAGCCTGTATGGCTGGTCGAGACCAACGCTGCGCCGTCGCTCGACCCGACCTGGCTTGCGCCCGGCTCGCAGTTCAAGATCACACTCGAAGAACAAGCCGCCTTTATCGTCCAGGCGTTTGCGATGGGATTGGCCGGCGGCGCGGAGCGAATCGCCGTCTACAAGATGGCCGATACACCCGGCGACAAGGCGGCCAATCCGGAGCCTTTTGGCCTGGTGCGGATGGACGGCTCGCACAGGCCGGCGTTCGCGGCGTTCCAGATTGCGGCGTCACACCTGTCCGGTTTCCGTTCGGCCACGCTCGACCGGCGCAACGAGGTGGCGCAGGTGACGGTGGATCGCGGCACGCAGACGACGACCGTGCTCTGGTCGCGCGTGCCATCGCCGCAGCGAGTGACGTTGGGCGCGCGCGCAGGCAGCGCGCTGGTCGTGAATACACAGACGGGGGCTACGTGGACGCAGGGGGCAGTGGGCGGGCAATACACGCTGAATCTGCCGGGGGCGATCTGCACGCAACCGGCGGATGGCGGGTGCGTTGTCGGGGGATGGCCGCTCATGGTTATCGAGCGGGGCGGAGGTGGGGCGGCGCCATCGGCCAGCCAGGCGGTCAGTCTGACAGCCGGCCAGCCGGTGACTCTAGCAGGCAGTGTCCCGGTCACGCTGCCGACCCGGCTGGCGGCGACGGCGACCGCAACGCCTACCAGCACGCCGACTCTAACGCCTACTGCGACGTTGACACCCACGCCGCTGCCGACGCAGACGCCAACCGCAACTGCAACCCCGACGGTCACGCCCTCAGTCACGCCGAGCCTGACGCCCACGCCGAATACCGCCGTCAGCTCGCCCGCGTTTGACGCCCGGTCGGGCCTGGTGGCCGGCGGCATCTTGCTCGTCTTTATCGCCGCATTTGTGCTCCGCCCGCGTCAAAAGTGACCCTTGCGAAGGTTGTATTGGCATTCGCCGCGTGTCTCCTTGAATCCTTCGCAAGGGTGTGACTACCCCCTACGACCTGCGATGTAGGTCGCTAGACCTACGGCAGTAGAAAACTGATACTACCCAAGTCCTTGGATGAATCCACCCGGATGGCCTGGCAAGTTCAATCCTGCGCCAGATGTGTCCAGAGGCAAAATCGGGTATTGTTAGGGCGCAAAAGCGAGGAGGGCAAGATGGAGATGCAACTGACGTTCACGGAAGAAGAGTACATTGGCGATCCAGATCTAGAGTTGGCTGCCGAGACGGCCCCCAGTGCACTCGATGCGGTTCAGACCCCTGAGATGGATCCGGCGGATTTCGATCTTGCCAGTTCCTGGTTCCTCTCGTAGGAAGCCGGCGTGCGGCGAGGCGCGAACATGACGAGCATTCGTGTGTTGATCGTAGACGACATGGCCCAGGTTCGGCGCGACTTGTGCACCGTTCTGCCGCTGGCCGGGCAGGCGGCCGGACTGGAAATAGAGGTCGTGGGCGAGGCTGGAAATGGTCAAGAGGCCATTGCGCAGGCGGCGGCGCTCCGGCCCGACGTCGTGTTGATGGACTTGGGGATGCCCGTCATGGACGGTTGCGAAGCGACCCGCCAAATCAAAGCCTGCTCGCCTGACTGCCGCGTCATCGCGCTGACGATTCACGGCGACGAAACGGTGCAGCAAAAGGCCGCCCAGGCCGGTGTGGACGATTTCGTCGTCAAAGGCGCGCCGATTACGTCTCTCATTCAAGCCATGGCAAAAGAGGAGTAACAGAAATGGAACCAAAAGCGATCACCCGAAGATACGACATTGACTGGCTGCGCGTTTTGGCCATTCTTTTTGTCTTTGTTTTTCACTCCACCCGTTTTTTTAACCTGGGGGATTGGCACATCAAGAACCCCGCCACGTATTCTGCGGTGGAGGTCTGGATCGAATTCGCATCAAGCTGGATGATGCCTTTTGTTTTTGTCATCTCGGGCGCCAGCCTGTTTTATGCCGTGGGCAAAAGCGGGGCAGGCCAGTTCATCAAGGACAAGGTGCTGCGCCTGCTGGTGCCCCTGGTGGTGGGCGTTTTTACCCACGCCGCGCTCCAGGTGTATCTGGAAAGAATCACCCACGGACAGTTCAGAGGCTCATTTTTCGATTTCCTGCCGCACTATTTTGAGGGCCTCTACGGTTTGGGCGGCAATTTGGCCTTCCACGGGATGCACCTTTGGTACCTGCTGGTGTTGTTCGTGTTCAGCATCGTCCTGCTGCCACTGTTCCTGCTGCTGAAGAGCAAGATAGGCTCCCGCGCGTTCGGCAAGCTGATGGACCTGGTCGCTCTGCCGGGGTTAGTGTATGTGCTGGCGTTGGCCATCCTGTTGTCCTGGAAATCAATTGGCCGCAATAGTTTGCTGGGGTTTGACAAGTTCGACTGGAACCTGGGTGTGTACCTGTCCTTCCTCCTGTTCGGCTTTGTGATCATGGCGAGCGACAGGGTGCAACAGAGCATCCAGCGGCTGCGCTGGGTTTCACTATTGGGGGCCATTGCCTTGACGGTCAACCTGATCTTGGGCAACCCTGACCCCCATCGGGACTTGATCGCCTGGTTCTTTGTCTTGACCTTTCTCGGCTTTGGGATGAAGCACCTGAATTTCAACACGCCGTTCCTGAAATATGCCAACGAAGCCGTGCTGCCGTTCTACATCTTGCACCAGACGGTGCTGCTGAGCGTGGGTTACTTTGTGGTGCGGTGGGCCATCCCGGACCCGCTCAAGTGGCTGAGCATCGCTTCCATCTCTTTTGTCATCATCATGGGGCTGTACGAGCTGGTGCGACGGAACAACATCCTGCGCTTCTTGTTCGGGATGAAGCCGCTCAGGCGAGCGGAGCCGCTCAAGCGAGCGGCGCCGGTCGCGACTCAGCCAGCCCAGCCTGCGCGCGAAAAAGCCTGATTCGTGCTAGAATTTCACCAGCCACCCTATACGAAGGACGCAAAGGATTCTCACAAGGAGTAGTCCATGTCCGCTCAAGCCGCCAGCATCGAGAAAAAAGCGCAAGCCAACGTCGCCGAGGCCCGAGCATCAGCCGGGGCCCGCCTGTTCTTTGTGGACAACATCCGCATCTTTTTGACGATCCTGGTGATCCTGCACCACCTGATGGTCATCTACGCCGGGACCGGGGATTTTCCCTACAAGGAGGGCCGGGAGGACGAGATCGTCAATGCGCTCGGCGGATGGTTCTGCGCGGTCAACCAGTCTTACTTTATGGGCCTCTTTTTGCTCGTCTCGGCCTACTTTGTGCCAGGCTCGTACGACCGCAAAGGGGCCGGCCGGTTTGTGAAGGACCGGCTGATCCGCCTGGGGATCCCGGAATACGCCATCCTGGAAGCCGGCGGCATCGACCGCGTGGCGATCCGCAAGGCGATCGGCCTCCCCGACGGCGGGGCGCCCGGACTCATCCGATACCTTGCGGGGGACCTTCGGGGGGCCATCCGCGAAACGTCGAACGTTCCCAACGATCCGGCCACGGTGGAGTTGATCGACCGGCTGCAGTTTCCGCTGGCTCCCGATTACCTGGGAGACTGCGACCGTAAAAAATCCGGAGTGGACCCCCTGGTGCTGCATTCCGTCATCCGGCAGGAGTCCCAGTTCCAGTACAACGCCCTGTCGCCTGCGGGGGCGGTGGGGCTGATGCAGCTCATGCCGCGCACGGCCTCGGAAGTCGCCCGGAAGGAAAAACTCCGAAAGCCCCGGCGGAAGGATCTTCTCAAGCCCCAGACCAATGTCGCGCTCGGGGCGGCCTACCTGTCACGCCTGATACGGGATTTCGGGGGGGATTACCTTCGGGCCATCGCCGCCTACAATGCGGGAGAGAAGGCGGTGTCGAAGTGGTGGAGCAGGGCGGACGGCGACCCGGCGCTCTTCCTCGAAACCGTCGCCTACCGGGAGACGCGCTTCTATCTCAGGAGGATCTTTCTCAACGTTCTCCAATACTACATGATTTATCGTCCGAAGATGTTCGCCCGCTATTTTCCCATCGTTCCAGGAGAAGCTGCGCCAGCGCTCGATGTCCCTTCTTCCCCACCGACCGGAGAGACGTCCGCCGGCCGGCCGGGTGGGACAGCACCCGGCGGATCCGGTCCATCCTTCGACGGGACCTACTCGCCGCTTCCCGACTACTTCCTGCCCTTCCCGCCCATCGGGCCAGCGCTTCCGCCGCTTCCGCCTGCTCCGTCTCCCCCCGGCTGACGATCACCGCGTCGCAGCCCGCCCGAAAAGCGAGGACGGCCGCATCGCCGACTCCGTAATGGAGGGAGATCGCTTTCATCTCCAGCGCGTCCGAGAAAACCGCGCCGCGGAACCGGAGCCTGCCGCGAAGGAGCCCGGTCAGGATCTTCCGGGACAGCGTCGCCGGGTAGTCCGGGTCCAGGGCCGGGTAGACGACGTGCGCGGTCATGAGGGCGGGGATCCCCGCGCGGATCGCCCGTTCGAAAGGGTGGATGTCGCGGGCGTGAAGCGTCCGCCGGGGGCTGCGCACGACGGGCAGGACCTTGTGGGAATCCGTTTCCGTGTGGCCGTGGCCGGGGAAATGCTTCCCGACGGGAAGGACGTTGCGGGAAAGCGTGCCCCGCACGAAGGCGATCCCGATGCGCGCGACCTCCTCCGGATCCCCGGAGAGCGACCGGTCCCCGATCACCGGGTTGACGGGATTGCTGTCTACGTCGAGCACGGGCGCGAAGTTGATGTCGATGCCGACCGCCGACAGTTCCCCGGCAAGGGCGGCGCCCGCCGCCGCCGCCGCCTCTTCGGCGCGGCCGCCGAGGATGGAATAGCTCCGCGCCGGGGGGAACTGCGTGAACGCCGGGTCCTTGAGCCTCGTGACCCTGCCCCCCTCCTGGTCGATGGCGATCAACGGCGCCGGGCGTCCTCTCCCGGCCGCCGCGCGGATCTCGCGGCACAGTTCCTTGACCTGCCGGGGGTCTTCCAGGTTGCGGGTGAAGAGGATGACGCCGGACGCCGTGCCGTCGCGCAGCCAGGCGGACAGCGCGGGAGTCACCGACTTCCCCTCGAACCCCACCATCAGGAACGGGGGCGCGGGATATCGGACGCGCAGCCGGGTCACCCTACTTCACGGCTCCCATGGTGAATCCCGCGATGAACCGGTCGAGGAAGAAGGTGTAGACGACGGAAACGGGGATGCTCGCGATGAGCGCCCCGGCCATCAGCGGTCCCCACTGGAAGACGTCCCCCCGGACGAGCTCCGTCGGCACGCCGATGGAGACGGTCTTCTTCGCCGACACGGAGATGAAGGTCAGGGCGTAGATGAACTCGTGCATGGAGAGGGTGAAGGCGAACACGACGACCGTCAGGATCCCGGAGATCGCGAGCGGGAGCACGACCTTCGCCATCGCTCCGAGCCGCGAGAGCCCGTCGATCATGGCCTGCTCCTCGATGTCCTTCGGGATCGTCTTGAAGAACCCCATGAGGAGCCAGGTGCAGAAGGGGATCGTGAAGGTCGGGTAGACGAGGATCAGCGACCAGAGCGACTCCTGGAGCCCGAGGGAGGCGGCGAACCGGGAAAGGGGGATGAACAGGATCGTGGGCGGGACGAGATAGGTGAGGAAGATCCCGATCCCCAGGGTCTCCCCCCAGCCCCTGGCCCAGCGCGCCAGGCTGTACGCGGCGGGGACGGCCGTAAGCAGGGTGATCGCCACCACGGCGATTCCGACGAGGAAGGTGTTCAGGAGGTACGTCACGTAGTGCGTGTCGAACAGCAGGAGCCTCAGGTGGTCCAGGGTGGGGGGCTCGTTGAACAGGAACGGGTTGTTCACCGGGTTGAACAGGTCGTGGTCCCGCTTGAACGTCGCGATGACCATCCAGTAGAACGGGAACGCCGCGAAGGAGGCGAAGACGGTGACCAGGGCGTACGTGCCGCCCCGGGATACCAGTTTCCGGATCCGGCTCATGGCGTCACCTCAGGTGACCTCGGCCCGCCGGGCCATCCGCAGCAGGAGCGCCGCGACGCCGGCAAGGACGGGGAACAGGAACAGGGAGATGGCCGCGCCCTGGGCGAGGTCGCCGCCCTCGATCCCCTTGAAGAAGGTCCAGGTCGAGAGCACCTGGGTGCTGTGCACCGGCCCCCCCCGCGTCAGGACGTATACGACCGTCATGTCGGTGAACGTGAAGACGAGCCCGAACAGGAAGGCGATCCCGATGATCGGGAGGGTCAGCGGGATCGTGATCTCGAGCGTCTTGCGCCATCCCGCGGCCCCGTCGACCTCTGCCGCCTCGAGGATCTCCTTGGAAATCGAGCTCAAGCCGGCGAGTTGGATCACCGTCGCCAGCGGCAGCAGCCGCCATACGTGGACGAAGATCACCGAGGCCATCGCAAGGACGGGCTCGCCGAGCCAGTACAGGTTCGTCATGGGGCCCAGGAGGTCGCCCGGCGCGCCCAGGAGGCCGGCCCGGCGGAAGAGCCAGTCGATGGGACTGAAGATCGAATCGAGCATCCAGAGCCAGCCGATCGTTCCGAGGGCGATCGGGGCGGTCCAGGGGAGCATGACGAGGAACCGCGCCAGCCATTTCCCCCGGAATTCCTTCATCAGGAGCGTGGCGAGAATCCTCGACAGCACGATCACGAGCGTTTGGGAGACCAGGGCGAACAGGCAGGTGTTCTTCAGGGAGAGCCGGAAGACGGGATCGTTGAAAACCTCCCGGTAGTTGCGCAGGCCGACAAGATCGACGCTCGGGTCCCCGGTCGTCACGTCGCTGAGGCTGTACAGGATGGCCATGACGAAGGGGATCCCGATCAGCGCCACGATGTACGCGATCGCCGGGGCGATCATCAGGCGGGCGAGAGTCCCCTGGCGGTCCTTGATGCCGGCGCTTGTCGATTCGTACGGCGCCGCAACCGTCCCCTCGTACCCCCGGTTCAAGGCAGACTCCCCTCCGTGCGAAGTCCGGTTTTGATGTCGAAAAAGCGCAGGTCCCGGCGCAGTGCGGCGAATGGGTAGGTGCGCCCCTGTTCGATGGGAGCCTCCACGTTTCCCGGCAGCCGGGAGACGACGTGGCCGGTATGCGTCCGCTCCCGGATGTTGCCGTAGATGAGCTTCTCCGCCCCCAGGTCCTCCATGTAAGTGATTTCGAAGGGATAGGCGACGGACTCGTCGCCGTTCATCCGGTCGGCGGGGAGGAAGTTCTCGGGGCGGAAGCCGACCACGATTCCGTCGTGCTCGATCAGGTTCATCGGCGGAGAGCCCAGGAACGTGGCGACGAAGGTGTCCGCCGGAGAATCGTAGATCTCTTTCGGGAGACCGACCTGGCGGATCCTCCCCTGGTGCATCACCACGATCCTGTCCCCAAGCCCCATCGCCTCGACCTGGTCGTGGGTGACATAGATCGTCGTGAACCCCATCCGCTTCTGGAATTGCCGGAGCTCTTCGCGCGCGGAAGCGCGCAGCTTGGCGTCCAGGTTGGACAGGGGCTCGTCGAGGAGGAACACGCTCGGTTCCCGCACGACCGCCCTGGCGAGGGCCACCCGCTGGCGCTCTCCGCCCGAGAGCTCGCGGGGCTTGCGGTGCTTGAGCTTCTCGATCCCGAACATGGAGGCCGCCCACTCCACTTTCCGGGGGATGTCCGCCTTGTCCATCCCGCGGGTCCGGAGCGGAAAGGCGATATTCTTGTAAACGGTCATGTGAGGGTAGAGCGCGTAGCTCTGGAACACCATCGCGATGTTCCGGACCCTCGGCGGCAGGTGGGTCACGACGTGCCCGTCGATCAGGATGTCGCCGTGCGTAGGCTCTTCGATCCCGGCGATCATCCGGAGAAGCGTGGTCTTGCCGCAGCCGGAAGGTCCCAGGAGCACCAGGAATTCCCCCTCGGCCGTGGCGAGGTTGACTCCGTCGACGGCCCTGACCTCGCCGAAATGCCTGGAAATGCCGCGAGCTTCCACTACCGCCATGGTTGCGAAGTCCTCCGTGTCGTTCCGCTACTCCAGCCTTATAACACAGAATGGCGTTTCAATTCTTCGCGCGGTCCGTGCGGGAATTGCGGAAAAGGATCCGGCCTTGAGGGGGCCCTCAAGGCCGGCTGCCTGCGTGGATCGGATCGCCCCCGGGAGGGCCACGCCTTCGTCTTTACCGTTTGCCGCCGACCAACCCCTTCTCGCGCCACTTGGCGTAAATCGCCTTCACCTGCTTCTCAGCCTGCGCCACCGCTTCCTCCGCCTTCGTTCCCCGCGCCCCGCCGGCATACATGTTGGGGATGATGAACGTGGCGAATACTTCGCCGACCGCCGGGCTGGCCGGACCGGGATGCCCGACGACCGTGCTCCACTTCTCGGCGTCCTTGAGGACCGAGAGCTTTCCCTTGGCCTCGCCCGGAATCGCGAAGGGGTCGTTCTCGAACCAGGCGTTGTGGAGGTCCCGCAGCTTCTTCGCTCCCTTGACGGGGGCGTATCCCCGGTTGCCGGACGGGATGGGGGCGTCGAAGAAGGCGGGCGAGTTGTAGAGCTCGCTGGCGTACATCGCCTGGTCGTAGTTCTCCACGAGGGCGAGCAGGAACTTCTTCGCCGTATCGGCGTTTTTGGAGTATTTGGGGACGAGGTAGTTGTAGATGACGTGCTCGCTGACCCAGCCCGATCCGCGGGGGCCCTTGAGCGCGGGGGTGAAGTAGATGTCCTTGGCGATCTCGGGGACTTCCTTCTGCGCGGAGCGGTACGCCGAGATGGAGTTGAGGATGTAGGAGGCCCGGCCCGCGATGAGCGCCTGGTTGTTGGAGACGGCCGTCCAGGCGAACACCTCGGGGACCATCGCCTCCTTGTACAGCCGGGCCATGTACCGGACCGCCTCGACGGTCTTCGGGTTGTTGAGGGCGACGTTTTCGTTTTCGTCCTGGATGCCGCTGTCGTAGGACCAGAGGAGCGCCCGGCCGGCCATGTTGGAGTCGAGCTCCTGCGACAGGCCGATGCCGAGCTGGATCCCCTGTTCCCTCTTGATCTTCCCGCCGTAGGTGACCAGGTCCTCCCAGGTCACCGGGCCGGTACCCTTGCCGGCCTTCTCCCACAGGCTCTTCCGGTAGCAGCCGGGGTCGATCGTCCAGCCGGGGCAGAAGCTGTAGAACTTCTTCGTGTTCGGGTTGTAGGAGCTCCTGCGGCACAGGGGGTGCTGCTTGCCGAAGCGTCTCTCCGCCTCCTTGACGACATCGCCCAGGTCGAGGACGCTCGGCTCGAACTGGGACGGCGGGGCGATCCACTCGATCAGGTCGTGCCCCTGTCCCGCGGAGATCTCCGCCGCGGTGCGCGAGGGGATCTCGGCGAGGCCGATGTGGTCCACGGTCACGTTGACCCCGTTTGCCTTTCCCCAGTTTTTCGTGAAGGTGTCGAACCATTCCTTGTCGAACCGGGGGACGAAGTGCGACCAGACCAGGATCTTCAGCTCCTTGGCCTGGGCGTAGCTGCGTCCCGGCAGCACGATCGCGGGGCCCAACCCGGCCGCGGCCGCACCCAAGCCGGCTGCTTTCAGGAAATCACGCCTGGAAATAAGTCGACGTTTTGCCCTGCCCATAACGTCCCCCTTCCTTTGGATCGAGGTTAGTGGCCGTCACCGCAACGGGAAATACCAAGCAACGACTCCGAGGCATTCAATAATTCCGGATTATCGGCAGCTTCGGATTAATAGATCAGATGAGAGATGGGGTGTCAAGGTTGCCGGGAGATTCAAACGCGGTATCGTGCGGGAAGAGGTTCCTCCGGGCGCGGACCGGTTCCCGGACTTCGCTCATCCAAGAAAAATGAGGGGAAGGCAGGCAAGACTCGCGGGGTACAAGGTGTCGCCGGAGGAGTTGCTCGCCGAGCTCCGGGAGACGGTGGAGGGATTGGCCGAGGATGGGGCGGACCGCGGGGATTTGAAGATCCTCGCCCGCGCGATGCGGGAGCTCCGCCATTCCTTCCGGATCTTTGCCGGCCTTCGAGGATTCCGGAAGGTGACCGTTTTCGGCTCCGCCCGATGCCGGCCCGACTCCCCAGGCTACCGCCAGGCGGTTGCCTTCGGCGGGGAGATGGCGCGGCGCGGCTGGCTCGTCATCACCGGCGGGGGCGAGGGGATCATGGAGGCCGCCCACGTGGGGGCGGGACAGGAGTTGGCGATGGGGATCAACATCCTGCTTCCCTTCGAGCAGCCGGACAATCCCGTGATCGCGGGGGACTCCAAGCTGATCCACGTGAAGTATTTCTTCACCCGCAAGCTCCTGTTCGTCAAGGAGTCCGACGGAGTGGCCCTTTTCCCCGGAGGGTTCGGGACGCTCGACGAATCGTTCGAGGTCCTGACGCTCCTGCAGACCGGGAAGAGCCGGCTCTTTCCGATCGTGCTGGTCGATGAACCCGGGGGGGATTACTGGCGATTGTGGAAGGAGTTCGTCGAGCGGCACCTCCTGGGGCGAGGGTGGATCTCGCGGGAAGACCTTGCCTTTTTCCGGATCGCGGACGATGCGGCGCAGGCCGCCGAGGAAATCCTGGGATTCTACCGCGCGTACCACAGCATGCGGTACGTGGGGAAGGACCTTGTCTTCCGGCTGCGCCTCCCCCTTGCCGATGCGCTTCTGCCGCGCATCCAGGCGGAATTCGGCGGCATTCTCGAATCCGGCGGGTTCCGGATGGGGGGCGCTCTCCCGGAAGAGGCGGACGAACCCGAGCTTGCCGGCTTGCCGCGGCTGATCTTCCGGTTCAACCGGAAAAGCTTCGGCAGTCTTCGCATGCTCGTCGACTTCCTGAACCGCGAAGCCGCATGAGGCTCCGAGCCCCGGAGCTCGAACCCTCCGCGGTCGCTTTACCGGACGGGTTCCCGCTCGTCCATCGCATCGCGCAGGCCGTCCCCGATGAAGTTGAAGGCCATCACGGTCGCCATGATGGCCAGGCCCGGCACGGCGGCGATGTGGGGCGCGATGAAGAGGAAATGCCTCCCCTCGTTGATCATCGCCCCCCAGGAAGGAGCCGGCGGGGCGACGCCCAGTCCCAGGAAGCTCAATCCCGCCTC
>PQAK01000165.1:0-429 GCA_003105225.1 Deltaproteobacteria bacterium | reverse complement strand
ACGAGGATCGGGGAAAGGGCGTTGGGCAGGATGTGCGCCAGGAGCAGCCGGAGCGGCGGATCGCCCGCGGCCCGTGCCGCCTGGACGAATTCCATTTCCTTCACCTTCAGCACCTGTCCGCGGACGAGACGGGCGATCCCCACCCATCCCAGGAGGGAAAGGGCGATCAGGACGTTGCGCAGGGAAGGTCCCAGCACGGCGGTGATCCCGATCGCGAGGAGGATGCCGGGAAACGCCAGCAGGATATCCGCCAGCCGCATGAAGAGGTGGTCCACGTTCCCGCCGAAATAACCGGACAGGGCCCCGACCAAAAGCCCGATGGCCAGGGAGATGGAAACCGTGCCGAGGCCCACGGCGATCGAGATGCGCGCGCCGTACACCAGCCGGGAGAGCAGGTCCCTTCCCAGCTTGTCCTGCCCCAGCCAGTGG
>PQAK01000164.1 GCA_003105225.1 Deltaproteobacteria bacterium | reverse complement strand
GAGGTGCGGGGCTTGAACGCCCCCCCGCGCAGGAAGGTGGCCCCGGCCGCGGCGACCTTGCCGGCGATCCCCACCATCATCTCGCGGCCCTCGACCGAGCAGGGCCCCGCGAAGAGCGCCAGGGCGCCCCCGCCGATCTTCTGGCCCCGGACCGTGATGACGGTGTCCTCCTTCTGGAAATCGCGGCTGACCAGCTTGTAGGGCTTCAGGATCCGGAGGACCTTCTCGACGTACTCCAGCCCCTCGAACGCCTCGGCGTCCACGTGCCGCTCGTCCCCGATCGCGCCGATGATCGTCCGCTCCGTCCCCTTCGAGATGTGGGCGGAGAGCCCGTGGGACTTGATCTTCTCTTCGATCAGCCGGATCTCCCGGTCGGTCGCGCCTGCCTTCAACACGATGATCATGGATCGGTCCTCCTTTTATCCCCCGTCCGCACGGCCGAACGGCCACTCCCGGGCAGCGGTCAGATGGCCCGGGGATAGGATCCCAGGATTTTCAAGTATTGGGCCCGCGTCCGCAGCTCGTCCACCGCCTTCGCCACCGGCTCGGCCGAGATGTGGCCTTCCATGTCGAGGAAGAAGAGGTATTCCCACGCCTTCGTCTTGACGGGGCGGGACTCGATCTTGGTCAGGTTCACGTTGTACTTGGCGAACGGCTCCAGCATCAGGTGGAGCGCCCCGACCTCGTCCCGCGCCGCGAACAGGATCGAGGTCTTGTCGTTGCCGGTCACCTCCGGGGCGATCTTCCCGATGATGATGAAGCGGGTGAAGTTGTTCGTGTTGTCCTGGATCCGCTTCCGGATGCTTTTCAACCCGTAGATCTTGGCCGCCGCCTCCCCCGCGATCGCCGCGGCGGACGGGTCGTCCGCTGCGAGCTCCGCCGCCCGCGCCGTGCTCTCCACGTCGAATACGGGGATCGCGCGCAGGTTCCTCTCGAGCCACCCGCGGCACTGGGCGATGGCGTGGGGATGGGAGTAGACCTTCTTCACGTGGTCGATGTCGCCGGTGACGTTCAGCAGGTCGTGCGCCACCTCGACGAGGATCTCCCCGCAGATCAGCAGGTTGTGGTCGACGAACATGTCGAGGGTGTTGCTGACGATCCCCTCGCTGCTGTTCTCGATCGGCACGACGCCGAAGTCGGCGACGCCGCGCTCCACGGCCTGGAACACTTCCGACACGTTGATCTGCGGGACATAGTCGGCGCTCTCCCCGAAGTGCTTGAGGCACGCCAGCTGCGTGAACGTCGCCTTGGGCCCCAGGAAGGCCACGGAGAGCGGCTTCTCCAGCGACAGGGATGCGGAGATGATCTCCCGGTAGATCGCCTTGAGCGCCTCGGTGGGAAACGGCCCCGGGTTCGCCCCGGAGATCCGCCGCAGGATCTCGACCTCGCGCTCCGGCACGTAGAACCGGAGGTTCCGCTCCGACTTGAGCTTCCCCACCTCGATCACCGCCTGCGCACGGCGGTTGAGAAGGGAGAGCATCTCGTCGTCCAGCCGATCGATCTCCGCGCGCAGCTCCCTCAGGCGGTCCACCGTCACCCGTTGCCGCCCGCCTTCCGCTTGATCAGCCCGATGTCGCGGAACTTCGCGTACCTGCGGTCCAGGAGCTGCTGCCGGGAAAGGTGGCGCAGGGCGGAGAGCGTCTCCACGAGCGCCACCTTGAGCGCGTCGGCGGCCGCCTTGTGGTCGCGGTGCGCCCCGCCCAGGGGCTCCTGGACGATCCGGTCCACCACTCCGAATTTCTTGAGGTCCGGGGCGGTGATCTTCATCATCTCCGCCGCGGTTTCCGCGCGCGCGGTGTCGCGCCAGAGGATGGAGGCGCACCCTTCCGGGGAGATGACGGAGTAGATGGCGTATTCCATCATCAGGATCTCGTCCCCCACGCCGATGGCCAGCGCCCCGCCGCTCCCCCCCTCGCCGATGACGGCCACGACGATCGGGGTCTTGAGGTGCGACATCTCCAGGAGGTTCCGCGCGATCGCCTCGGACTGGCCCCGCTCCTCCGCGCCGATCCCCGGGAAGGCGCCCGGGGTGTCGATGAAGGTGACGACGGGCAGGCGGAACTTCTCCGCCAGCTTCATGACGCGGAGGGCCTTGCGGTACCCTTCCGGGTTCGCCATGCCGAAGTTGCGGTGGATCTTCTCGTTGGTGTTGCGCCCCTTCTGCTGGCCGATGACCACCACCCGTTCGCCCTCGAGCTCCGCAAACCCGCAGATGACGGGAGGGTCGTCGCGAAACGCGCGGTCGCCGTGGATCTCCAGGAAATTCTTAAAGCAATGGTTTACATAATCGAGCATATAGGGCCGATTCGGATGGCGAGCCAATTGCGTTATCTGCCAGCGGGTCAGGTTGGAGAATATTTCCTTGCGGATCTTGCCGATCTTCTTGTCGAGCTTGGCGACCTCTTCCCGGAGATTCTTGTCGGTGCCGTCATCGACCCGGCGAAGCTGCTCCAGGCGGCTCTCCAGATCGATGATCGGCTTCTCGAAATCGAGATATTGAAGGATCATCCGCTCTCCTTGTCGTGGGTAAACTCTTAATCTAGGCCAATCTATCGGTTAAAACAAGTGCTTCCTGGCCATTTCGGCCGCGGTCTCCGGGCCGCCGTCCGGATCGATCCAGACCGCTTCCGGCTCCCCCCGGAGCCAGGTGATCTGGCGCTTCGCATACCTGCGGGTGTCCCGCTTCATCGCCTCGACCGCCGCGGGAAGCGGGACGCCGCCGTGAAGGTGGGACACGACATGCCGGTATCCTAACGCCTTCATCGGCTTCAATACCGGGGAGTACCCCCGGGACAGCAGCCCGCGCACTTCGTCGACCAGCCCTTTCCGGAACATCCCGTCCACGCGGGCCTCGATGCGCCGGTACAACCGCTCCCGGTCCGCGGAAATCGCGAGGAACAGGATCCGGGAATCCGCGGACGCCCCTTCCCGTTGCCGCTTCAGCGCGCTGGGGGGCGCTCCCGCGATCTCGGCGATCTCCAGGGCGCGCAGCACCCGGACCCGGTCCGAAGGGTGAACGGCCGCCGCGGAGACGGGGTCGACCCGGCGCAGCTCGGAAAAAAGCGCTTCCCCGCCTTCCTCCTCCCAGCGGCGGGCAAGCCGCGCGCGGACCGCGTCGTCCTTCGGGAGCGGATCCAGGCCGCGCAGCAGCGCCCGTATGTAGAGGCCGGTGCCGCCGGCCACCAGCGGAAACCGGCCGCGCCCCCGGATGCCGCGGATGGCCGCATCGGCCCCGGCGACGAACCGCCCCGCGTTGTATTCCTCGTCCGGGTCCGCCACGTCGACCAGGTGGTGCGGAACTTCCCGGCGTTCCTCGAGGGAGGGCTTGGCGGTGCCGATGTCCATCCCGCGGTAGACCTGCAGGGAATCCGCGTTGATGATCTCCAGGGGAAGGATGCGGGCAAGAAAAAGCGCCAGCGAGGTTTTCCCGGAGGCCGTGGGTCCCGACAGGACAAGGAGCCGGTTCTCTTCCATCCTGTTGGCGGGATCCCGCGTTCCGCGTTCAGGTACGGCCGAACATCCGCCCCAGCTCGGCGCCGGAGAGCTTCACCCACACGGGGCGGCCGTGCGGGCAGCTGTGGAACGCTACGGCGCGGTCCAGTTCCTGGAGAAGGGCCCGCATCCCCTCTTTCATGAGGGGATCCCCCCCGCGCACGGAGGCATGGCAGGCCATCCGCCACAGTTCGCGGTCGGCGTCGAAGATCCCCTTCGGCATCGTTTCCTGCGAGAGCAGGAATTCGCACAGGTCCCTCCACCAACGGGCGATGTCGAAGTAACCGAGGAGGGCGGGGCCTCCCAGGATCTTGAATGTACCTCCCGGCAGCGACTCGAAAACGAAGCCGACGCGGGAAAGGAAGGATTCGATCTCGGCCTGCTCCCGGACCGCCGTCCCGGGGAGGGAGACCACCTGCGGCATGAGCCATCGCTGGGCGGAAGCGCCCCCGCCGAGAAGGGCGTCCTTGAGCCGCGAGAAGACGATCCTCTCGTCCGCGGCATGCTGGTCGACGATCACGACTTCTCCCGCCCCTTCGCAGACGATGTACGTTCCCAGGACCTGGGCGACGGGCGCGAGCGATGCGAAAAACCCGGAAGGCGGCTGCATCGCGCCCCCCCCGGGGAGCGGAAGCGGCAGGACGCTCCCCTCTCCGAACGGCAGGCCGGCCGCGACCGCCGGCGAACCGGAGAGCGGGCCCGCTTCGCGCGCCTCGACCGCGGGCTGCAATCCCCGCGGGGGAGCGGACAGGGTGACCGGCTCCCCGACCGCGGCGCCGATCGCGTGGCGGAGCAGCTCGTTCAGCGAGCGGGCGTACCGGAACCGGGCCTCGGTCTTGGACGGGTGGACATTGACGTCGACCTCGCCCGGATCGCACTCGATGAAGATGCAGACCACGGGATGCCGGTCGGGGGGAAGGATCCCCCGGTAGGCCTCCTTGACGGCGGCGAACACCATGCGGTCGCGGAAATAACGGCCGTTGACGAAGAAGGAGATGCCGGAGGCGCCGAACCGGGAGAGATGGGGGAGGCCGGCCCAGCCGGTGATGCGGAAAAAGGGCGAGGCGAACTCGAGCGGGACGAGATACTTGCCGTCCTCCCCGGCGTGCCGGAGCGCCCGGGCGGTCCGCGATTCCCCGGGCTCGTAGGAAAACTCCCCCCTGCCGTCGGACAGCCGGAAGAAGACCCCTTCGCGCGGGATCGCCACCATGTGGAAGGTCTCCCACAGATGGGTCATCTCGGTGCGCGGGGATTTGAGAAACTTCCTCCTCGCGGGCACGTTGCCGAAGAGGTCCGAGACCTCCACGGTGGTACCCGGGGGAGCGCCGATCTCCCGGACGGATTCGACCGCCCCTCCCGAGACCGAAAGCTCCGTCGCCAGGTGCTGTCCCGCGGGATGCGTCACGATCCTGACCCTGGCGACCGAGGCGATCGAAGGGAGCGCCTCCCCGCGGAACCCGTACGTGGCGATCCTTTGCAGGTCCTCGGCCGTCCGGATCTTGCTGGTCGTGTGCCTCCGGATTGCCAGCCCGGCTTCCTCCGGCGTCATGCCGATCCCGTCGTCGGAAATCCGCAGCGTGAAGGGAAAGGCCCCCGACACCTCCGCATCGATGCGCGAGGCGTTGGCATCCACGGCGTTTTCGAGGAGCTCCTTGAGGACGGAGGCGGGCCGCTCGACGACCTCGCCGGCCGCGATCTGGTTGATCACCCCGTCGGGGAGCAGATGGATCCTTCCTCCCACTTCCTTCAGCCGTTTCCGCGGAAGCGGATTTCGGCGGGCGTCCGGCGTTTCATCTTCCGGAGGAATCGCTCCCGCAGCGCGGACGCGCCCTTCTCCCCCATCAGGGCGCGGGTGATCTTCTTCCCCTCTTCCACCCCCGGCTGGTCGAAGGGATCGATCCCGGCGCACTCCCCCACGATCGCCGTCACCCATTCCCAGAAATGGAGGAACGCGCCGACGTGGTCCTCGTCCCGGGCCCCGATCTCCATCCGCACGATCGGCCGGCCCGCGTTCCACAACGCGCCGATCGTGCCCTCGAATTCCGCATCGAAGAGATCGCGCAGGGGCCTCCCACCCAGCATCTCCATCCCGGGAGCGAATCCCGCGCGGGGCACCCTTCCGGATGCATGGCCCTCGGCCCACTTGATGAAGGTGTAGAGCTTGTCGGCAGGGCCGTCCTGGTAGAGCTGCACCTGCGAGTGCTGGTCGGTCACGCCCACCGCCCGCGCGGGCGTCTGCCCCACGGGTTTGCCGTCCGGCCGCCGCTTTCCGAGGCTCTCCGCCCATAACTGCTGCCACCACTCCGCCACCCTCGAAAGCCCCTCCCCGTACGTCATCCAGACCTGGACCGCCTTGGGATCGGCGAGAAGGTAATGGGCGTACACCGCCGAGGCGAACAATACCGGGTTGTCCTCCGGCTCTTTCCCGCGGAACCGGTCCTCCATCCACCGGGCGCCCAGGAGCAGCTTTTCGATGGACACTCCCGCCGCGGCCAGCGGAAGGAGCCCGACCGCCGACAGGACCGAGTACCTTCCACCCACGTTCGGGGGAACGGGATAGGAAACGATCCCCTCCTCCTGCGCCATCCGCCGGAAGGACCCCTTCTCCGGGTCGGTCACCAGGATCAGGTGCTCCTTCCACGAACGCCCGTTTGCCTTCTTCAGGGACTCGACCGCAAGCGCAAGCTGCGCGTTCGTCTCCGCGGTGCCCCCCGACTTGCTGATGGCGACGACCACGGTCGTCTTCATCGGATGGGAGCGCAGCAGCGGGAAAAACGCGTCGGGATCGACGTTGTCCGCGACGGAAAGGGCAAGCCCCTTCCGGGCGCCGGCGCCGCCGACCCCCTCCAGGACGGCTTTCGCGCCCAGGGCCGACCCGCCGATCCCCAGGACCAGCATATGGGTGAACCGGCCCCGCAGCCGCGCCGCATCCCGCGAAATGCGGCGCGCCTCCGCCGCGAGAAACGGCAGGTCCGGGAAGCCGATCTCCCCGCCTGCGTGCCGGCGGGCGACCGCGAGGGCGGCCTTTTCCGCCCGGCGGAGCGCCTTGCGGAGATGCCCCGCGGTCAACCCGTCGCCGCTGCGCAGGTTCTTTTCCAGGACCAGGGAGAAGTCGAACCGGATGTCCGCGGCATGCCTCACGTCGTTCCCTCCGGCCCCTGCGGCGATTTACGCCGTGACCTCTTCCTTGCCTTTCGAGATGCGGAACCGGGTATCCATCTTTTTCAGCCGGTCCACGATCCCGCCGTACTCCAGCTCGCTGTACGGCAGCATGGCCGGGCCGAAGAAACCCTGGCGCCGCAGGTCCTCGGACTTCGCCGAAACCTTCGTCCGCACGTACTCCCAGTACGGATGATCGAAGGGATCGGCCGGCTCCGTGAGCTTCCCGTTCTTCACGCAGAAGGCAAGGCAGGAAACGATCGGCGGCCCGTCGAAGAAGGAGGTTCCCGTGTTCCTCGGCACCGGCATCAGCGCTCCGTGGTGGCTGCCCCGCATGAAGCCGGCGACGAGGTGGCCGATGGTGAACGGCGACAGGACCTCCCCGGTGGCGGGGAAGTTCCCCTGGACGCGGACCAGCATCACCGGGTCGTCCTTGCCGGTGTACTTCCCGGCGATGTTGTGGAGGCGGGTGGTGCTGACGACGGCCGCGATCTCCCCGGTGGCGCGGGAGCGGATCGATTCGACGACGAACCGCTCCTGGTCGCGCAGCAGCGCCGCGATGTCGTAGAGGTCTTCGGGCGCGTTGAGGTCGATCACCCGGTCCCCGTCCGTGTGCGCGACGTCCATGATGCGGAAGGTGAATCCCTTCCCCACCTTCGGGGAGAGGATCAGTCCCGCGGAGTGCATCGGGTCGGCGAAGGCGAGGTAGCAGGGCAGGTTGTAGGCTCCCGGGTCGGTCTTGTCCGCCGCGAACAGGAGGAACGGCTCGTTGGGCCGCTCCTCGAACGTCATCTCGGCCACCGCCGGCCCCATCCCCTTCACGTTGCCGGAGAACGAGTCCTTCAGCAGGTCCTGCCCGGCTCCGTAGAGCCCCTGCGCCTTGGCGACCTCGGTGCCCGCGATGAAGGCGTCCCAGGCGAGCTTGTGGACCTTCTCGTCGAGCGGTCCGCGGGTGTGCGTCATCAGGATCGCGATGTCGTCCCCCGTGTACCCGACGTATGTGTCGATCAGGAGGGATTTCCCCAGCTCCGCGACCTTCCGGCGAACTTCCTCGAGGAGCTGGGCGCTCGGCTGGATGTGCCCCCCGATGGAGCCGATGTCCGCCTTGATAACCGACAGTGTGATCTTCATCGCTTGCCTCCTTGTAGGGTTTCCATGGGTTGGATTGCTCCAAGGTCGCGATACCATTGGACGAACCGTTTTATGCCTTCCTCGATGGGCGTCTTCGGGTCGTATCCGATCTCCGCCCGCGCCCGGGAGATATCGGCGAACGTCAAGGGGACGTCCCCCGGCTGCGGAGGGAGGACCTTCCGTTTCGCGCGGACGCCGGTGGCGCGTTCCAGGAGGGCGACCAGGTCGGCAAGCGAGATGGTGGCGGATTCCCCCAGGTTGTAGACGCGATAGCCGTGGGGCGCGGAGAGCGCCCCCAGGACCCCGCTCACGATGTCGTCGATGTAGGTATAGTCCCTGCGCGTCGTCCCGTCGCCGTAGATTTCGATTTCCCTCCCCTCGAGGAGACGCCGCGTGAACTTGTGGATCGCCATCTCCGGGCGCTGGCCCGGCCCGTAGACCGTGAAGAACCGGAGGGAAACGATGTTCATCCCGTACAGGTGCGCCCAGGTGTGGCACAGCAGCTCCCCGGCCTTCTTGGTGGCGGCGTACGGGCTCACGGGATGGTCGACGAAATCGTCTTCCGAGAAGGGGACTTTCGTGTTTCCCCCGTATACGGAGGAAGAGGAGGCGAAAAGGACGCGGGGCGCCGATCGGTCCCTCGCCCAGGAAAGGACCTGGACGGTCCCGATCACGTTCACGTCGGCATATCCGGCGGGATCGGCGACGGACGGGCGGACGCCGGCCTTGGCCGCAAGGTGGATCAGCGCCGCGGGGGTCTCCCCGGTTCCCCACCCCGAGAGGGCGGCAGCGTCCCGGATATCCCCCTCGAGGAACCGGAATCCCGGATACTTAAGGAGCCCTGCGACGTTCCGTTCCTTGATCGCACGGTCGTAGAACGGGTCGAAGTTATCCAGCCCGAAGACCCTGTCGCCGCGTTGGAGCAGCGCTCGCGCCACATGGGACCCTATGAAACCTGCTGCGCCGGTGAGAAAAAAGGGGTTCGACAACCGGGCCTCCTGATCGGGAGGGGCATCGGAGTACGACCTATACTATCATTTATTTGATAAGTGAAAGCAATACTCCCGGGTACCGGGCTTCCGGGCCCGCTTCGCTTGACAGGGCGGGGGCGTTCGCCCGACAATACCTCCTGCGGCGGCATAGCCAAGCGGTAAGGCAGAGGACTGCAAATCCTTTATCCCCCGGTTCGAATCCGGGTGCCGCCTCCACCCTCCTTCGCTCGAAATTCGCAGCAGCGAGACCGGGAATTTCGAGCTACGGAGGGTGCCCTCCGAAGCTCCGAAGCGTCGGTAGCTGGTTGCCGCGAGGAGCGAAGGAGGGCATCCTTCTTTCGGATTAACGCACGCGCTCACGGGCTGCTTCGCCTGCCGGTCAATCCGCCGTACCGGCGAATCGGGGTCATGACGGAGCCGATCCGGATGAACGGTCCCAAGGATGCCGATCTCCGCGTGGAGGACGACGGGACGCTGCGCGCTTCCGGCGCCTGGAAGCTGGAGCGCCTGGAGGCGCTGGAGAAGCGACTTTCCGCCCTTCCCCGGCCGGGCGCTCCGGGACGGGTCCTGGACGCGGGGGGCATCGAGGCGATGGACACCGCGGGAGTCTGGCTGCTGCTGCGCTCCCTGCGGCAACTGGAGCAGGACGGGACGCACGTCGAGATCCGCGGCCTGCGCCCCGAATTCGCCGAGATCGCGAGGATGGTTTCCGCCGGACGGACGGGGGTCGCGCCGGGGATCGCCCGGCCCGCCCCGGGTTGGATGGAACGGATCGGCCGGAGGACGGAGAACGCCCTCCAGGGCGGCTTCGGAGCCCTTTCCTTCATCGGGGAGAACACCGCGGTCCTGCTCCGCTCGCTCGCGAAGCCCGGGCGGATCCGATGGCGGTCCTTCCTGTCCAACCTGCAGACGGGCGGGTTCCATGCCCTGCCCATCACCGGGCTTCTCTCCTTCCTGATGGGGATCGTCATCGCCTACCAGGCCGCCGAACAGCTTCGCGCCTTCGGCGCCAATATCTTCATCGTGGATCTCATCGGGGTCTCCGTCCTTCGCGAAATCGCCCCCCTGGTGACCGCCATCATCGTCGCCGGCCGCTCGGGATCGGCCTATACCGCGGAGATCGGCACCATGAAAGTGACGGAGGAGGTGGATGCGCTCCGCACGCTCGGGATTTCCCCCTCGGAGACGCTGGTCCTTCCGAAGCTCCTTGCCCTCGTCGTCGCCCTGCCGATGCTCACGGTCTATGCCGACCTCATGGGAGTGTTCGGCGGCATGATCATGGCGCTCACCCGGCTGGACGTCAGCTTCATCGAATTCGCGGACCGTTTCCGCGACGCGGTGGCGGTCAAGCATTACCTGATCGGGATCGGCAAGGCGCCCGTGTTCGCCGTCATCATCGCCCTCGTGGGCTGCTATCAAGGGTTCCAGGTCCGGGGCGGGGCCGACGCGGTGGGCCGCCATTCCACCATCAGCGTCGTCCAGTCGATCTTCTTCGTCATCGTGACGGATGCCTTCTTCTCCGTCGTGTTGAGCTGGGCGGGACTCTGAGCATGGAGTCCCCCGCCCCCGCATCCCGGGTCCCCGCCATCGAGGTCGCCCGGCTGTCGACCCGCTTCGGGACCAGCCTGGTGCACGAGGAGGTGAACCTCACCGTCTACCGCGGCGAGACCTTCGCGCTCGCGGGAGGCAACGGCAGCGGGAAATCCACCCTGCTGCGCGAAATCATCATGCTGCAGCGTCCGGCGGCGGGCGGGATCCGCCTGTTCGGCCAGGATACCGCCTCCCTCGGCGATGCGGAAAGAGACGCGCTGTTGCGGCGCTGCGGGGTCATGTTCCAGTACGGGGCCCTGTTCAGCTCGCTGACCGTCGCCGAGAACATCTCCGTTCCCTTGCGGGAGCACACCCGGCTCGGGAAGGATCTCGTCCGGGAGATCGCGGAGATCAAGATCGCGCTGGTCGACCTCCCGGCGGAGAGCGCGGACAAATACCCCAATGAGCTGAGCGGCGGCATGCGGAAGCGCGCGGCGATGGCCCGGGCCATCGCCCTCGATCCCGAGATCCTGTTCCTGGACGAACCCTCCGCCGGCCTGGATCCCGTGAGCGCGGAGGGGATCGACGACCTGATCCTGCGCCTCGGGAAGCTTTTGGGGTTGACCGTTTTCATGGTGACCCACGACCTCGACTCCCTCTGGCGCGTGACGGACCGGGTCGCCGTGCTGGGGAACGGAAGGATCCTGGGGATCGGTACGATGGAGGAGCTCTCCCGCATGGAGAATCCCCTGATCCAACCGTATTTTCATGGGCCGCGGGGACGCGCAGCCGGGGAGCAGACATGGAAACGAAAGTAAAGTACGTCATCGTCGGACTTTTCGTGATCCTCCTGGGAGCGACGTCGATCGGCGTCTTCCTGTGGATGAGCCGGGGGCTCGAGCGCACGGTCTACGAGCGTTACAACGCGTATTTCCGGGAATCCGTGTCCGGGCTGAACCCCAACGCGCCGGTGAAGTTCCGCGGCGTGGACGTCGGCAGGGTCAAGGAGATCGTCATCAACCCGAAGAACATCGAGGAGGTCCGGCTGTCCATGGAGATCGCCCAGGGCACTCCGGTCAAGACGGACACCGTCGCCACGCTGCAGATCCAGGGGCTGACCGGCCTCGCCTTCGTGAACCTGTCGGGAGGCAGCCAGGCGGCGCCCCGCTTGAAGGCGAATCCGGGAGAACCCTACCCCGTCATCCGGACGGGCCCCTCCCTGCTCTTCCGCCTCGACTCCGACATGACGAACCTCATCGCCGGGGTGAACGCCTTCACCGAGGACGCCCGGGCCGTGATCGACGAGGAAAACCGCAGAAACCTCCGGCAGATCCTCGGCGACCTCGCGGTGCTCACGCATACGCTGGCGAAACGGAGCGAAACCGTGGACGAGGGGGTCGTCCGCGGCGCGGAGGCGATGCGGAACATCGCCCGGATCACCGAACAGCTTCACGGCCGGCTGCCGGTCCTCCTGGACAATGTCGCCTCGACGACCGCCTCCCTCAAGGGGACCGCCGTCACGATCGACGCGGCCGGCATGGAAGTCGCGCGCGCGGGCCGGGAGCTGGGCGACATGGCGAAGGAGAACCGCCCGAACATCGAGCGCTTCACGCGGCAAAGCCTTCCGGAAGTCGGGCTGCTGATTACGGAGCTGCGGCAATTGACCCACCAGCTGCAGCGGCTGGCCCGGCAGCTGGAGCAGGAACCGAACTCGGCGATTTTCGGGAGGCCCCCGGTACCTCCGGGTCCCGGGGAATAAGGGAGGATCGGACGATGCCAGGGACAGAAGGACGATTGCGACGCATCCGGTGGACGGCGATCCCCGTCCTGCTCGCGGCCGCAGCCGCATGCACGCTCCTTCCGGGGCCCAAGGCGGTCCCCCGGGTCACCTTCCTGCTGCGCCCGGACTCCCCCGCCCGGGGGGGCCCTGCCGCGCTTTGCCCCGAGGGGTCCGGAACGCTGCTCGTGAGCCTTCCGCGCGAAGCGCCCGGGTTCGAGACCGAGAGGATGGCCTATCTTCTCCGCCCCGCCACCGTGAAGTATTACGCCAACAGCCGATGGGCCGACTCCCCCGCGGGCATGCTGGCGCCCGCGATCGTGGAAGCGCTGGAAAAAACCGGCTGCTGGCGCGCCGTGGTCCGCATGCCGACCACGCTCCCGGCGGATTTCCGGCTGGACACGGAGGACCTCGTCCTGGAGCAGGAATTCTTCTCCCGGCCCAGCAAAGTCCGCCTTGCGCTGCGGGCCACGCTCGTGGACCTGCGGGCGCCCGGCATCCTCGCGACGCGCCGGTTCGAGGCGCTGGAAGACGCCCCCTCGGAGGACGCCGACGGAGGGGCGATCGCGGCAGGCCGAGCCGCGGAGAAGCTGCTCGGATCGCTGGCCGCATGGGCGCATGCGGCCGCCCGATCCGGCACGGCGAGCCGCTAATCCTTCTTCCCGGCCCCTTTCCGGTTTTTAGGAACGCCCCCCTTTTTATGCTATGTTTCAGGAGTGCGCCCGGGTGGCGGAACTGGCAGACGCACGGGACTTAAAATCCCGAGAGGGCGACCTCATGCGGGTTCAATTCCCGCCCCGGGCACCATCCTTCGCTCCTCGGCTACGACAACATCACCATGCCTTGGAGCTACGGATGGCGAGCCGCACCGCGAAGGATGCCCATCGAAGCCTTGCGAAGGTGGGCAAATCGCATTTACGAATAAGGAGGGTTATCCGATGTCCCGCACGATCCGTCTTGCCGGAATCGCCGCAATGCTTGCCTTCTCGCTGGTGTTCCTGGGGGCGGGAAAGAACGCATCGAAACCGGCCGTACCACCCAAGGCAAAGGCGCCGGTCATCGACGCCAGGATCGGGGTGATCTCCATTCTCACGGGGCAGGGGTCCGGCTACGGCGAGGCGATCACCAACGGGTTCAAGCTCGCCCGCGACGAGATCAACGCGAAGGGCGCCGTCCGCATCCAGCTGGTCATCGAGGACTCCTCCGGCAAGCAGGAGCAGGCGCTGGCCGCCGCGCAGAAACTCATCAACTCCGAGCAGGTCGCGGCGATCCTCGGCCCTACGCTCAGCACGGAAATGAAGGTCGCGGGGCCGGAGGCCAACGCCAGCGGGGTCCCGATCATGGGGACATCGACGACCGCCGCCGGCATCACCCAGATCGGGAAATACGTCTTCCGGAACTCGCTGCCGGAGTCCCTGGCGATCCCGGCCTCCGTCGGGATGGCGGTGAAGAAGTACAACATCCGGAAGGTCGCCCTGCTCTACGGGAACGACGACGTCTTCACCAAGTCCGGCTTCGACACGATGAAGAAAATGGCCGAGGACCTCAAGCTGTCCATCCTGACGATCGAGACGTTCCAGAAAGGGCAGTCGGACTACAAGGCGCAGCTCACCAAGATCAAGGGATTGAACCCCGACGCCGTCTTCTGCTCCGCCCTCTACGAAGAGGGGGCGGTCATTCTCTCCCAGGCCAGGAAAATGGGGATCAAGGTCCCCTTCGTGGGCGGGAACGGCTTCAACTCGCCCAAGGTCATCGAGATCGCGAAGGACGCGGCGGAAGGGCTGGTGGTGGCCACCCCCTGGTTCGCGGATAAGAACGACCCGAAGGTGAAGGCCTTCGTGGCCCGGTACCGGAAGGCGTACGGCAAGACGCCGGACCAGTTCGCCGCCCAGGCGTACGACGCCCTCTACATCATGGCGGAGGCGCTCCGGAAGGCGGGAACGTCCGACCGCGCGAAGCTGCGGGACGCGCTGGCGGGGATCCGGAACTTCGACGGGGTCCTCGGCAGGTTCTCCTTCGACGCGGAACGGGACGTCGTCATGGAGCCCGTCGTGCTGATCATCAAGAACGGCAGGTTCCAGGTGTTCCAGTAAAAGGCGTCCGCGGAGGGAGCGGTTGTTCGCGGAACAGCTGATCAACGGGATCACGCTGGGCAGCATCTACGCCATCGTCGCGCTCGGCTACACGCTCGTCTTCGGCGTGCTCGACATCATCAACATGGCCCACGGGGAGATCTTCATGTTCGGGGCCTTCGTCGGGATGCTGATCGCGACGAAGGCCCAGGCGCCGCTGTGGTCCGCCTTCCTGGGCGCCATCGCCGTGACGGGGGCGATGGGATACCTGCTGGAGCGGTTCGCCCTGCGCCCCTTGCGGGGAAGGCCGGGGGCATCGCACCTGGCCTCCCTCATCAGCACGATCGGCGTCTCCATCCTCCTGGAGAACGTCGCCCACAAGATCTTCGGGGCGGGCAACCAGCTGTTCGAGACCCCTTTCGCTGAGATCCGGTTCGACGTCGGCCCCGTCACGGTCTACCTCGTCCAGGTCCTGATCCTGGCGATATCGATCCTGCTCATGGCCGGGCTCTCGCTGTGGCTCTACCGGACGCGGGCCGGCAAGGCGCTGCGCGCCACCGCGGAAAATCTCGAGACCGCCGGGCTCCTGGGGGTGGACACGACGAGGATCATCACGGCCACGGTGGTCATCGCCTCCGCGATGGGGGGCGTGGCCGGCGTCCTGGTGGGGATGGCGTTCAACTACATCAACAACCAGATCGGGCTCTCCATGGGGCTCAAGGGGCTGGCGATCATCATCTTCGGCGGGATGGGGAGCGTCTCGGGCGCCATGGCGGGGGGCCTGATCCTCGGCCTGTCCGAGACGTTCGTGGTCGCCTACGGCTCTTCCGGCTACCGGGACGCCATCGCCTTCATCGCGATCATCGTCGTGCTGCTGATCAAACCGCAGGGGCTGTTCGGGCAGGCGGCGCCGGAGGCGCAGCGGTAACCCCATGCCGTTCGACTGGCTGAACCCCTACCACCTCCAGGTAGCGTCCTTCATCTTCATCAATATCCTGCTGGGCGCGAGCATCTACGTGACCCTCTCCACGGGCCAGCTCTCGTTGGGAAACGCGGGATTCATGAGCATCGGGGCGTACGCCTCCGCGATCCTCACGACGCGCCACGGGATCCCGATCCCCATCGGGGTCCTGACGGGCGCCCTGCTGGCGGGCATCTCCGGGGTTCTCGTGGGGATCCCCGCCCTGCGGCTGCGGGGGGTCTACCTCGCGATCGCGACGCTGGGGTTCGGCGAGGTGATCCGGGTCGTCTTCGTCAACTGGGAGTCGTTGACCGGCGGCGCCGTCGGGATCGCGGCCATCCCCCAGATGGGCCGGGAGACCCTCGCGGCGCTCGAGAAGGCGGGCTTCTCCGCGGCATCCGTGGGCCTGAGGAACAACCAGTTCATCAGCCTTACGGTCTTCCTGCTCCTGTTCGCCGCCGCCCTCCTGTCGATCCTGTTCTTCCTTCGCCTCTCCTCCTCCCGGATCGGCAGGGCGTACGCCGCCATCCGGATGGACGAGGCGGCCGCGGAAGCGGCGGGGATCGACACCACCTATTACAAGGTCCTGGCCTTCTGCCAGGGCGCGCTGCTCTCGGGGTTCGCGGGAGCCCTGTTCGCCCACGCCACTTCCTACATCAGCCCCGCGGACTTCACCTACCACCGCGCGGTGGAGATCCTCGTGTTCGCCGTCTTCGGCGGCAGCGAACACCTCCTGGGCCCGGTGTTCGGCGGGATATTCCTGACCTTGCTCCCGGAGGCGCTCCGGTTCATCAGCGACTACCGCTACATCATCTACGGGGCGTTGCTCGTGGCGATGATGATCTACCGCCCCCAGGGGGTGATCGACCCTCCCCTGATCCGGCGGCTTGCCGGCCGCAGGGCGGCGGAGGGCGCGGGGAGATGACGCTGCTTTCGCTTTTAGACGTCAGCAAGCGGTTCGGGGGGCTTGCCGCCGTGAGCGGGGTCTCCTTCTCGGTGCGCGAGGGGGAGGTGCTCGGGCTGATCGGCCCCAACGGCGCCGGGAAGACCACCCTGTTCAATCTCATCACGTCCGCCTTCCCGCCCAGCGGCGGCAGCATCCGGTTCCGCGGGGAACCGCTCGAGGACCTCAAGCCCCACGCCATCGCCCGGAGGGGGATCAGCCGCACGTTCCAGAACATCCGGCTGTTCGCGCAGATGACGGCGCGCGAGAACATCATGGTCGGAAGGCATGCCCGCAGCCGCGCGGGGATCTGGAGAAGCGTCCTCCGCACGCGGGGCCAGAGGGCCGAAGAAGCGCGGATCCGGGAGAAAACGGAGGAACTGCTGGACCTCATGGGGCTGGCCGGCTGCGGGGAGCTGCCGGCGGGGAAGCTTCCCTACGGGCACCAGAGACGCCTGGAGATCGCGCGGGCGCTGGCGGCCGAGCCCGGGCTGCTGCTGCTGGACGAGCCGGCGGCCGGCATGAACGACAAGGAAACGCGGGAGATCCGGCAGCTGATCCGCACGATCCGGGGCCTGGGCGTCACGGTCCTGCTGATCGAGCACGACATGTCGCTGGTGATGAAGGTGTGCGACCGGCTGGTGGTGTTCAACTTCGGCCGGAAGATCGCGGAAGGCACCCCGGAGGCGGTCCGCGGCAACCCGGAGGTGGTCGAAGCGTACCTCGGCCGGGAAGAGGACGACGAGGATGCTTGAGATCCGTGGACTGGCCGCGGGCTACGGGAACATCAAGGCGCTGAAGGGGATCGACCTCGACGTCGCGGAGGGGGAGGTCGCCTGCATCCTCGGGGCCAACGGGGCCGGCAAGACGACCTTCATGAAGACGGTGTGCGGGCTGCTCCGGCCGTCCGAGGGGAGGATCGCGTTCCGGGGGAAGGATATCGCGGGGATGGCGCCGGCGGCGATCGTGCGGAAGGGGATCGTTCTCGTGCCGGAAGGGCGGGCCATCCTCTCCCGGATGACGGTGCTGGAGAACCTCGAACTGGGCGCCTACCACAGGAGGGACGCGGGAATCCGAAGGGACCTGGATGCGGCGATGGAGCGGTTCCCCATCCTCGCTGCCAGGAAAGTGCAGCGGGGGGGCTCCCTTTCCGGGGGGGAGCAGCAGATGCTGGCCATCGCGCGCGCCCTCCTCGCCCGGCCCCGCCTCCTCCTGCTCGACGAACCCTCCCTCGGGCTCGCGCCGCTGGTCGTCGCCGACATCTTCCGGATCGTCCGGGAGATCAACGAGGCGGGGACCACCGTGCTGCTCGTGGAGCAGAACGTGAAACAGGCCTTGAGGGTCTCCCGGCACGCCTACGTGCTGGAGACGGGAAGGATCGTCCACGGCGGTCCGGCGGCGGAGCTTCGCAACGATCCGAAGGTCATGGAGTCGTATCTCGGGAGCGGGCGGGTGCGGGATGCCGAAGAGTGAGATACTGTTACAAGATCTTTCGCCGAAACGGAGGAGACCATGGCGTTGAACCAGGCGCGGTTCGTGCCGCTTTCCGAGGCCGCCGGAGCCGTCCCGTCCGGCTCGAGGATCGTGATCGGGGGCGCGATGGTGATGCCCCCGATGTCGTTCGTGCGGGAGATGATCCGGCAGGGGAAGAAGGACCTGGACCTGGTCTGCTCCCCCCTCGGGGGGATCAACGTGGACATGCTCGCCGGGGCGGGCTGCGCGCGGTCGGTGGAGTTTCCCCAGGTCTCCCTGGGGGAGTTCGGGATGGCCCCCAATTTCCGCCGCGCGGTCGAGGCGGGCCGGCTGGCCACCCGCGAACATTCCTGACCCGGCATCCTCGCCGGGCTCCAGGCTGGAGCCGCAGGGTTGCCGTTCCACCCCATGCTCGGGTTCGCGGGAAGCGATTACGAAAAGGTCCGATCCGATTTCCGGAAAGTCGCGGACCCGTACACCGGCAGGGAAATCTTCGTCGTCCCGCCGATCGTCCCCGACTGGGGGGTGATCCACGCGATCCGCGCCGATGAAAACGGAAACGTGGTCTGCTCCGCGCTGGAATCCGACCGCCTCGCGGTTCTCGCCGCGAAGAGGACCATCGTCACCGTGGAAGCGAT
>PQAK01000163.1:4175-5812 GCA_003105225.1 Deltaproteobacteria bacterium | reverse complement strand
GTCAGGAGATGATAGAGCCGGTCGTATTCCCGCAGGGGCATTCTCGCGTTCCCCGCTACCTGGACCGCCTCCAGCCAAACCATGTCGGCGAATACATTCCGGAATCCGAATGAAAAGTCTGGCCGTTCACTCACCGCGGCGATCAGACCCAACCGCGATTGCATCTCCCCGCCGACATCCGATAAAGGCCGCTGTTCCAATATTTGCCGCGAAACAGCCATGGAAACCAGGAGAGCGAGAACGGCCGCTCCCCCCAATGCTCCCCTCGCGGACTCGCTCACTCCTACAGGAACCTCTCCGTGCCTGGGATCCACCTAAGATCGATTATTGCTTCGTCCATATCCGGGAATCGATATTCGGTTTTCGTTCCGGAGATACGATACAGTGGGCTCCCGTGATGTGCAAGATCGTCCATGAAATACCCTGTATGAAAAAATGCCAAGGGGCGCCACAGCGCCCCTTGGTTTCCCCATGAATCCGGGGATTTGATGCGTTGAGATCGGATTATGTTCCGTCGACGGTCCAGACGAGCTGCCGGAGATGGTTCATCGACCAGCCATCCGAATAGGTCTGGGTGCTGATTTTTCCACCTGCACCCGCGGTGAAGCTGTCGTTATCCCAGTGGGGAGCTACGGGGACTACCGCAGCCCCGCTACTATCCACCGCATTATTGAGGTTTGCCACCCAGGAAGTAGGCACGGGCGCGATGGCGATCAGGGCTCCGCGATTTTCTGCGTTGTTGTCGGCCCAACCGTTAAGGGAGTAATGGTACCGCGGAGTTCCCGAGGGAGACCAGTTGATCGCAATGAAGTCACCATAGGAGTTCTGCTCGCCAAAATAGGACACCTGGCCCGTGTAGATGGCGCCAAGGTTGGTTTTGGCCTCCGACATCTTCGACTTCGCCTGGAACTTGAGGAAGTTCGGGATGGCGATGGCCGCAAGGATCCCGATGATCGCGACGACGATCATCAGCTCGATCAGCGTGAAACCCTTTTTGCCCTTCAACATGATTCTTCTCCTTTCCCTACGATTTAAAATTTTCCTGTCCCCCTTAAATAGCAACTCCCGTGCCACCTTACGAACCAAGGTCGTCGACGTCGAAAGCCATGTTTTTCTGGTGGTCAATGTGCCAGACATCGATCGTCGCATCGGAATCGATATTCCCCCACCCATAGGCGGCAAATGCATTATCATTCGCGAACGGTACGGCAGCGGCCGGCATCGGATTCCTAGCGAGGGGCACTCCTTCGGTACCTGCTCCCAGAGAGAACGTGTAGAAATAAATCGTACCTTCCGGTTTCCATCCTATTCTAGCGAAATTATTATCGAAAGCCTTGTTTTCACCGTACCATGCGATCTCGGTCTTGTAGATCGCCTCCAGGTTGTATTTCACCTCGGTTCTGCGGGATTTTGCGGTAAAACTCATATAGGAAGGAATCGCAAGCGCCGCGAGGATTGCGATGATGGTTACGACGAGCATCAGCTCGACCAGAGTAAACCCCTTATTTTTCCGCACAAATCCCCTGCCTTTCCGGAAGTCTGATAGATAACGGAAGAAAATTAAAGCAGGTTCCGTGCCTTTATTCGATCCCGTGCTTGTCGAGGCGATAACGCATCGAACGGAAGGATATATTGAG
>PQAK01000163.1:0-4006 GCA_003105225.1 Deltaproteobacteria bacterium | reverse complement strand
TAAAGGGGGACGGTCCCTTCGCGGGAACTGTCAATTTTTGTCACATTTGGGGGGAGAGATGCCAACGATATGACGTCTTTTGTCTCTATGATGGTCGCCCGCTCCATGACGTTTTCGAGCTCCCGGACGTTCCCCGGGTAATCGTAGGCCAGCAGCGCCCCCATCGCTTCGCTGTCGATCCGCGTCACCGGCTTCCCCATCTGCTTTGCGAATTTGTGCAGGAAATGCAGCGCCAGGACCGGGATATCGTCCCTGCGCTCCCGCAAGGGAGGGACGACGATCTGGATGACGTGGAGTCGGAAATAGAGGTCGTCCCGGAATCGGCCCGCTCTCATTTCCTCCTGGAGGTCCCTCTTCGAAGCGCACACGATCCGCACGTCGATGGAGATGTCCTCGTTCCCGCCGATCCGGCGGAACGACCGCTCCTGGATCGCGCGCAGCAGCTTGCTCTGCATGCTCGACGGGATTTCGCCCACCTCGTCGAGAAACAGCGTCCCGCGGTGAGCCGCCTCGAACAAGCCTTTCTTGGTCTGGACCGCGCCGGTGAACGCCCCCCGCACGTGCCCGAACAGTTCGCTCTCCATCAGCGTTTCGGGGATCGCCGCGCAGTTGATCGCGACGAACGGCGCTTCCCGCCGCTCGCTGCGGGAGTGCAGCGCGGAGGCGATCAGCTCTTTCCCGGTCCCGCTCTCCCCCATGATCATCACGTTCGCGTTGGTGGGAGCCACGCGGTCGACCAGCTCGTAGACCTTCAGCATCGCCTCGCTGCGGCCGACGATCCCCTCGAAGGTGGACTTCCCCTGGACCTCCTCGCGGAGGAGCCTGCGCCGCTCGACGGCGATATCCTTGGTGGCCAGCGCCCCCTGGATCATGGCGCGAAGATCCTGGTTGCTGAACGGCTTGACGATATAGTTGTACGCCCCGTGCTTGATGGCCTCGACCGCCCCCTCGATCGTGGCGTAGGCCGTCATCACGATCACCTGGGTGGAAGGGGTCTTCTGGATCGCCGCGCGCAGGACCTTGAGGCCGTCGTCGGGCGCGGTCATCCGCATGTCGGTGAGCGCCAGATCGTAGACGTTTTCTCCGATGGCCTTCTCCGCCTCCGCGAGGGAGGCGGCCACGTCCACCTGGTACCCTTCGTTCTGGAGGAAGATTTTCAGGAACTGCCGGATGCTCTGCTCGTCGTCGACTACCAGGAGGTAAGCTTTCAACCGGTCACCCTGTTGCGTTCCATGGCCATCCTTCCTCCGCGGGGAATCGTTGGAGACTGCCTCTATCGGCCGGACATTTTTTTATAATAGTCCCCCGCGCTTCTTACAAGCAATTTCCTGAGCTCCATTTCCATGAGAGCAGGGAGCAGTTCGTTCGGAGGGATCCCCAATGCCTCCGAGATTTCGTCCACGCGGCGCGACCTGGACAGAAAATCAAGGATCCTTCGCTCCCTGTGTCTCCCCTCCGCGGCAAGGCCGGGTTCCCCCAGCGCGGCGATCACATCCTCCGCGCAGGTCGCCGGCTCCGCGCCTTCCCGGAGCAGCCGGTTGCTGCCCGCCGTATGCGGGAAGACGGGATTTCCCGGGACGGCCATGACCTCCCTTCCCTGGTCCAGCGCAAGCCGCGCGGTAATCAGGGCGCCGCTGCGGCACGGCGCCTCCACGACGACCACCCCCCGCGAGATCCCGCTGATGATGCGGTTCCTCGCCGGAAAATGGCGGGACAGCGGAAGGGTCCCCGGCGGATACTCCGACAGAAGCGAGCCCCGTTCCAGGATCCTGCCCCGGAGCCTGTCCGCTTCCGGGGGGTACACGACGTCCACTCCGCAGCCCAGGACCGCCACGGTGTTCCCGCCCCCTCGAAGCGCGCCTTCATGGGCGGACGCATCGATCCCGCGCGCCATTCCGCTGACCACCGTCCAGCCCGCCCCCGCAAGGTCGGACGCGATCTCTCCCGCGAACTCCTTCGCCGGCGCGGTGGGAGCGCGGCTGCCGACGATCGCCACGGCATTCCTCCCCGCCGGGGAATCCCCCGCCCGGTAGAGCACCAGGGGAGCATCCGGGATCGTGCGCAACGCCTGCGGGTACTCTTCGGAATCCAGGGGGATCAGGCGAATGGCCGTCTTCGAGCAGGCTTCCCGGACGCGGTCCGCCCGATCCCCGGCTTCCCTGGAAGCGAGCGCATCCAGGGCCCTGTCGAGAATCCCCCGCCCCGTTTTCCCCGAAGCATCCGGAAGGAAAGGAGTGCGGTCCGCACGCCGCAGGCGCCGAAGATGGCCGGCGGTCATCCCCTCGACAAGGCTTAACCGCAGAAGGACGTCGATGTGCGGGGATTCGCAATGCATCGGGACGGGGCCTGAAGGCGCTCCTTTCAGGCCCTGTCCGATCAAAACCCGTGCCGGATGTTTCCGGCGCCCGGCTCCGGAACGTTACCGGACGCCATCCGTCCCGCGAATCGCGGTGATTCCGGCGGGAAACGACTGGAGGCTTTTGTTGATATACGCGGTCGAAAATTCGGGCGACACCCGGACGACGACCGCCTGGCCGACGTCGACCCGGACGCGGGTATTTCCTCCGTATGGCCCGCCCGAGGTCCTGTCCATGCCGTCCAGAAGCCGGAACACGTTTCCAACGGCGATGCCGTCGGCGGAACCGCGGTCCAGGAAGATGAAATTACCCGCCGCGAGCTCCTCGTTTTCCCACTGCCCCGAAATCACGCCTGCCGCCAACCCCGGGGCGCCGGGAGAAAGGGGAACGGGCGCATAGGAGGGAATCTCCTCGCGAAGCTGGTCTTCCCGGCTCATATCCTCGAAGGAATTCCGGACGACGGCGACAACCTCGCCGTTTTCCTTGCCCTTCACCTGCACGAGGCCTACGAGGTACGTTGCGAATCCGGTCACATGCCGGTCACCCGGTGCGGTTATCGGACCGCGTACCCGGTACACGCCGAGGAGCTGGCCCGCCGGGAGATCCTTGTCCGCCTGCAGGATGACCCTGTCCCCTTCCGAAAACGCCACCTTGGGCTCGACGGAAAAAAGGATGCGGCCGACCCCCTTGGGCATCTCCTTCCGGAACTCGCCCGCCCTTACATATTCCGACGGCGTGATGTCAAGCATCGCGGTTATCGGTGCAGCCTCCTTAGCGGGCGCCGCGGCTGCCGGCGCGGGGGGCGCCGCAGCAGGGGCTTCCGCCGCCGGAAGGGCATACTCCTTCGCGGGAGGCGGGAAGATGACGATCTGAACCCCCGGATAGATGTAATGCGGATTGGTCAGGAACCGGTTCCGCTCCCATAGCTCCGGCCACTTCCATGGGGAGCCCAGGTATTCCGCCGAGAGGTCCCACAGGGTATCCCCCTCCACGACAGTGTGGACGAGCCCTTCAGGGTATGATGCCGCGCCTTCAATGGACTTTTCCTGGGCGAATGCCCCGACGGGAAGAGCAAGGCACATTACCAGAACCGTCAAGAACGAGACTACCGATGCCCGTCCTTTCATCTCGGAAACCTCGCATCCGCCCCTGCCGGGGCATTTAATTATGCTTAAATTATGTTAAATATCGCGCATTATAAAGAAAACTACATTTCACATTAAGGAAAGTCAAGGCGATTCCAAACCGGAAGCCCCGCGCTCCATGCGCAGATGGAGAAAGACCTCGCGGTTCCCCTTCGGGCCCCTCACGCGGCTCTCCGCCTGCGCCATTACGGCAAATCCCAGCGTTTCCGCGAAGGAAGCCACCTGCCGGACGGCCTCGACGCGTTTCTCTTCGTCCCTCACGACGCCTCCCTTGCCGACCCATTCCTTCCCCACCTCGAACTGGGGTTTGACCAGCGCCAGCACCTCCGCACCGGGGAGAAGGAACCGGCCCAGCACGGGAAGGATGTGGCGCAGCGAGATGAACGAGACGTCGACGGTCGCAAGCGCCACCTTCTCGGGAATCAGATCGGCAGAAACGTACCGGAAATTCACTTTCTCGAGGACGACGACCCGGGGATCGCCGCGGAGGCGGTCGTCGATCAG
>PQAK01000162.1 GCA_003105225.1 Deltaproteobacteria bacterium | reverse complement strand
TTCATCCGAGCAGAAATCCTCGTTGGCGTATTTCGCGTAGATCCGGTAGTCGACGTTTACCTGGTACTCGGCTGCGACCCCGATCTCCTTGTAGTTGTTGATGTTGAAGAACCGGTAAAAGGAGGATTTGTCGAACGTGGCGTAGCTGTAGTAGTACTCGCCCCGCAGGACCAGGTCCTTGAGAGGGGCCACTTTCAAGCCCGCGAGAACCTCGTTGAACCTCGAGGAAACGATGTCGTATTTCATCCGCCCGTACACGTTGACCTTCTCGTGGGGAGTGGTGGAAAAATCGAGGCCGATGTTTTCCGTCGCCAGGTCCTCATCGGCGTACTTCCGTCCGTAACTCGCTTCGATGTGGGTGAATTTCACGGTATCGAAATAGACGCTCCCGCCCCATAGCGAATCCCCGCTGGTTCCGATTTCGCTTTTATTGTCGAAAATCACGCGCCTGCCGCCGAACGCGGTGACCCCCAGGGGCCCCAGATTCTTGAAGTCCAGGTAGGCCCCGTCCACGGTCCCCGCTGCGGCCGCCGCGCTCACGTACGTTCTTCCCGCCCTTACATCCAGGTGGTCCTTGATCGCGTCCCTGTAGTCCAGGTACAGGTAATACATTCTCCCGAAGGTATCGCTCGCGATCTCGGGGCGCTCCTCAATGCTGTCCGAAAACTGATGGATGACCCTGCCGTACCCGTAAATGCTGACCTTGCCGTCCTTGTCCAGCTTGGTCGCGTTCAGCCGTAAATACTCCACGATTTCGTTCTGATCTTCATCGTTCGACAGGAAATCCTGATACCAGGAATACTGGGTCGAGCTGGTCATCTGTATTTCCGCCGGATGTGCGAGAAGCGGAAGGCATGCAACAGCAAGGATGATGACCGCGAATCTCATAATCCTCATTACTTCGCCTCCTTTTCTATGAATTGCTGACCTTGGAGGCTCTCGCTGCTACCCGTTTTCCAAGGTTTCAATCTTGCAGCAGAGCAAAACCGCGGTAATCGCAACCGTTCCATCGCTTCGATGTTTTATTCGAGCAAGTTACATGCCACGCCGGCGTGCTGATAAATCCCTTTGTTATCCAATAACTATCGGTGATCGAACCCTGCGATTGACAGGCCTCGGTTGGTGGAAAAACCACGTCCGGTCCGTTATTTCACCAGACGTCACATGAATTTCAGGGGAATACGTTAAGCGGGAGGGCGATGAAAAGCGTCAGTGCTTGTCGATGCCGTGCAGCATGAATACCGTATGCTCCATGGTTTTGGTGATCTCCGACATGTACTCCGATACCGCCTTTACGCTTCCGGGAAGCGTATAAACGATGGTTTTCCCCATGATGCCGGCAACGCCCCTGCTCAACAAGGCATTGGGTTTTTCCATGCCGTACTTGACCCGGATCAGCTCCATGATTCCGGGGATCTCCTTGTCCAGCATGCCGGACACGGTCTCCACGGTGATGTCTCTCTCACCGATCCCGGTACCTCCGGTGGTGAATACGAAATCCGTCCCGCCGTTCCTGCGCTCGTTCAAATGGGTTCGCAACGCTTCCGCGTTATCCGGGATGAGGAGGGTTTCGATCTCGTATCGCATTTTCTTTTGCGAAAAGAAGGCATCCAGCATCTCCTTGATTTTCGGGCCGCTGCGATCTTCGTAGACGCCCGCGCTCGCACGATCGCTCAGCGTAACGATCGAAACATGCGTCACTTTCGGCACGAGAAGGATCTCGTCGTTCGGCTGGATCGTGCCGGTCTTGAGGACGCGGCAGAAGATCCCCTCTTTCGGCATCACGCAGTTCCCGACCTCTTTGAAAATGGCGCAGGTGGTTCCATGGCATTCCTTGCCGATCTGCGTGAGCTCCAGCTCCGTCTCCCCCACCTGGAATCGATCGAAGATGTTGCACTTGGGAAGTTCGATCCCTTGCGTGGTGATGTTTTCCGCGAATTCGCCGAAATGGATTTTCCGATTGGCCTGCCGGGAAAATTTTTCGATGCTCTCGACGGCCAGCAGGCTCACTTGCCGGTGCCAGTCTCCCGCGTGGGCATCGTTCATCACGCCGGATTCCGTGATGGTGATTTTTTCCACGGGATGTTTGATCGTGCCCGTTTTTTCGGAGATATTGACGGAAAGCACTTTTCCATCCATCACGAGTTCCCATCCTTCACGTTCATCGACATCAAGCGATCCCCGCTCCGCCGATCCAGGGGATCACCCGCCGATCATGCTGAATCCGGTCAGAAGACTTCTCGTTCCGAATTCCGGCTTGGATTCCACCGCCATTCGAATCGCCGATTCGGCGCCCAACCGTCTTATATTAAAAGATAGATCGCTGAACAAACAAGGGCGCAGCTCCCCGTCGCTGGACAGCCGTAATTTGTTGCACAATCTGCAGTTGCCTCCCGTCCCTCCCTCCACTACGGAATACTCCCCGGTTTCCAGGTTCATCTCATGGATGAAGCGCACGATCAATTTCCTGCTTTCGCAAAAAACCTTCACGCCGACGGCATCCGGTTCGTGGGAGGATTTTTTTACCACGCAATTGATCTTTATCGGCAGCAATCCCGCCTTCTCGGCGGCATCGATCCCCTTCATGACTTTATAATAATCGCCCCCTCGAGTGATATAGGCATACTTTTTCGGATCCGTCGTATCCAGGCTGATGTTTACTCTTTGGAGACCGGAATCCTTCAAGGGCATCGCAAATTCTTCCAGTAAAATGCCGTTGGTTGTAAGGGACAGATCCTTGATTCCGCGGATTCCCGAGAGCAATCGAATCAGATACGGAATGTTTTTCCGGATCAGCGGCTCGCCGCCGGTGATCCTTACCTTATCGATCCCGTTCGCCACGGCAATCCTGGTGAAGGAAGCGATTTCCTCGAACGAAAGAATGTCTTCGTGCTTCAATAATCGAACCCCCTTTTCGGACATGCAATAGATGCATCGGAGGTTGCATCTGTCGGTGACGGAAATCCTCAAGTAGTGGATGTTTCGGCCATGGCGGTCCTGCATACAGTTCATCTCCCTTGCTGCAGGTGAATACAACTCCGGATGCGGCTTTTTTCTGCGTCAATATTCAATCAGTAAACATGAGCAAGAGCCGTACCAATGCAACGGCAATAAATATGCCTTTATAAACAATTCGTTATATGCAAATCATCGAATCCCGCCGCAACCGCTGGGTGGAAATCCTTATCTCCGCCGGTGAAATCACCAACCGCCGTCCGTAGCGGCCGTGAGGTACTGCGCTATACCCGCAATCCTGCCGGCATCGGGGATATCACCTCTCCGATTCGGTCCTATCGCCGGAATTTCCCGGGAGAAGTCGTCTCCGATATCCCCTGTTATTTTCCAATATGTTGTTTTAGAAGGATATTTATGCAGCAAGGGAGAGCCCTTCTCGAAGGCATGCAAATTGCTGATTCCACCCGGCATGCCCGTATATATCTGCTACGTCAATAAATCGGGTACCCTCCAATGCTTCGGCGACGCCTCTCATTTCGTCCTGGCGGGGATAGCGATTCCCGCAGTCCAATGGAAAGAACTGGAATCGAAAATCATCAAGATCAAAAAAAGATTCGAGTTGGCGGACACGGAAATCGACACGGCCTGGATGATGCGCCGGTGCGCGGATCCGGGGAACGTGGAAACCGATGAAAAAACGGAAGGGTATTCGAACTTGACGCAGGAGGAGCGCCAGGGGTTCCTGGCAAGAATCTGCGAGGAGATCAACACCTGGACCGAAGCGAGACTATTCGCGGAGGCTTATGACTGGAACGCGCTTTCGGACTGCCCATTGACTCCTAGCCGAATGTACGAATTCGCCTTCCATCATGTCATCAGCAGGTTTCAGGCGTTCCTGGTCAACCGGGGGAATTACCTGGGATCGCCGCTCTATGGACTGGTCGTGCAAGCCAACCAGGAGGAGAATTCCGCGAGGGTCACGAACATCATGCGAAATTTCCACCGGAGAGGCCCCCCCTGGACGAAATTCGATAAAATCGTGGAAACTCCACTCCTCGTCGATATCCGTTCGACGAGCATGGTGCAGATCGCCGACGTGTGCAGCTACGCGGTCCAACGGTTTTTCGAATTCGGCGAGACCGACCTGTTCGACAGGATCTACTCGAAATTCGACCGGGCGAAGGACACCGTCGTGGGGATTCGTCATTATACCGCCCACAAATGCTGCCAATGCAGGGTGTGCGTCGATCACCATGTTCCCTCCGTGAAAATGGGAGCCGGCGCCCCGATGGTCGCGCGCTACGACAGGGTGCCGCGATATGGTCCGGAAAAAGATCCTTGTCGCCGATGACGACAGGCTGATCTGCTGGGCGCTGGAGAAGGAATTCGCGGCGCTGGGCTTCTCCTCCCATGCCGTGGAAACCTGCGCGGATGCCCTCTCGGAACTTGGCCGGCAACCCTACGATCTGGTGTTCCTCGACATCGATCTGCCGGATTCGAACGGGATCGAGCTTCTCCGCGTCATCGGAGGGACGTCGCCGGAGGCGAAAATCGTGATCATGAGCGGCAAGACCGGCGAGGGCAACCGCCTGCGCGGGGTTGCCGGGAATTCGCTGCAATTGCTGGAAAAGCCTTTCGACCTCTCCGACGTCCACGGGATCCTGAAGAGCGCTTCGGGAGGGTATCCGCAAAAAAGGAAACACCCGAGGCATATCTGCCGCATCCCGGTGCAGATTTCCATCCTGGAGCCCTTGCCGGAAGAATCCCAGTACGACCTCCACAACCTGAGCGGCAGGGTGGTCGACATCGATTCCGGGGGGCTCCGGCTTCGAACGGAATACCCCCTGCGGGTCGGGCAAGGGCTCCGCGTCCACGTCCCCGCGGGCAACGATTCCGTCCTTCGCCTGGTCCCGAAGAAAGCCGTCTGCCAGGTGGTTTGGGTCACCCCTTCCGCGGACGGGGTGACCGCCGGCCTGAAATTTCTTACCTGACCTCTTCCAGCTCGAACTTCTTGATCTGGTAGCGCAGGGAGTCGTAGGTGATCCCGAGGAGCTTTGCCGCCTGCGTCTTGTTCCCTCCCGACTTCGCGAGCGCCTGAAGGATGAGGGTTTTCTCCACTTCGTCCAGGGAAAGTCCCTCCTCGGGGAGTGTGAATCCCGAACCGGATGAGAGAGATTCCCCTGCCCTGTCCTGGAACAGGATCTCTTTCGGAAGGTGCTCCGGGAGGATCGTATTGCCGCTCTCCAATACGACGATCCTTTCGATGACGTTCCTCAATTCCCGGACGTTTCCCGGCCAGTGGTAGGAGAGGATGAGGTTCTGCGCCTCGGGGGAAAAGCGGCCCATGCAGGTGCCGCAGTATTTCGCGGAGAACAGCGTCAGGAAATGCTGGGCAAGGAGAAGCAGATCCTCCCGGCGCTCCCGCAGGGGGGGGATGTGCAGGGAAAAGGCGTTCAACCGGTAATAGAGGTCGATCCGGAACGCTCCGTTTTTCACCGCTTCCTCGAGATTCCGGTTGGTGGTGGCGAACACCGTTGCGTCGATGGGGAGGTCGTGCCTCCCCCCCACGCGCCGGATCTTCCGCTCTTCCAGCACCCTCAAGAGCTTGGCCTGGAGGTCCCACTTCATTTCCCCGATCTCGTCCAGGAGAATGCCCCCGCCCGAGGCCAGCTCGAAGACCCCCTTCTTCTCGGACTTGGCGTCGGTAAAGGATCCTTTATCGTGGCCGAAGAGCTCGCTCTCGATCAGGGGCTCCGGCAGCGCGCAGCAATTGATGCCGATGAACGGCGCGTATTCCCCCGTGTTCCCGTTATGCATCAGTTGGTGGATGTATCGCGCGAAAAGCTCCTTTCCCGTCCCGTTTTCCCCGGTGATCAGCACCGTGGGAACGCCGGCCTGCGCCAGTTTCCCGGCCTTCTCCTTGATCCCGGCGATCACCGCCGAATTTCCGATGATCTCCCGGTACGTCAGGTCGGAGCTGACCTTCCGGAGATATTCGACTTCGTGCTTCAGGTTCCCCTTTTCGACGATCGAGGCGATGACGATCTTGACTTCCTCCATATCGAAGGGCTTGGTCAGGTAATCCACCGCCCCCATCTTCATCGCCTTCACCGCGCTCTCGGCGCTGTCGTCCGACGTCAGCATCACCACCTGGACCTCGATCCCGCGGTCCGTCATTTCCTTCAGGAGGTCCAGCCCGCTCTTGCCGGGCAGCTTGATGTCCAGCAGCGCCACGTCGGGGGCGAACAGGCGGATCTTGTCGATGGCCCCATCGGGGTCCGTTTCCGCCTGGACTTCGTACCCCTCGCCCTTCAACGCCCTCGCGACCATGGAAACGATCAGGTCGTCGTCGTCCAGGAGGAAGATCCGGCCTCTGGTTTTCATGTCGTCATCTCCCCCGGGGGATTTTTCAGCGGGAGTTGAATGCCGAAAATCGTTCCGCCGGAAGGATTCCCGGCGGCCGTGATAAAGCCTCCGTGCTGCTCGATCAGCTGCTTGGAAATCGCCAGGCCCAGGCCGGTCCCCTTGGGCTTGGTGGTGAAAAACGGCTGGAAGATCTTGTCGACATGCTCGGGGCTGATCCCCTTGCCCGTGTCCATGATCTCGATGGATATGCGGGAGGGCCCCGCGTCGAAGACCGTCCGGACATGGAGCATCCCCCCGTTCGGCATGGCGTCGACGGCGTTCAGGACCAGGTTCAGGAACACCTGCTGCAGCTGCATCGGATCGGCCATGGTATTCGGGACCGGATGCAGCTCCTTCGTGATGCACACCGCGTTCGGAAAGTCCTTGGAAACCGGACGGCTCTTCACGTAGAAGGCAAGGATCGTGTTGATCATGCTGTTGACGTTCAGCTCCGCAAGCTGCGGTTTCGCCGGCTTGGCGAAGTTCAGGAAGTTTTTCATCAGGGATTCGAGGCGCACGACCTCCTGGGAAACCCGCCGTACGACGTTGCGGTCTTCCTCCGAAATGCCGTTCTCCTCGAACAGGACCTGCATGGCCACCTTGATGCCTGCGAGCGGGTTTTTGATCTCGTGCGCCAGGCCCGCCGCCAGCTCGCCGACGACCACCATCTGCTCGGTGTGCTGCATTTTCCGCATCTGCTCCTTGAGCGATTCCGCCATCTCGTTGAAGGAGACCGCCAGCTCGCCGAATTCATCCCGCAGGTCCTGGACCCGGTGATCCAGGTCCCCGGCCTTCAATTTCCGGGTGGAATCGAGCAGGGCGTCGAGGGGACGGGTCATGCCCGAGATGAACACATACCCCAACAACGCCGACAACAAGGGTCCCAGCCCCACGATCCCGTACAGGAGGTACTGGGTGCGCCCGATATCGCCCATCGCCTTCTGCGTCTTCTCCGTGAGCCTGGAGGAAGTGAGGGCGATCATGTCCCGGGACTGCTCGATCAGGTTCTCGCCGATCCGGAAGGCGTCCTCCATGGCCGCGCGCCTGCGGCCGCCCGGCCGGATCGCCAGGATCCCCGCCAGGGCATCCTTGTACCGGTCCGTCTGCATCTTCAGGTTCGCAAGTTGTTCCGTCCCTTGCGCGGAGTGATGGCACCCGAAACAGGAATCGACGAGCTTTCCCATGTCCGTCACGTTGTTGATGACGGTTCCGACGCTTCTCGGATGACTCGTCTCCATGAGCGTCAGGTCCGACTGCACCCTCTTGATCTGGATCAGGTAGTGCTCCCTCAGGATCTCCACTTCATGGAGCCGGACCAGTCGGTTCAGGTCTGCCGTGGAAGCGTGGATGGTATAGATGATGTAGATGCCGGCGGCGAGGAGGACGGCGGTATAGATCGATAATCCGACTACGATCTTCTTTTTCATCGGTGATCGGGGCGATCACATGGGGATGCGTTCACGGCATTTACCCCAGCAACGATACCACAACCAAAAATTCGAATCTATGGGTTTCTAGGTCTGCCCCGATACGATCCCCACCCCCCGGGAGTCCGGGCGGCCCGGGAGGACCTTGCGGAACCCGGCCGCCCGAAGCATGGCGGCGACCTCCCCGGCGGTGTAGGCCCTTCCGCCCTCGGTCACCGCCGCCATGTGGACCGAAAAGAACGCAGGGCCGGGAGGGGCGTCCCCGCTCTCCTCGAGAAGGAATTCCTGGATGGAGACCCGGCCTCCGGGGGCCAGCGCGCGCCGCGCCTTCCGCAGGAGCGCGATGCATTCCTTTTCGGAATAGGCGTGGAGGATCTGGGAGATCCAGATGAAGTCGTAGGGTCCGCCGAGCGCCTCTTCCGTGAAGTCCCCTTCCAGGAGGCGGACCATGCGGGTGGCTCCCTTCTCCCGAAGGATCTTGCGCGTGACGCGGAGGGTCTCCCGCGTGTCGAATACCGTGACCTCCGCGCCCGGATAGCGCTTCGCCCACTCCACCGCGTAGGTGCCGGGGCCGCCCCCCAGGTCGAGCACGCGCTCCCCCGCGCGCAGCGGGATCTGTCCCGCGACGAGCACCGCACGCTCCCGGGCGTTGTCCTCCATGCCCCGGATGAAGTTTTCCTGGTAGCCTCCGCGGTCGGGACGCGCCTTTCGCCCCCCGCGGACCTTCCTCTCCAGCCCCGACCACTCTTCCCAGCAGTCCAGGTGGTGCAGCAGGATGGAGCGCTTCGAACGGGTCCCTGCGGACAGGAAATCCTTCGCGATCGGCAGGTTCCGGTAGGTTTCCCCCGTCTTCGCGATCAGCCCCATCGCGGCCATCGCGTTCAGGAGGATGGAGAGGCGGCGGGGATCGGCCGACAGCCTGCGCGCCAGGGCGCGCGCGTCCGCGGGGCCGTCTCCCAGCGCCGAAAAAACATCGAGCTTGAGCGCCACGAACAGCGCCATCGACCTCTGGTAGCCGTGCGCCATCTCCATCAGGTCGTCCACCGATTTCACCGGGATCATCCGAGCCTCCTTCACAATTTCCGCAGCCGTGCAGGGCCGTTCCCGGAGTCGGTGACCTCGAAGCCGGACTCGCGGATCTTCGCGCGGAGGGCGTCGGCTTCCGCGAAATCCTTCGCACGGCGCGCGGACTCGCGGCGCGCGGCCAGCTCCTTCACCTCCGGCGGGACCGGCGCTGCTTCACCGGCGCCGGCAAGGAGCTCCAGCCCCAGCACCGTCTCCCATTCCGATGCGAGCTCCCGCAACGCGCCGGCGGGAAGGCCCGCGTGCGCCGTATCATGGGCCACGCCGATCGCCCGCGGAAGATTGAGGTCGTCCTCCACGGCGTCGCGGAACCGGCGGCGAAACCGGTCGGCCGCTTCCGGGTCCGCTTCTCCCCCCGCGGCGGGCCGCGCGACCGCCTCCTTCAACCGGGAAAACGCCCGGGACGCCGCCGCCTGCCCCTCCCAGGTGAAATTCATCGGGGTGCGGTAATGAAGCGTCATGCAATAGTATCGGAATTCCATCGGGGTGACGCCGCGGGACTCGAGATCGTCCAACGTATACTCGTTCTTCAGCGACTTGGACATCTTGTGCCCTTCCACGAGCAGGTGCGCCGCATGCAGCCAGATGGAGGCAAACCGGCCCCCCGTGGCGGTCATCGCCATCGCCCGGGAGTTCTCATGGTGGGGAAACCGCAGGTCGACCCCGCCTGCGTGGATGTCGAACTCGGGGCCCAGGTACTTGATCGCCATCGCCGCGCACTCGACGTGCCAGCCGGGCCACCCCCGGCCCCAGGGGCTGTCCCAGCTGAACTCGCGCCCCGGCTCGGCGGGCAGCCACAGGGTGAAATCCTCCGGGCGCCTCTTGTGCCGGTGGATGGAGACGTCCGTCCGCGATGCGGCCTCCCCCCCGCCCAGCTGCGCGCCGGAAAGGCCCCCGTAACCTTCCGCCCGGGTCACGTCGAAGTAGACGTAATCCCCTTCCCGGTAGGCGGCCCCCTTTCTTTCCAGCTCCCTCGCGATCGCGATCATCTCGGGAACGTGCGCCGACGCCTTCGGGTAGACGTCCGCCGGGAGGAAGTGCATCCGCCGGCAGTCGCGGAAAAACGCTTCCGTGAAGAATTCCGCGATCTCGCGCCCGGTCTTGCCTGCCGCGCGGGCCGCCGCGATCACCTTGTCCTCCACGCGGTCGAGGGCCTCCTCGTGCATGTGCCCCATGTCGGTGATGTTCTGGACGGCGAACGTCCGGAACCCCGCGAAGCGCAGGGTGCGGACGAGGAGGTCGGTCAGGAGGTAGGTGCGCAGGTTCCCGATGTGGGCATACCGGTAGACGGTCGGGCCGCAGGTGTAGATTCCCGCCCGGCCCGGCTGCCGCGGAGCGAAGGGCACCTTTTTCCTGGAAGCGGTATCGTACAGGGAGAGCGCCACGCTTCCCCCCGGGGCTACATTTCCTGGTAGACTTCCTTCTCGACTTCCGCCTGGAGCAGCCGCACGTGCTTTTTCTCCTCCCCCGCAAGGAAGAGGAACATCTCGCGGATCGAGGGGTCCTCGGCGGTCTTGGCGTACTCGGTGTAGTCGCGGACGGCGTCTTTTTCCCTATCCAGCGCCATCCGGATGATCTCGATCGGCGACATCGGCATGGTTCCCTCCCGGTGGATGGTCGGCGGTTCTATCCCTGCAGCTCTTTCAGGTATCTCTCGATCTTCATCAGGTGCATTCTCTCTTCCGACTCCAGTTCCGCGAGCAGGCCCTTCGTGTTCTTGTCCTCGACGACGCGGGAGGCCCGGTGGTAAAAATCGATCGCGTGCGACTCCGCCTTTTTTGCGATCAGCAGCCCCTTGCGGACCGCTTCGGGCCCCTTCGTCGCCTCCGCATCCACGCCCTCCTCCCAGGCGAGCCTTTCCAGGTCGATGAGAAAGGGAAGGTATTTCTCCTCCCAGCCGGCTTCGATCTTCGGCACGCCGTACTTGGCGGAGAGCTTCCGGATGTGCCCCTCTTCCTCCCCCGCGAGGAACGAGAACAGGTCCCCCGCCGGGTCCCCGGGATGCCGGGACGCCTGGTGCTCGTAATACCTGCGGGCCCGCTCCTCGTGGACGACGGCGACCTGGAGGATTTCATTCTCGTTGAGGTCGATCATGGGAGAGCCTCCGTCAGCCGGGATTCTTTTTGACGTAGTCGTCCAGCGCGGCCTTCACGGCCTGCTCCGCCATCACGGAACAGTGGATCTTCACGGGGGGGAGCCCGTCGAGCGCTTCGGCGACCTGCTGGTTCGTGATCGCCCGCGCCTCCTCGAGCGTCTTCCCCTTGATCATCTCGGTCAGCATCGAGCTGGAGGCGATCGCCGCGCCGCACCCGAACGTGCGGAACTTCGCGTCGACGATCTTTCCCTCCTCCACCTTGAGGTAGAGCCGCATCATGTCGCCGCAGGCGGGGTTGCCGACCTCGCCGACGCCGTCGGCGTTCTCGATCTCCCCGACGTTCCTGGGATTCATGAAATGATCCATCACCTTCGCCGTATACGGTCCGCCCGCCATCGCTACGCGCCTCCTTGCGCCTTCTGCTTCTGGTAATCGAGATAGGTCGGCGACATCTCCCAGAGCCGCTTCACGATGCCCGGGAGAACGCTTACGACCTCGTCGACCTCCGCCTCGGTGTTCCCCTTTCCCAGGCTGAAGGTGATCGAGCCGGTGCAGATGTCGGAGGGGACCCCGATCGCCCGCAGGACGGGCGACGCCACCAGGTCCTCCTCGTCGTGCCCCCGCAGGTTCGAGCTGCACGCGGAGCCCGACGCGGCCATGATCCCGTTCACGTTGAGGAACAGCAGGAGCGACTCCCCTTCGGCATATTCCACCCAGAAGCTCACGTGCCCCGGGAGCCGGTCCGACGGATGCCCCGTGAAATGGAGATGATCGACCGAGGCGGCGATCCCCTCCCACAGCCGTTTCCCGAGCCGGCGCAGGCGAAAATCCCATTCCCCCATCTCGCGCTTCGCGATCCCGGCGGCCGCCCCCATCCCGACGATGCCGGGGACATTCTCGGTGCCCGCGCGGAAGCCTCTTTCCTGGAACCCGCCGTCGATCTGCGAGACCAGCGCCACCCCCTCGCGGACAAAGAGCGCGCCGGCGCCCTTGGGCCCGTAGAAGTTGTGCGCGGAGAGCGTGACCAGGTCCGCGCCGATCGTTCGCACGTCCAGGGGGATGTGCCCCGCGGAAGCGGTGGCGTCCGTGTGGAAAAGGACCCCCCGCTCCCGCGCGATCCTGCCGATTTCGGCGACGGGCTGGATCGTTCCGATCTCCGAATTGGCCTGCATGACCGATACGAGCATCGTGTCGGAGCGAATGGCCCCGGCGACGTCCCCGGGGTCGACTTTGCCGTCGGAGTCGACCGGGACCGTCGTGACCTCGACTCCCCGGTTGCGCAGGGGGATCAGGGCGTTCAGGACCGAGAAGTGTTCCACGTCCGAGACGACGATGTGCCCGCCTTTCCTCCCGGCCGCCTCTGCTGCGCCCTTGACCGCCAGGTTGTTCGACTCGGTCGCCCCCGAGGTAAAGACGATCTCGCCGGGACCGGCGTTGAGGAGCGATGCGACCTCCGCCCTGGCCGCATCCACCGCCTTCAGCGCCGCCTGCCCCTGGTCGTGGATATGCGACGACGGGTTCCCGTAGACTTCCAGGAAGTACGGCCGCATCGCCTCGAAGACCCGGGGATCGAGGGGCGAGGTGGAGATATGGTCGAAGAAGATGCGCGCCATCGCCCGTCTCCCGTCCTACTCCTTCACCTTGAACTCGGCCATCTTGTCGCGGATGAGCTTGATGTGGCCCTTCTCCTCCTCGGCGAGGAAGGAGAACATCGCCTTCAGCGCGGGAATCTGCGCCTCCTGCGCCCCCTTCTGGTACTCCCCGTAGTTCTGCAGCTCGAGCCGCAGCGCCATGCGCAACACCTCCTCCATGCTCCATTTCGCCATCGATGCCCTCCCGTAAGGTGATCCGGCTGAAGCGGGCCGCCGCCTGGTTGCGTCTTTATGAAGATACGGTAATAGGATTGACGAATGGTCCCGGCCGTTTCGGCCATTGCGACCCTATTTTCATATAATATCAAGCCCGGTGAAGGGTCAAGGTATTGTAAAATACTCCCCATGAAGAAATCCCTGACGCTGGCAGGCCTCCTGGCGCTGGCATTCCTGGCGGCCGTGCTCTGGCAACGCGGCTGGCAGCCCGGCACGGGCGGCATGCGGGAGGATTCGTCCCCCGTCTCCCCCGGAGACGGCCCCCGGATGGCACCTCCGTTCACCCTGGCCGATACCAGCGGGAACCGGATCCACTCCTCCCAGTTCGCCGGGAAACCCATCGTCATCAACTTCTTTGCGACCTGGTGCCGGCCCTGCCGCGAGGAGATCCCCGGCTTCGTCGAGGTCTACAACAAATACCGCGGCAGCGGTTTCGAGCTCGTCGGCATCTCCCTCGATTCGGATACGAAGCGGAACCTGCCCTCGTTCATGATGGAAAACGGGATCGGGTACCGCGTCCTCATGGGAGACATCGCCACCGCCAAGGCCTACGGCGGGGTCACCTCCATCCCCACCACGTTCTTCGTCGGCAAGGACGGCCGCATCCGCAATGTCCACGTCGGCTACATCGACAGGGACGCCTTCGAGCGCGAGGTCCGGAAACTCCTGTAAACCGGGGAGGCGTCCGCCATAAAAAAATCGACGGGAGGCGAAAAGGTGTGCTTTCGCCTCCCGTGCGGTTTTCGCGGGCCGCAACCGGCCCTGTTTCCCGGATGGTCCCGCTACGCGGGAACGCACGCAGCGGTGGGACACACGCCTGCGCATGCGGCGCAATCGGTGCACTTGCTCGCATCGATTATGTAGATGGGATCCCCCTCGGAGATGCACTGGGCGGGGCACTCCGGCGCGCACGCGCCGCAGGCGATGCATTCCTCCGTGATCTTGTACGCCATGTTTCCTCCCTGCTGAATTGGTTCGGTCAAACCGATTCCACTCGCTGAACCGAGGGAATCTCTTCCTTGAGCGCCGCCTCGATGCCGCCCTTCAGCGTCATCGTCGCCATCGGGCACCCACCGCATGCGCCCGTGAGGCGCACCTTCACCACGCCCCCGTCGACGTCGACGAGTTCCACGTCTCCCCCGTCGGCCTGGAGGGCGGGGCGAATGCTGTCCAATACCTTTTCGACTTCCAATCTCATGGAAGTACCTCCCGTTGGAATCTACTTGTATTATACGATGTCATTGCCCCCGACGCCGTTCCTTGACGAAAATCAATCCGCGGAGAGCATCTCGAATCCGGCCTTCTTGACCGCCGCCTTCAGGACCTTGTAGTTCTTCGCCTCCAGGCGCAGGATCAGGATCTTGCGGTCGGTGTCGTCGTGCGCCGCCGTGGCCACGGACACGACGTTGGCCTCGAAGTCCTTCATGAGCTTCAACACCTCGAAGAGCATGCCGGGACGGTTCGGAAGGGAAAGCTCCATCCGGTAGCCGGGGCCGCTCACCCCCATCGCCTCGATGAAGGCGTCGAGGATGTCGGTCTCCGTGAGGATCCCCACGAGCCTGCCGTCCTCGACCACCGGCAGGCAGCCGATCTTCTTCTCCCGGATGATCAGCGCCGCCTCCTCGATCGGGGCCGAGGAGGAGACGGTGTACGGCCGCCGCGTCATGATCTGCTTCACCTTGACCTTGTCGAGGAGGTAGTAGATCTCGCGGATCTCGAGGGCGGTCGCCGGGGAGGGGGACGCCTGCTTGATGTCCCGCTCGGAGAGGATCCCGACGAGCTTTTCTCCGTCCCTGAGGACGGGCAGGTGCCGGATCTCCCGCTCTTTCAGGAGGTCCATCGCCTTCTTCATCGAGTCGTTCTCGTCCACGAAAACGGGGTTCCTCATCATGCGCTTCGAGACGTTCATCGTGTTCCCTCCTGTTGTCTCCCGCCGTAGGGGTCGGTCAGGAAAAGTATTGTCGCACCAGGTCGAACGCGTACGTCAAGTCGACGCTCGAGACGAGAAAGTATACCACCCCATCCCTCTCCCAGGACACGAACGAATTCCCTCCCTTTTCCCACGAAAGGAACGAGGACTCCGAAAACAGCGGAGAGCCTTCCATGCCGCGGAGCGGGTCCGGGCGAACGATCAGGAGGAGGTAGGGATCCTCGCCGAAGGTGAGCCCCACCGCCGCGGCGGCATCGTTCCCGATCTTTTCGCGCGTCGCGCTCGTGTAGGAGAAGAGCCTGTCGTCCCGGGGAAGCGCCACCTTCACCCCCAGCCATTCCCGGATCCGTTCCTCGACGGCCTCCGGATCGAGCCGGACGTCCTTCGCCCCCGCCGCCCGTTCCGCGTCGAAGATGCGCTGCGCTTCCTTCGCCATCCCCTCCACCCTCCGGGTTCCCATGTCCCGCCAGAAGTGGTAACCGACGACGGCCACGGTGAGCGTCAGAAAAACGAGGACCACCGTGATGCGCGGCCGGAAGTTCACCAGGCCGAACAGGGAAGACCGCTGGATTTCGGGATCACCACTCAACGATTTCCACACCCAGGTCGCGCATCAGCGTTCGGGTCGCCGGGTGGAGTTTGCCCCCGTAGAACGCCACGTCCCGAACCTTCCTGGATTCCAGCCACTCTTTCGAGGTCACGAACGTCCCCGTGACCCGGACCGAATAGCCTTCCTTGTCTCCGCCGGAAACGAGGAACTCCCGGCGAGCCTCCGACGGGAGCCCGGCTTCCTTCAGGATCCGTTGGAAGATCCCCCTTCCCGGTTCGTCCTTCATGACCGTAAATACCGTGAAGCCCGATTCCTTGAGGATCGTCCGCAGCGCGGGCGCCATTCTGCCGGAGTCGGCGACATATTTCTTCCCCCCTGCCTCGAAGGTCCGCTCCGGCTGGACGACCAGCTGGAAGGCGTCCCCCTTTCCCCTGATCTTCAGGCGATCCCCCTCCTTCTTCGGTATCCCGAGGTACTCCAGGGCGAAATCGAGGGCCGAAAGCCCCCCCGGGGGAACCGCCTCTCGAGGCGGGTCGGCGGCCTCGGCCGGATCGTCGATCCCGGCGAGAAATCCTTCGAGCGCAGAGGGGTCGGTGGCGTACGGAAGCACGCGGATGCCCACCCGGCCGGCATACCGGAGGACTGCCGCCAGGTTCCCCGAAGGCCTCTCGGGGACCTCCTTGATGAGGATCACCTCGCCGGAAAGCAGGCTCTCCGGCGTCCGCAGCACCACCCACCGGGCCGGCAGGGTGACGGATATCCCTTCCCCGATGACCAGCGGGCGGGAGAGCCCTTCCTTGACCGAGTAATACCCGGAGGACTGGAGGAGCCGCTGGATGATCTCCCCGGCGTCCCGGCTCCCGTCCAGGGACACCACCCGGTAGTTCTTCCAGGTTTCCAGGATCAGCGCGCGCACGTTCCGCGGCAGCGTGCCCCGGGAATCGATCAGCACCTGGGTTCCGTTCGAAAAACGCGCGACCGGGTAATCCTCCAGGTTGATCACCACCTCGCCGCCCGAGGGGACGGGGAGGTAAAGCGTGCCGCGGTCCGCCCACTTCTCCCCCAGCCCCGCGAGGAGATCCTTGAGGAGCCCCCTGTAGGGAGGCTTCGCGGGAGGCGGCGCCGGCTCCTCTTTTTTCACCGTCTCCTCTCCGCGGGGCTCCTTCGGGATTTCGACCACCGGCGCGATGGGCGCGGGCGATGCGGGCGGGCGAATCTGCGCCTCCGGCTTCGCCGGACCGGCAACCTCCGCGCCCGGCTCCCTGGGGACGTCCCTGGTCAGCGGGACGGCCGGCGGCGGTGCCTCCGCAACGGCCGCCGCGGGCGCTTCCCGGGGGAGCTCCCTGGGGATCTCCGCAGGCTCCGCCGCGGAGGCGGTTACGGCCGGGGCTTCCCGCGCAGGCTCGAAATAGGCCTCCGTGGGAAGCAGGATCGTCGCTCCGGCCAGGATCCGGTTGACGTCGCGGATGGATTCGTTGATCTCCTTGACCGCTTCCAGGTACCGGGGAAGCCTCCTGGCGGAGATCCCCTGCTTCTTCAGGATCCTGGTCAGATTCTCGCCCTTTTCCACTTGATGCGGGACCGTCTTCCCTTCCATGCCCGGCATACGGGAAGCCACCGGCTGGGGGGGCGCGGACGGGAGGAGGATCTTCTGCCCGACCTTGAGCCTGGACGGGTCGGCGACCGTGGGGTTGGCCCGTCGGAATTCCTTGATCAGGGGAGGGTAGGCGGGGGGGGAGAGGGAGAATTTACGGCCGAGGATCTTCCAGAGGTTTTCCCCCTCCGAAACGGTGTGCACCTCGTAGAAGCTCTTCCTGCCCTCCGATATGTCCGCGAAGATCTTCTTCTCGAGGTAGATTTTCGGCCGCTCTTCCTCCTGCCCCCGGGCCGCGACGCCCACCAGGAGAAACGCAGCCGCCGCAAGAATGGCCGCCCTTCTCAATATCCCTCCCCCGTGAACGTGGATACCCCCCCGTGGACGCCCACGGTCTTGTACATCTTCGGGCTTTCCCAGGGTTCGTCGAGAACGCCGTCGTGGATCGCCCAGCTTCTCCCGCGGACCGTCTTCCAATGCTCCGGGTCCCGGAAAGGGGTGCTGCCGTCCAGGCGCGCGTGCAGCACGCCGCCCGGGCGGAACTCCCGGTCGATCGATACCATCTTCTCCTTTCCCCTGACATATTGGAAGCCGCCCCGCTCATACAGGATAGCGCTGTTGTAGCTCAAGGGCTCCAGGAAATAGAACCGGTGTCCGACCTGGCCGAAGAACCGTTCCCAGCAGGCGATCAGCTCCGGCATGGCCCGCAGGCCGCGGCGCACCTGCGCCGGCGCCAGGCCCGCCTGCATCGCGCGGATCTCCTCCGGCAGGTTCCTGCGCGCCGTCCCGAAGTACGTGTCCTGGCCGTTTTCGTCGACGTCGATGTCGAACCGCTCCCCGTCGGGATCGTTCACGATGATGAAGGAGATCTCCATCTGCCCGAACGGCGAATTGGAGACGTCGAGAAAGTAGGCGGCGTCCCGGTCCCGCGGGTCGCGCCTGAGGTCGATCTGGAAAAACGGCATGTTTTCCGGGCAGATGAACTTGACGCACCGCACCCCGTCGTTATTTTCGAACGTACCGGGATCGATGGAGAACATCTCGAGGAAACGCGAGGGGATCAGGACCGAGAGAAACCGCTCCCGCTCCTTTTCGGGCATCTTGTTGATCTCGTATACCGAAAGGGGCAAGGGGCTCGCTAATCCTTCTCATAGAGGGCATCCAGCAGCATCCCGTACTTCTGGATGACCACCTTCCGCTTGACCTTCAGCGTGGGCGTCAGTTCGCCGGTTTCCTGGGAGAAGTCCGTCCCGATGAGGACGAACTTCTTTATCTGTTCGAACGGCGCCAGCGAACGGTTCAGCGCGTCCACGCGTGCGCGCATCATCGCTTCCACGCGGGGGTCCCGGGCGAGGGCGGCGGGCTCCCGCCCGTCGATCCCGCTTCCGGCGGCCCACTTCGCGATCTCCTCGGCCGACAGGGTCAGCAGCGCCGTCAGGTATTTTTTCCGGTCGCCGTAGACGAACGCCTGGCTGATCATCTGGTCGGTCTTCAGCAGGTTCTCGATGTTCTGCGGGGCGATGTTCTTCCCGCCCGAGGTGACGATGATGTCCTTCTTCCGGTCGGTGATCCGGAGGAACCCCTCGGCGTCGAGCGCCCCGATGTCGCCGGTGTGGAGCCACCCTTCCGGATCGATCGCCTCGCGCGTCGCCACCGGGTCGCGATAATACTCCTTGAAGACGTGCGGCCCGCGGATGAGGATCTCCCCGTCCGGCGCAATCCTGACCTCGACGCCGGGAAGGGGCTTGCCGATCGTCCCGAACCGGAAATCGCCGACCCGGTTGACCGACGTGACGGAGGGCGTTTCCGTCATGCCGAACCCCTCCAGGATGAGGATCCCCATCGCGTGGAAAAACTCCGCGATCTCCCGGGCCAGCGGGGCTCCCCCCGAGACGAAGAACCGGAGCCGCCCTCCCAGCCGCCCCCGGATCTTCGAGAACACCATCCGGTCCGCGATGGAGAGCTTCGCCTCCAGCCACCCGCCCACCGGCTCCTTCCGCTGCCGCCGCCCGGAGGCTTCCCGCCCCACCGAAAGCGCCCACTGGAAGATCGCCTTCTTGAGCCCCCCCTCTTCATTCACCTTGGCGCGGACGGCGGCGTAGAACTTCTCGTACAGGCGGGGGACGCTGATCATGAGGTGCGGCCGGATCGAGGTCAGGTCTTCGGCCACCGTCTGGATGCTCCGCGCGAAAGCCGTCACCACCATCGCGTCGAAGGAGAGGAAATGCTCGAACCTTCCCAGGACATGCGCCAGGGGAAGGAACTGGAGCATGACGTCCCCCCGCGGCACCGGGACGACCTCCAGGACGGCCGTCACATCGAAGGCGATATTGGAATGCCGGATCAGGGCGCCCTTCGGCGGGCCCGTGGTCCCCGAGGTGTAGATGATCGTCAGGTCGTCCTCGGGATGGATCTCCTCCGCACGCGCCTCCAGCACGCCCGGGCGCGCCGCAAGGAATCCGGCTCCGCGGCCGCGCAGCTCCGCCAGCCCGATCGTCCCCTCCTTCCCCTCCGGACCGCCCGTGAGCAGGATCACGGCGGAAAGCTCCGGAAGCCTGCCGCGGGCCCCCGCCACCTTGTTCCACTGGGGCTCGTCCTCCACGAAGACCGCGCGCGCTCCCGAGTGGGAAAGGATGTACTCCACCTGGTCCGGCAGGTTGGACGGGTAGATCGGGACGGTGACGAACCCGCAGAGGATGCAGGCGATGTCCGCGAGGGGCCATTCCACCCTCGTGGAGGAGAGGATCGCCACCTTCTCCCCCCTGGCCAGCCCAAGGTCCATCAGCCCGCCGGCGATTTCCCGGACGGCCTCCCCGACCTCCCGGTACGTCATGGGCTCCCACTTCATGCCGCCCGGCACGAGATAGCGGACGGCATCGCCCCCTTCGGCGATCCGGTTCAGGAACATCCGGTTGATCGTCTGCTCTCTCATGTCGGAAACGCCCTTTTCCCGATTATCGGAAGAACGGCAAAACGTCGTCGTAGGTGACCATCCCGCGGCGGAGGAGGTCGTGAACCGACTGGACCGCGGAGTAGAAATCCTCCTGGAGCAGGAGCCCGAGCTTCTCCTCCAGCCAGGAATCGGAAGAGACCAGGTTCTCCACCGCCGGGGTGAAGGGAAGGAGCTCCACGAGCGCCATCTTACCCGAGGTCCCCGTGCCCTTGCAATGCGGGCAGCCGGAAGGGACGAAAAACGACGCCTCCTCGACGATCCGCTCCACCTGATCGCGGTACCTCTCGCCGACCATGCGCATGGAGGGCTTCGCGGGCACCGGGCGGCGGCATTCCTGGCAGAGGAGGTTCACCAGCCGCTGGTGCATCACCATGCGCACGACGCGTCCCAGGACGAACGGATCCACGTCCAGGGAGAGCAGGGTCCGCAGGGTCCGTTCGAAGTTGAACCGCCGGATGCCGCACAACACGGTGGCGCCGCCCTGGGCGAGATAGATGAGGTCCGACATGTCGGAGGGCTCGGTGACGTTCTCGATGATCAGCGCACCCGGCTCCAGCGACTCGGCCAGGCGCTTCCAGTCCCCTGCGAACTGCCGCTCGACGTCGCGGCGCTCCAGCTGGATATACCCCTCGTTCCGGAAACGGAACTGTTCCTCCACGGTCACCACGCGGGTCCTCGGGCGATGGGTCTCCCGCAACAGGGCGAACAGGGTCGTGGCGATCCCCCCCTGGACCGGAGAAGACAGAAGGTAGAACCCGCCCCTCTTGGCGAGCACCCTGCGGGTGATTTCGATCTGCTCCTGGTTCAGGCCGACGGAATCCAGCGTGAGGACCGCCTTCTGGTCCGGCAGGACCTTGACGATGGCCTCGGGGCCGGACAGACCTTGGACCAGGCTGAGCCGGAATGCGGCGACCCCGGATGCCGACTCCAGCTGGAAAATGCTTTCGGACACCGCTCCCTGCGGCGCCGGGGCTCCCGCCAGGTCCGCGTAGGCTTCCATGAGGAGCCGCCGGAACCGCAGCGGCAGGGAGAGCAGCAGAACGGACCCCTCCTCCCCCCTTCCCTTGATCACGGCCTTCTCTCCCGCGGAAAACATGCGGATGCTCGAGAAGCCGTTCGCGGCCGCGTGCAGCAGGACCTGCTCCGCCACGCGCCTCACTCCTCCCTGCGTCACCCAATTTTCCGCCTCCTCGCCGGTGATGAGGCCGCCTTCGATGTCGCCGGGCAGGAGCGGGACCAGGGGAGGGTAGAGCCGGGCCAGGACCGCCGCGATGGTGCGGCGGGGGCAGACGACCAGCCGGACGCGGAGGCCGGTCAGCGTCCCGATCGCGGAAAAGGTCTCGTGGCAGAAGGGGTCGGACACCGCCAGGGTCAGACGGTCGCCCTCCCGCGCGATCGGCACGACGGACTTTTCCCGGGCGAGCGATTCCGGGAGGACATCGCCGAGGGAGTACGGAATGGTGTCGGGATCGATCTCCAGGAAGGGAATCCCGAGCGCTTCCGCCAGGAGCCATCCTTTCGCGTCGGGATCCAGGAGATTTTCGAGAAGCGCTGCTTCGGCGAGGGCAATTCCCTGCCCCCCGGCCCGGGACGTCAATGCCTGGGCCGCATCGGGGGATATGAAGCCTAACTTTCGGAACGTCTCCAGAAGTTCCGTCTGGGATCCACCCACGTCGTACCGCCTTCCCTGTGTTGATTTCAACTTTATAAAAAAGGGGGGGGAAAGTAAAATGTTTAGTATTTTGACAACCAGGCAGAATACCGGGGGAAACCAGTGAGAGTCACCAGATGGCAGGCGGCGCTCCCGATCCTTGCGATGGGCCTCGCGGCCGGGGGCTGCATGGTCGCGAGCTCCAAGTACGAGATGAAGACGAAGGAGGCCGACGCCCTCCGGGACGCGATCGCCGGGGTGAACAAGGAAAGGTCCGTCCTCGAGGCGAAGAACGAAGCGCTCCAGAAGCAGCTCGCCGACGAGCAGGAGGCGAATGCGGCTCTCTCGGCGCGGGCCAAATCGCAGGAGGCGGAACTCCAACGTTCCAGCGAGGAGCTCGCCTCGGCGCGGAAAAGCTACGAGGGCACCCGCATCACGCGGGAGCAGTTCATCTCCGAGCTGCTGGAGAAGGAGAAGGCCACCGGGAAGCGGATCCAGGATTTGAACTCCCGGGCGCAGTCCTGCGAGGCGGCCCTGGAAAATCTACGCAAGGATTCCACCGCCCGCTACGGCGAGCCGTCGGACCCGAAGAAAGACGGCGAACCGTCGGACGGCTACGAGGAGCTGAAGCGGGAGCGCGATATCCTTCTCGGGCGGGTGGAGCGCCTGACGGAAGAGCACCGGCACGAGGACAAACGCCGCGACGAACGTTTTGCGGCGCTGACGGAGGCCATCGGCAAGGTATCCCGCGACGTATCCGTCACGCCCCTGGGCCCCGCGCTGCGCGTCGAGCTTCCGGACAAATTGCTGTCCGCGAAGGGAAAGAGCCAGCTCTCCCCGGGCGGCAGGAAGATCGTGGAGGAGGTGGGAAAGGCGGCGGCGGAGTTCCCGACGTCCTCGATCCTCCTGTCCATGGCAGGGAAAAAGATCGCTGCGGAGGTCCGGTCGGTGATGGCGTCGGCAGGCAAGCTCCCGCCGGCCCGCATTCTCTACAAACCCGGCGGACAGGAGAAGGGCGCGGAACTGCTGCTCCTGGTCCCGTAACGCGCGCCGCGGGTTCTGTGCTATTTTGGGGGAGGCGTCACAACGCTTCCACGAAGGAGGAGCCGGGATGGACGTCTTCGAGGCGATGAAGGGGCGGCTGAGCGTACGGAAGTTCCGCAAGGAGCCGGTCCCCCGGCAGACCCTTCTCAAGATGGTGGAGTCGGCGTCCTGGGCGCCGTCCGCCGGCAACGCGCAGAACGTGCGGTTCCTCGTCGTCGAGGACAAGGAGCTCCTCGCCAGGATGAAGGGAATCGTCGACGAGATCATCTCCCGCACCACGGGGAAGAACATCGCCCCGGACAAGGTCAACAGCCACAACCTGTTTTATGCCGCGCCGGCGGCCGTCTGCGTCATCGGGACCCCGTACGAGTCCTCGACCGACCGCATCCTCCGGGAAAAGGACCCGGATCGGTATCGCATCCGCCGGTTCCAGGTCAACCCGTCCCTGCAGAGCATCTCCGCGGCCGTCACGCAATTCACCCTGGCCGCCTACGCATTGGGATACGGAACGTGCTGGATGACGGGACCGCTGATCGCAAAGCAGGAGCTGGAATCCGCCCTGTCCCTTCGCTATCCCGAAGAGCTCCTCGCCATCATCGCGGTGGGGAAACCCGACTCCCCCACCGCGAAGCCGCCTCGAAAACCCGCGGAGGAGATCACGGAGTTTCGGTAGACGCCGTCTTCTCGATCCGGAGGCGCCGGATCCGGTACCGTTCGGTTTCCGCCACCGTGATCCGGTATCCGTGGGCCAGGAACGTCACCGGCCCTTCGGGCAGGTGCTGCAGGTAATCCATGACGAATCCCCCCGCCGTCTCGTACGTCGCCCCCAGGGGGATACCGATGCCGTACTCCTCGCGGAGGACCCGGACCGGCGTCGCCGCCGGAACCGAGAGGGCTCCGTCCTTTTCCCATTCCGGCCCCTCCTGGAGATCGGCTCCGCCGGCCAGCCTTCCGACGATCTGCTCGAGCAGGTCGTGGATCGTGATCACGCCGCACAGCTTCCCGTGCTCGTCGATCGCCACCGCCATGTGCACCATCGCCCGCTGGAACCGTCGCAGCAGGTCGGACACTTTCATCGAACCGGGGACGTACATCGGCCGTTCGAGGAGGTCCTCCCAGCGCCCGTCCGCGGGCAGCCGGAGGAGGACGAAAGAGGAAAGGATCCCGACCACCTCCTCGCCGGAGTGCGAGAGCACCGGGTAGCGGGAATACCCCGTCTCCCCCACCGTCGAGGCCACCTCCCCGCGGGGGGATCCTTCCTTGATGTAGACCACCTCCGACCAGGGCGTCATCCCTTCCGCGACGGTGGTCTCCCCGAAGCGCAGGACTCCCTCGATCATCTTCTCCTCGGTGGCGTCGATCGTCCCGTGCTCCGCTCCCTCCTCGATGACGTCCAGGATCCCCTCCTCGGAGCCGATGCGGATGTCCATGAGCGCCTCGGGGGAGTACCGGCCGCCGAACAGCAGCCGCCCCAGGCCGTCGAGGAGGCGCGCCGGAAGGACCGCCGCGCGAAGGGCCCCCAGGCAGGCTCCCGTCCACAGGAAGATCCGCCGCGGATTCTCCATCGCCTCGCCGGTGGAGCCGTTCTCCAGGTAGAAGAGGAACAGCAGGTAGGCGAACAGCCACGCCGCCGCGACGGCCGGCCCCGCCCACCCCCCGGCGGCCAGCGCGAACGACGCGGCGGATGCCCCCGCGGCAAGCGCCGAAACGGCTTTCAGCGTCACCGCGAGCGCCCACAGGGAAAAGGGGTGGCGGGTCGACGGGTCGCGCAGCGCGGCCAGCAGGCGGCCCGCCCTCGCGTCGCCGCGGGCTTCTTCCTCCGCCAGCCCCTCCTCCCCCAGGATGAGGAGGGAAGACCGGATGGCGTTCGCCGCCGCCGCCGCAAGCGACAGCACCAGCGCCAGCAGGGCGCACAGCCAATGCGTCTCCATTTCTTCACTATATCCGATTCTGTTATAGTGGGACCACCGGCATGGAGATCCGATGAACAGCGTGGCGTTCGTCTATCACAAGGACTACCTGCTGCACACGCCTCCGTTCGATCATCCGGAATCCCCGGACCGGCTCGTCGCCATTCTCGACCATCTCGCAGCAACGGGGTTGATGGACAAGCTGGTCGCCATCACGCCGGGGTACGCCGAGGAAGCCGACATCCTGCGCGTGCACGATCCTTCCTACCTGCAGAAGCTGGAGATGGCCTGCCGCCGGGGCGACCTGACGCTGGACGCCGAAGACACCTACCTGAACCGGAATTCCTACACGATCGCCCTCCTCTCCGCGGGCGGCGCGATCGCGGGGGCGGAGGCGGTGGCGTCCGGAAAGGTCCGGAGGGCGTTCTGCGCGATCCGGCCCCCCGGCCATCACGCCGACCGGAAGACCGGCATGGGCTTCTGCCTGCTGAACAACGTCGCCGTCGCGGCCCGGTACCTGCAGGCGCGGCATGGGGTCTCCCGCATCTTCATCGTGGACTGGGACGTCCACCACGGGAACGGGACGCAGAGCATCTTCCTGGAGGATCCGTCCGTCTATTTTTTCAGCATCCACGAGCACCCCTCCTTTCTGTACCCGGGGACGGGCAGAAGATGGGAGACCGGGAAGGGGGCCGGGGAAGGGACCACTCTCAACGCCCCGATGGCGCCCGGCTCGGGTGACGCGGAGTACCGCCTGGCCTTCGAGCAGATGCTGCGCCCTGCCATCGAAGCGTTCCGGCCGGAGATCCTTCTCGTATCCGCCGGATTCGACGCCCACCAGGACGATCCCCTGGCCGATATCCAGCTCACGGTGGAAGGGTTCCGCTTCATGAGCCGCTTCGTCGTCGAGATGGCGGACCGCCACTGCGGGGGGAGGCTCGTCTCCCTGCTCGAGGGGGGGTACGAGAACCGTTCGCTCACGGCATCGGTGGAAGCGCACCTGCAGGAGTTTCTCGGGGAGTAGCGCCGGGAAGAGGAGGAACCCCCATGTTCGTCGTCCGGAGAATGCAGCGAAACGTCGTCACGGTGCAGCCGTCCGCCTCGCTGTTCGAGGCGCGCGACCGGATGCGCCTCCATAACATCCACCAGCTTCCGGTGACGGGGGAGAACGGGACGCTCATCGGCATCCTGTCCAACCGCGACATCCGGGAGGCGACGCTCCCGGTGGCGCTGCTGCACGGCGCGACGGAGAAGGAGGCCGAGGATCTCCTCCGGCAAACCCCCGTGGAGAAGGTCATGACCCGGAAGGTCGTGACGGCCACCGTCGCCGACACGCTGGAGGACGCCCTGGTCCTCCTGCACGACTTCCGCGTGAACTCGCTCCCGGTGCTGGACGCGCAGGGAAGAGTGGCCGGGATCATCTCGCGGACCGACGTCCTGAAGGCCTTCATCGAGGTGCTCGGGGTGGGGGAAATCAGCTCCCGGCTGGAGGTGGTCGTGCCGGACCGGCCCGGGGGGCTCGCGAGGATCGTCTCGATCATCAAGGGATTCAACGTGAACATCACCAGCATCCTGACCACGGGGCACGCCGTGGAAGGGAAACGGGCGATCTTCTTCCGCGTCGCCACGCTGAACGTCGCCCCGCTGAAAAAAGCGATCCAGGATGCCGGATACCAGATCCTGGATCCGTCGTCCTTCCGCCTGTGAAAGGGATGCTGCTTTCCGAAATCCGGCCGATCGCGGCTTCCCCCTTGCGGTTCGTCGAGCTTCCTCCCCCTGCGCCCGCTCCCGGGGAGATCCGGGTCAAGGTGGCCGCCTGCGGGATCTGCCGTACGGATCTGCACGTGATCGAGGGAGATCTTCCTCCCGCGCGGCTGCCGCTCGTTCCCGGCCACCAGGTCGTGGGGACCGTCGACCGGACGGGGGAAGGTTCGGGGCGCTTCTCTCCCGGCGCGCGCGTGGGGATCGCATGGCTGCGCCACACGTGCGGCTCGTGCGCCTTCTGCGCGGCGGGAAAGGAAAACCTGTGCGAGGCGCCGCTGTTCACCGGCTACCACCGGGACGGCGGCTTCGCCGAATTCGCGGTCGTGCCGGAGGCGTTCGCCTATCCGATTCCGCCGGCTTTTCCGGATGCCGAGGCCGCGCCGCTGTTATGCGCGGGGATCATCGGTTACCGGGCGCTGCGGCGCGCCGATCTTCCCCCGGGAGGACGGCTTGCCATCTACGGGTTCGGGTCCTCGGCGCACATCGTCATCCAGCTGGCCCTTCACCGGGGATGCGAGGTGTTCGTCTGCACCCGGGGGGAGCGCCACCGGAAGCTGGCGCTGCAAATGGGCGCGTCCTGGGCCGGGGAGGACCCCTCGGGGATGCCCGCGGCCGCGGATTCCGCGATCCTCTTCGCCCCCGCCGGGGAGCTGGTGCCCCCGGCGCTGCGCGCGCTGAAAAAAGGCGGGACCCTCTCGCTGGCGGGGATCCACATGAGCGACGTCCCCGCGATGAAGTACGAGGAGTGCCTCTTCCACGAGAAGAACCTTCGCAGCGTGACCGCCAACACGCGCCGGGACGGCGAGGAGCTCCTGCGGGAGGCGGCGCGGATCCCGATCCGCCCGAAGGTCACCCTCTTCCCGCTGAAGGAAGCCAACCGCGCCCTCCAGATGCTCAAAGCCGACGAGATCCAGGGCACCGGCGTCCTCGTCGTCGGGGAATAGCGTCCGTCCCCATGTAACGACTTCGCCGCCTCGGAGGGGGACTCCGGTCGTGGCTCGCCGCGCGGTGAACCCGCGCGGCTGCGCTTTACCTCCCTCCGCCCCCCTCCTGCGGCGGCTCCGTCGCCGACAGGGGACTCACGCCTTCCCTTCCTTGCGGAGGATCCCCTCGGCGGCGAGCATGCCGTTGAGGGCGGCGCCGACGATGCCGCGGGACTTGCCCACGCCGTCCCCGGCGACGAACAGGTTGGGCACGTTCGTCTCCAGGTGCCGGTCCGTGTCGTACTTCGTGTCGTAGAACTTGATCTCCGGGACGTAGACGGTCGTCGAGGGGTGCGCCACCCCCGGGATGACCCGGGACAGGAGAAGGAGGCTCTCCCGCAGGTTGTCCACGATCCTCCCCGGGTACGCGAACGAGATGTCGCCGGGAGTGACTCCCCGCCCGGGCGGAAGCGTCGGCGTCATCTTGTCGTACCCGAGGGCCGCGGAGTGGAACGTCTCCGCCTTGGAGCGCCTGCCCGCGGTGAGGTCGCCCCACCGCTGCACCACCAGGCTGTCCCCCCCGCCCCAGAAGTTGGCGAATTCCATCACCTTGCGCCCCATCTCCGTGGTGTCCTGGAGGGGCTCGGTCATCGAAACGGTGTTGAGGATCGCGAAGTTCGTGCAGGGGGTCTTCCGCCTCTTCAACGCGTCGCCGTTGACCAGCCGGCAGCCGTTCCGGATCTCCACGCGCACCCTGCCGCCGGGATTGGTGCAGAAGGTGCGGGTGCGGTCCCCGTGGGAGGGCGTGACGAAGAGGAACTTCGGGTCGTAGAGGACCTGGGTGATCTCTCCGTAGACGGGCAGGGCCACCTCCACCCGGCACCCGATGTCGATGGCCCCCCACCGCGTCCGCGCGCCGAGCGACCGGGCCACTTCCCGGAACCAGTACGCCCCCTCCCGCCCGGGGGCGGCGACCAGGTATCGCGACGCGAACCGTCCCTTCGAAGTCCGGACGAGGAACGGCCCGCCGGATTTCCGGAGGGTGATCTCCTCCACCTTCGTCCGGAGGGAAAAGGAAACCCCGTCGCCGGCGATCGACTCGGTCATGCGGGCCACCACCCGGTGGGCGAGGTCGGTTCCCATATGGCGTTGCCGCGCCGGGAGGAGCGTGATGTCCCAATCCCCTTTCGGGGTGGGGTGGCGGACCCACGAGACCCGGTCCAGCCACAGGTCGATCCTCTCCTTGTCGACCCCGTAGAGGGTCCGGTCCGCACCATGCTCGAGGAACGCCTCGTCGATGCGCGCGATCCGTGCGCCCGCTTCCTCCTCCGTGATCCGCAGCTCCTCGAGGTCGAGCCCGATCCGCGGCGAGAGGTTGAGCTTCCCGTCCGTCATCGCCCCGGCCCCTCCGGTGCGGGCCTTTTCCTCGAGCACGAGCACGGAGAGCTCCCCCGCCAGCGCCCGCGCGGCAAACAGCCCCGCGGGACCCGCGCCGATGACGATCACGTCCCAGGTGTCAGTACCGGGCGACAGACGGACCTCCGGACAGCTGGAACGGGTATACGGTGAATCCCTCGGCCGCCAGGAGCGTCTCCACCTTCCTCCGCTCCTCCGGACCGCGGAGGAGGCCGAAGGCCACGCCTCCGCCGCCGGCGCCGCACAGCTTGACTCCGGCGACCCGCTTCCGGAACTCCCGCAGGGCGAACGCCTTTTCCACCGTCCGGGGACAGACGCCTGCCGCCAGCGTCCTGCGGATCTCCCATTCCCTGCCGACGGCGCGCCCCGCCGCGGCGGCGTCTCCGTCCCTGACGGCATCCCACGCGTCGCGCGCGGCGGCCGCGATCCCGCGGAACCGGTTCAGGATCTCCGCGTTTCCCTCTATCGCGCCGCGTATCATCCGCCAATTGACATCCGCGGAATGGTGCGCCACCCCCGATCCGGCGATGAACCCGTGGGCCGCGAGCTTCCTGCCGGCGTCGGATCCCGGGCCGATCCTTTCCGCCTCCATCCGGCCCGGAGCGAAGCGGATCCCCTGGATCCCCCCGCGCAGCGCCGCCACGTGGTCCTGCCGCCCCGTCAGGCAGCGAAGGTGCCCCGCCTCGATCTCCATCGCCGCGCGCGCGGTCTCCTCCCAGCCCCGCTTCCGTCCGAGGAGGGCGTCCATCGCGAGCATTACCGCCACCAGGAGAGCGGACGACGCCCCGATGCCCGACCCCAGCGGCGCCTCGTTCCGGAAGCGCAGCACGACCCCCTTCACGGGAGGGAAAAACCGGAGCGCCGCCGCGATCAGCCCCAGTCTCCCTTCCGTCGAAAAACCGTGCGTGTCGGAGGCCCGCGCCCCGATCGAGAAATCCTTCGAAACCAGCCGCGCCGGGCCGCGCACGGAGTCCGCCTCCACGAGGCTCCGCATGCGGATCGCCGCGTTGACCGTGATCGCGCCCGGCACCAGGAGGTACAGCGGGTAGATGTCGAGGGTGCCGCCCGCAAGGTCCACGCGGTTCGGGGTCATCACGCGGATTCGGGAGGCGGCTTCCTGGGGATGCGTACCGCGCACCGGCGGCTCCGTTCGCAACGGGTCTTGTTCCATCGATGTTTTACCATTATAAATAAAAACATCCAACGCCCAGGGAGGACCGCGCCATGCCGACCGTCAAGATTCGCTGGTTCGGGCATTCCGGATTTTCCATCGAGGACCCCTCCGGCAAAACCGTCCTCGTCGATCCCTGGTTCCAGGGAAACCCTTCCGCTTCAGGCGGCCCGGAAGGGATAACGAAAGCGGATTTTCTCCTTCTCACGCACGACCACTTCGATCATTCCGGGGACGCCGCCGAACTGGCCCGCAGGACCGGTGCGCTGATCGTGGCGATCTTCGAGCTCACGGGCGACCTGAAATCCCGCGGGATCCCCGAGTCCCAGCTCCTGAACGGGGGATCGGGGATGAACGTCGGGGGAACGGTGGACCTGGGAGGCTTCTCCTTCACCATGACGGAGGCGAGGCACTCCTGCTCCCTCGGCGCGCCCGTGGGCTACGTCATCAAGACCCCGTCGGGGACCGCCATCTACCATTCGGGGGACACCGGCATCTTCGCGGGGATGTCGCTGATCGGGGAGCTGTACCCGATCGACGTGGCGCTGCTGCCGATCGGCTCGGTCTTCACCATGGATTACCGCCAGGCGGCGAAGGCGTGCGCCCTTCTCAGGGCGAAGGCGGTCATTCCGATGCACTACGGGACGTTCCCGATCCTCGAGCCCAACGCGGACCGGTTCGTCGCGGAGACGAAGAAGGTCGCCCCGATGACCCGCGTGGTCGTGCTCCGGCCCGGGGAGGAAGCGGCGCTGTAGCGGAACCGCCTACCACAGCCTCTCCGCGACCGCCGCCATGAGGAGGGGGAAAAGGATCTCGTGCGGGCCGATCAGGTGGTATCCCTTCCCCCCGGCACGCGTGGGGCGGGTAACGACGTTTGCGTCCGGTCGGTAGTGGCGGATGAAATCCATGTTCACCGTGGTGATCCGGGAAAGCGGCCTTCCCAGGTTGCGGGCGACGGCCACCGCCTTCAGGAACACCTCGGGCAGGACCACCGCGGAACCGACGTTCAGGTACACCCCGCGCTCCATGCGGGCGACCATCTCGCAGAAACGGCGGAAATCCCGCTGGGAGGCCTCTCCCATCGCCGCGCCGTCCGCCTCCGGGTGCATGTGGATGATGTCGGAGCCGATGCAGACGTGGACGGTCGCCGGCACGCCCCGCCGGTGCGCCGCGGCCAGCAGGCTCCTGTCCCGGTACCGGACCCGCGAAGCGTCGATCGCCTTTCCCACCGACGCCCCGAAGCCCAGCCCCTCGGGGACGCCCGACGCCAGGGCGGAATGGATGAACTGGGCCGTCTCCCGGGCCATCCCGAACGAGCCGTCGGAGAGCTGTTCGGCCACGTCTTCCGACGTTTTCCCCGCCAGCGCGAGCTCCGTGTCGTGGATCACCCCGGCCCCGTTCATCGACACGCAGTCGAACAGTCCTTTCTCGAGCCCCTGGAGGAGGAGGGGGGAGAGCCCGACCTTGATGAAGTGGGCCCCGATCCCGAGCAGAACGGGCGCTCCCCGCCGCTTCGCCGCCGCAACCGCGTCCGCGACCGCCCGGAAATCCCGCGCCGCGAGATAGTCCGGAAGGCCGGAGAGGACCTCCGCCAGCGACATTCCCTTGCGGACGGGGGCGGCCATGCCGCGGAACGTGACCTTGCTCTTCCGCGCGTACAGGGAGGTCCTCCGGAGGAGCGACGGGTCGATGCGGCTCATCGCTTGGTGATCTGCCGGAAGAGGAGGGTGTCCGTCAGTTCGCAGAGGATGTGCCCGATGGTGATGTGGGCTTCCTGGATGCGGGGGGTGTTCTTCGACGGGACGGCGAGGGCGATGTCGGCGTTGGAGGCGATCTTGCCGCCTTCGCCGGTGAGCGCGATCGTGACCATGCCCATCTTCTTCGCCACGCGGAACGCCTTGATCACGTTCGCCGAGTTGCCGCTCGTGGAGATGCCGATCGCGATATCCCCCTTCTTCCCCAGCGCCTTGACCTGCTTGCTGAACACCTCGTCGAACGCGTAATCGTTCGAGATGCTGGTCAGGATGGAGGTGTCCGTCGTCAGGGCGATCGCGGGAAGGGGCGGGCGCTCGATCAGGAAGCGGTTCATGAACTCGGCGGCGATGTGCTGGGCGTCCGCCGCGCTGCCGCCGTTGCCGAACAAAAGGACTTTCCTGCCCGTTTTGAACGCGTGGCCGATCGCCTGGGCGGCCTCGAGGATGACGGAGGGCATCGACTCCATCATCTGGAGCCGCAGGTCGGATCCCTCTTTCAACGTTTTCGCGATGGCTTCCAGCACGAGCGGCCCCCCACCGATATGGATAGGCAGACATAATCCCTTTTCCGCCCCGCCGCTGTCAAGAATCCCCGGCGCGCCGTCGTCTTTCCTTTCGGGGAAAACCGTTGTAGCATGTTGCGCATCGTATAGTTCGGGGCAAAGGAAACCATCCATGAACGCGGCGATCGAAAGGATTCTCTCGGAGGCGAAGACCGTGGCCGTGGTGGGGATCTCCGACAAGCCGGAGCGCCCCAGCCATTCCGTGGCGCGGTACCTCCAGGCGAAGGGATACCGGATCATCCCCGTGAATCCCCTCCTGACCGAGGTGCTGGGGGAAAAAGCGTACCGGTCCCTGTCCGAAATCCCCGGGAAGGTGGACGTCGTCGACGTGTTCCGGAAATCCGAAGAGGTGCCCGCGATCGCCGAGGAAGCGATCCGGATCGGGGCGAGGTTCTTCTGGATGCAGGAGGGCGTCGTCAACCCGCCCGCCCGCGACCGGCTGGAGCAGGCGGGAATCCCGGTGGTGATGGACCTCTGCATCAAGAAGGAACTGGCGAAGCGCGGCAGGTAGCGGACAATTCACCTTGCCCCGCGGGGGAGATCCCCCATCCGGAAGGGGCGGGATCAACGGGGAGGATACGGAATGGCCGGAAACATCCTGGAACTCAACAGCGGAAACTTCAAGTCGACCGTGGACAGCGGTCCTACCCCCGTCCTGGTGGATTTCTGGGCCCCCTGGTGCGGTCCCTGCAGGGTCATCGCACCCATCCTGGAGGAAGTGGCGAAGGAGATGGAGGGGAAGGTGCGCATCGGCAAGGTGAACGTGGACGACAGCCCCGACATCGCGTCCCAGTTCGGCGTCCGTGGAATCCCGACGCTCATCCTGTTCAAGGAGGGGCAGATCAAGGGCCAGATGGTAGGCGTCAATCCGAAATCCAATATCGTCCAGCTGATCCAGAAGAACATCTGAACCCGCCCGCCGGTGCCCCTCGAACCGAAATGGGCGGGCTTGGCGGGCGCGCTTGCGGGACTTCTCGCGGCGTTACTATGCGCGGGATGCGGGGCGAAAACCTTCCCCGTGGGATCCGTTGCGTTCCCCGCCGGCAAGCCCGTTTTCATCGACGCCTCGCGGGAGCCTCGCGCGGAGCTGCCGGATTCTCCGGAGCCGTACCGGCTCATCCTGCTCGATTACGCCTGGTGCCCGCCGTGCGCCGACGTCTGGAAGGCGATCCGGGACGCCTCCCGGGAAATCCCCGCCGGGTCGGTCCACGTGTACCGTATCCTGTTCGACCGGGAGCGGCGGCTCGACCGGGAGGGGACGAAGGAGGCGGCGCCCCTGCGCCTCCCCCTCCGCGCGGATGCGGGCGCCCTGCCGGAGACGACCGTCATCGCGCTTCCGGGCGCTTTCCGGGAACGGTTCGGACCGACGCAGGCGCCCGTGCTTCTTCTGACGAACCGTGAAGGCAAGGTCCTGCAGCGATGGATCGGCGCCTCCCCTTCCCTTTCCGCTGCGATCGTATCCGGGATCAGGCGCGTATCGAGCTTTCCCCCGCCGCCTGAAACGTAAAGCGGCTCCTCGCCAGGTTGGCCATGATCCCCAGGGCCATCATGTTCGTCACCATCGAAGACCCCCCGTAGCTGACGAAGGGCAGCGGGATTCCGACCACGGGGAACAGCCCGCACACCATGGCCAGGTTGATGACGATATGGGCCAGGAAGTAAATCGTCAGCCCTCCGCACGCAAACGATGCGAACCGGTGCTGCGACCGGGAGGCCAGGAAGAATCCCCGGTAGACGAGGGCGATGAACAGCGCCAGCAGGATCGCCGTCCCGAGGAACCCCCACTCCTCCGCGAACACGGCAAACGCGAAATCCGTGTGCTGCTCGGGAAGGAACCGCAGCGCCCCCTGCGTCCCCTGCAGGTATCCCTTTCCCAGGATCCCGCCGGACCCGACCGCGATCTTCGACTGGATGACGTGGTATCCGGCTCCCAGGGGATCCCGCTCCGGGTCCAGGAACGTCAGGACGCGCTGCCGCTGGTAGTCCTTCATGGCGAACCAGAGTCCCGGCACCGCGAGGATCCCGGCGGCCCCCATGATCAGCAGGACCCGACCTTTCACGCAGGCCACCACGATCATCCCGAGCAGGATGATCATGAACACCCCGGCGGTCCCCAGGTCCGGCTGGAGGGCGACCAGGAGGAAGGGGAGGATCGTCAGCACGATGGCGGGCAAGGTTTCCTTGAAGCCGATCCCGCCGTAATGGTAACGGTCCGTGAAGAGCTTTGCGAGCGCCAGGACCACGGCGACCTTGGCGAATTCCGAGGGCTGGAAATTGAACGCTCCGATCGAGATCCATCGCTGGGCGCCCCCGCGGACCTTGCCGATGACGAGCACGACCACGAGGATCACCAGGACCCCCCAGAAGACGGGCCAGACGATCTCCTCGATGAAGCCGTCGCTCATCAGGTAGAAGGCGAAAAAGGCCAGGATCCCCAGGCAGATCCAGATCAGCTGCTTGGCGAACAGCGGCACGCCGGCCATCCCGGCCGCCCTCGTCCCGCTGTACACGTTGAGGAGGCCCACGCTGCACAGGCCAAGGGCCAGAAGAAGGATCTTCCAGTCCAGCCTTCCCAGCTTCCCCCGCCGGATCATTTCCCCTCCTTGTCCATCACGACCTGCTTCTTCCGGAAATATTCCTGCATCACCGCCTTCACGACGGGGGCGGCGGCGGACCCGCCGTGCCCCCCGTGCTCCATCATCGCCACGACGGCGATCTCGGGATCGGAAACGGGGGCGAAGGCGACGAACCAGGCGTGGTCCCGGAGCAGGTAGGGAAGGTTCTCGGACTTGATCATCTTCCCCTTGACGGCAGCCACCTGCGCCGTTCCGGTCTTCCCCCCCACCTCGATCCCCGGGAGCTTCGCGGCGCCGCCGGTGCCGTAGTCGTTGACGACGCCCGACAATGCGCGGCGGATGAATTCGACGTCCTCGGGCTTCCACGACAGCTTCCGGAGGCGCTGGGGGGGGAACTCCTTGAACGACCGGTCCCTGCCCACGACCTTCCGGACGAGGCGGGGGCGCATCACCTCTCCGCCCGAGGCGATGGACGCATAGCCGGCGAGCATCTCCAGCGGGGTGACGTGGACGTACCCCTGGCCGATGCCCAGGATCGCCTTCTCCGAATCGTACCACCGGTCCTTCGTCGCCTTTTTTTTCCACTCCGAGTCGGGCACCAGCCCCTTCCGCTCCCCGGGCAGGTCGATTCCCGTGATCGTGCCCAGCCCCGCGTCCTTTTCCAGCCTGGCGAGCCGGTCGGGCCCGACCCGCATGCCCATCGTGTAGAAGTAGACGTCGCAGGACTGCACGATCGCCTTGTACATGTCCACCGAGCCGTGCCCCTTCTCCCTCCAGCACCGGAACCTCCGGTTGCCGATCTGGAGATACCCCGGGCACCGGACCGTGGCCTTCGGGTCCTGGATGCCTTCCAGAAGCGCGGTCAGCGCGACGAACGGCTTGACCGTGGAGCCGGGGGCGTAGGTGCCCTGCAGCCCCTTGTTCTGCATCGGCTTGCGGATGTCCGCGGACAGGGCCTCCCACTCGGCCTTCCGGATCCCCCTCGAGAAGACATTGGGATCAAAAGCCGGCGCGGAGACGAACGCCAGGATGTCCCCGGTCTTCGGGTCCATGGCGATCGCCGCCCCCGCGCCCTTTCCCATGGCCTCCGCGGCCGCGTTCTGGAGGTCCGCATCGAGGGTCGTATGGACGATCCCTCCCGTCTGGGGCGGCACCTCGTTCACCAGCCGCTTGTCCCTTCCCGCGGCATCCACCTCCACGTAGCGCCCGCCGTTGATCCCCCGGAGGACGTTGTCCTCGCGCCGCTCCAGCCCGTATTTGCCGATGATGTCGCCCATCGAAAGCTGGTCGTCCTCGGACCGGTCCAGCTCCTCCTGGCTCACCTCGCCCACGTATCCCAGGACGTGCGCGAAGACGGTGCCGAAGGGATAGCTGCGCTTGGCCTCCACCTGGACGGTGAATCCCGACAGCGCCTCCCGGTTGAACTCGACGACCGACACCTGCTCGAAGCGCAGGTCGCGCGCCACCGTGATGGTGCTGTAGGGGTTCGCCTTCTTCGCCGCGCGGATCTTCCCCAGGATCTCGTCCGCGTCGAATTCCACGACCTCTTCGAGCAGGCGGACCTCCCCCTCCAGGTCCGTGACGTCCACCGGCGAGCAGATGAGGTCGAAGGAGGCCTGCGTTTCGGCGATCGGGCGCCCGTTCCGGTCCAGGATCTGCCCCCGCGGGGACTGGATCGTCCGGATCCGCAGCCGGTTGTTCTCGGAGAGCGTCCGGAACCGGTCGTACTGGACCACCTGGAGCCAGTAGAGGCGAATCAGGAGGAGGCCGAACAGGGCGAGCGCCGCCCACAGGACGATGCGGATGCGGGCGGCGATCAGCGGATCCTGCTCCCGTTTCCGGATCCGCTGCGTCACTCTTTCACCCGGAGCCACCGGCTGGACAGGTCCATGTAGAGGGGGACGGCGAGAAGCCCCGTCCAGGCGATCCGGACCGCCTCCTCGGCCCCCCAGAGCAACGAGAAGGGACGGCTTCCCGACAGCAGCATCAGGATCACGATGGAGAGCGATTCGGTCAGCAGGAGGCCGACGACGACGGTGAGAATGTAATATTCCGCCCGCACGAAAAGCCGGAGCGCGATCTCGCGCGAAACGAAGAACAGCGCCATCGAGGAGAGAAAAAAGGTCCAGGAGGGCGCGGAAACGGTGACTTCGCGGAACACGGCCGGAGGGATCGCCGCCAGGAACCCGGCCGGGCCGCCGAGGAACAGCCCCGCGTAGACGATGGCCAGGAAGGGGACGTCCGGAAGGAGGAACCAGGGGACGTACCCGGACAGCCACCAGACGCTCGCCGCGACGCCGGCGTACGATGCCGCCAGCAGCACCAGGAACTGCCTCACGACTTCCCCGGCCGGAACGGAATCGACGGCCGGGAGAGGACGACCAGCACCTCCTCCGCCGCCAGGAGGTTCGCCGCGCATTGCACCTGGATTTTCTGGAACAGCCCCTCGCGCGGCCGCTCCGCGCTCACGACCGTCCCCAGCAGCACCCCTTTCGGCATGCTTCCGTCGAACCCCGAAAAGAGGATCCGGTCGCCGGCCACGACATCCTGGGTGGGGGAAACGTATTTCAGCCGGCAGAGGGTGCCCCCCATCCCCTCCGCGATCGCGCGCACGCGGCTGCGCTCGACGATCACGTCCGCGGCGAAACGCCCGTCGGTGACGAGGAGGACCTCGGCGAGGCCCCGGTAGGTCTTGTGGACCCGCCCGATCCCCCCGGCGGGAGTCACCACGGCCATTCCGGCCTCCACGCCGGAGTCGGCGCCCGCGTCGATGAAGACCGTCTGGAACCAGGGGGAGATTTCGCGCCCGACCACGCGCGCCCCGATCGTCTTTTTCTCGGCGGTCTCCGAGAACCGGAGCAGCCCCTTCAGGCGCCGGTTCTCGAGGAGGGCTTCACGGTTTTCCTGGAGTTTCTCCCGGAGGGCCGCCACTTCCCGCCGCAGCCGGTCGTTCTCCCGGGAAACCCCGACGAGCGCGATGTACCGGTACCAGAAGGAGGAAACCCCCTCGTGGATGCGATCGAGGGTGGCGTAGACGGGCCGGAACAGGAGAGAGCCGGATGCATGAACCGCGTCGGCGCGCGACAGGGCCGCGGGGGGGCGCACGAAAAAATGCACGGCTCCGGAGATCAGGACGATCGCCGCGAGAAGCCGCCACCACTTTCGGATGAAGGATCCCATCACTCGATCTTACGGCACAAGCGGCCGGGCCTCCGGCCGGCGTCTCAGCGGAGCGCGACCTGGCGCAGGAGGTCCAGTTCGTCCAGCGCCTTGCCGGACCCGAGCACCACGCAGGAGAGCGGGTCCTCGGCGACCGTGACGGGGAGCCCCGTTTCCTCCCGCAGGAGGGCGTCGAGGTTGCGCAGCAGCGCCCCGCCGCCGGCGAGGACGATTCCCCGGTCGTAGATGTCGCCCGCCAGCTCGGGGGGCGTCTCCTCGAACACCCCCTTGACCGCATCCACGATGATCCGGACGGGCTCGGAGAGCGATTCGCGAACCTCGTCGGCGTGCAGGGTCAAGGCCTTCGGGACGCCGGACACCATGTCCAGCCCCTTGACCTCGGCGGATTCCGTGAAACCCGGAAAGGCGTTGCCGATGGTCACCTTGATGTGTTCCGCCGTGGGCTCGCCGATCAGGAGGTTGTACTTCCGCTTCACGTACTGCAGGATCGCCTCGTCCATCTTGTCGCCGGCCACCCGCACGGACTGGCTCTTCACGATCCCCCCGAGGGAGATGACCGCCACCTCGGTCGTCCCGCCGCCGATGTCGACGATCATGTTGCCGGACGGCTCGGTGATCGGCAGGCCCGCCCCGATGGCGGCCGCCAGCGGCTCCTCGATCAGGTAGACCTCCCGGGCGCCGGCGCTCTGCGCGGACTCGCGGACGGCGCGCCGCTCCACCTCGGTGCAGCCGTAGGGGACGCAGATGATGATGCGGGGGCGGACCAGGGTGCGGGCCTTGTGGGCCTTCCGGATGAAGTACCGGAGCATCGCCTCGGTGACCTCGAAATCGGCGATGACCCCGTCCTTGATCGGGCGGATGGCGACGATGTTCCCCGGCGTGCGCCCGATCATCCGCTTGGCCTCGATGCCCACGGCGAGGACCTTTTTCGCCCCCCGGCTGTCCCGGTGGACGGCGACCGCGGACGGCTCCGAGCAGATGATCCCCTCCCCCTTGACGTAGACGAGCGTGGTCGCGGTCCCGAGATCGATCGCAAGGTCGTTGGAAAACAGCCCGAGCAGCCTGTCGAAAATCATCCGTCCCTCCGAAGGGAATGAGAATGCCAGGGGGTTGCGGGTTATTCGGAGTATCTTAGCAAGGCAATCCCTCCATTGCAAACCCTTGGAGGATTCCCGCGAAACTCGTTGAATTTACCCCTCAAGCCGCATTAACATGATGTGTTTGCAATTGACTCTCCCCCCTCACAGGAGACAAGGAATCGCCATGCTCGACGTCCTTCGGCGGAACGCCAGCTCGTGGGTCATAAAGATCATCCTGGGTTTCATCGCCATCACCTTCGTCTGGTGGGGGGTGGGAACGTATTCGGAGCGCGGCAGGGACGTCGCCGCGACGGTCGGAAAGGAAACCATCACGATGTCGGAGCTTTCCGAGGCGGTGTCGGGGCTGGAGAAGACCTACCGGGAGGTTTACGGGGCCGCCTACAACCCCGAGATGGCCAAGGCCCTCAACCTCCGGAAACAGGCGATGGACACCCTGGTCCAGAGGACCCTTCTGCTCGAGGAGGCGCGACGGCTCGGTCTTGACGCCTCCGACGCGGAGGTGCAGCAGGAGATCGCCGCAACCCCCGCCTTCCAGGGCAACGGGCAGTTCAGCGAGGAGCGGTACCGCAGCGTGCTTTCCTACAACCGCATGACCACGGCAGTCTACGAGGCGTCGAAGCGCCAGGAAATCACCCTTCGGAAAATGGAGGGGCTGATCGCCGCCGGCGCCGTGGTCCCCGAGAGCGAGGCCCGGGACCTCTTCCTCCTGGCCTTCCGGAAGGTCCGGCTGCTGGTGGTCCAGGCGGACCCGGAATCGGCCAGGAGCGTGCCGGCGCCGACGGAGGGCGAGATCGCCGCGAAATACGAGCAGTCCAGGGAAAGCTACCGGATTCCCGCGCGGGTGAAGCTCCTGGCCGCCCGCTTCGAGCCCGCCCATTTCGCCAAGGACGTGCCGCTCACCGAGGAAGAGATTCGGTCGTTCTACGAGGGGAACGCCGACAAGTTCCGGACCGAGGAGCAGCGGCTCGTCTCGCAGATCTTCGTCCCGTACACGATGAAGGACAAGGAGGCCGTCGCGAAGCAGGTCGCCGGGATCCTGGCCGAGGCCGGCAAGGGAAAGAACGAATTCGACAAGGTCGCCAGGAGGGTTTCGAAAACGAAGGCCGGGGAAACCTGGATGCGCCGCGCCGATGCGAGGCCGGAGCTGGCCGGTCCCCTCTTTTCCACGCCGGTGGATTCCATCGCGGGGCCGATCGACGTGGGCGGCGGCTTCCTGCTCGTGCGGATCAACCGGATCAAGTTCCCCGAAAGCCTGCCCCTGGCCCAGGTGCGGGACCGGGTCACGGCGCTGCTCCGGCATGAGAAAGGGAAAGACCTCGCGGTGATCAAGGCGTACGAGGCCCACACCAAGGCCTCATCGTCGAAGGATCTGAAGGGCGCCTGCGCCCCTTACGGGATCACGCCGGTGGAAACCGGCTGGACGGGAGGCGGGAAGGACGAAACGGTTCCCCAGCCGGTGGTCCAGGAGGCGCTGCTCCTGCCGGTAAAGGAGATCGGGCCGGTCAAGACGGTCGGGGACGTCCATTACCTCTTCCAGGTCGCCGCCAAGGAGGATTCCCGCGTTCCCGCGCTGGCCGAAGTGCGGGAGAAGGTCGCCTCTGCGGTCCTGCGGGAGAAGAAGCGCGCGGCCGCCCGGGCGGAGCTGGAGAAGGTCGTTGCGGGCGCGGCGAGTTCCGGAGACCTGGAGCAAAGGGCGAAGAAGGCCGGCCTGTCCGTCACGACGACCGCCTTCTTCCCGCCGCTTACCGGCCCCTACCCGGAGAGCGTGCCCGAGTCCGCCGACGTCCGGAAAGTCCTGCTCTCCCTCTCGAAGAAGGCCCCCGTGTACGGCAAGGTCGTGGAGGCATCGGGGCTGTATCTCGCGCTGGGGTACGTCGACGAACAGCGCCCGGACGAGAAGGAATGGGCGGCGAAAAAGGAGGCCTTTCTCCGCGCCGTCGCCGAGCAGAAAAAGAACCAGATGCTCGAGTCCTTCATCGCCGACCGCCGCGCGAAAGTCAAGGTGGAGATCAATCCGGAGGCGTTGAAATAGGCGCCATCAAGGGATCCGTATCGGCGGCTGGGCTCCTTCCTTCGCTCCTTTTCGTGCTCCTCGTTCATCTCGCTCCGCACGCCTTCGCCGAAGAAACCGGCCGTGTCGTGGAGGTCGAGGACGGGGACACGGTCCGGGTCCTGGTCGGCGGCAAGGTCCATACCGTCCGGCTGGTGGGAATCGATGCCCCGGAACGAAGCCATCCCGGGCGGCCGAAGGAGTACTTCGCCGACGAAGCCGCCGCATACCTGTCCTCCCTGTGCTCCGGCAAGACGGTCGCGATGGAGGCAGGCGCGGAGGACGCCGACGTCCACGGGCGGCTGCTGCGCTACCTCTTCCTTCCGGACGGCAGGCTGGTGAACCTGGAGATGGTCCGGGAAGGGTACGCCTACGCGATGCGGAGGTTCTCCTTTTCCCGGTCCGCCGAGTTCCTGCAGGCGGAGCAGGGCGCGCGACGCGAGGGAGCCGGGCTTTGGCGGGAGGGAGGACGAGCGGAATTCCGGTGGCTGCAGGAAGGCCACGGCGCCCCCCTGGAAATCTGGCCCGCCGCCGGCGGGAAATATATCGTCGTCTACCAAGGCAGGATGCGTACCGGCGTCGAGCGGGGCGAACTCGGACGGACCATCGACGAGATCGTCCGTTTGCGGGCGGAGTTCTCGGACCGGGAATTCGCCGACAAGGCACATGAGGCCGGCTTCTATCCCCTCTCCCCGAAGGGCGGACCGGTCCCCTCCCCCGAAGCCGCCCCGTCGTCGAAGGCCCTCCCCGATCCGCCGGGCATCGTCCCCTGGGAGGAGGCCCGCCGCTTCGTCGGCCGGAACGTTACCGTGGAAGGAAAGATCGTCCGGACCCACCGCGGGAAGAAGGTCCTCTACCTCAATTTTCATCCCAACTGGAAGAAGTACCTCACGGTGGTGATCCTGGGAAAGGACCTCAAGCGATTTCCGAAGGATGCGGAGAAGCGCTTCATGGGAAAGAAGGTGCGGGTGCGGGGAACCGTCGCACTCTACCGGGACCGGCCGGAAATCGTCGTCCGGACGCCCGAGGCGATCACGATCGTCAAATAAAAAAGGGGGCGCGGCGATGACGCCGCGCCCCCCCCTGCGGATTCGTGCATCCGGTCCAGCTAGCTCTTCGCTTCCTCCGCCTTGACGGCCATCGCCTCGGCGCCCTCTTCGATCGGTATCCGCATGCCGTAGAACGACCGCCATACGAAGATCAAGGAGATTACGAAGAATACGGCGGCAAGGCCCGCCGTTATCGACTTGTCGGTGATCGTGATCGCCAGCTCCACGGCCAGCAGGCCGAACAGGGTCGTGAACTTGATGACCGGGTTCATGGCCACCGACGAGGTGTCCTTGAACGGGTCGCCCACCGTGTC
>PQAK01000161.1 GCA_003105225.1 Deltaproteobacteria bacterium | reverse complement strand
TCAACAGCTGCCTGGTCGATCCCGCGAAGGTCGGGCGGGGCGACCTGCGGCTCCTTGCGATCCCGGCCAACGACATCGCGCGGCAGGTGATCGGCAGCCAGCAGCTGGCCTCGATGGTCGCTCTCGGCGCCTACGTGACCGTCACCGGCGTGGTGTCGATCGAGACGCTGTTCGCGTGCATCCCCAAGGTCATTTCGAAGAAATACGAGAAGTTCATCCCGCTCAACGTCAACGCCTTGAAGGAGGGGGAATCCTTTGCCAGAAATCACCCGTGACGAATCGCTGGACGACCTGCTCTCCAAGATCGCCGAGGAGTCGGGGGACTGGGGACCGGCCGCCGGCGACGCCGAAGTGCAGGTCGGGGACCATATCCGGACCTTCCGGGAGGAGCGGGGGCTGTCGCTCCAGCAGCTGGCGGAAAAGACCGGGTTCTCCGCGGCGCTGCTGTCCCAGATCGAGAACCGCATGACGTCCCCTCCGCTGGGGACGCTCGTGAAGATCGCCAATGCCCTGGACACCTACGTCTCCTCGTTCATCGGGAAGGAGGAGCGGGAGTTCTCCATCGTGCGCAGGCAGGACCGCACGACCGTCTCCCGGGTGGGGATGAAGGAGGGGGGACAGTCGGCCTACTCGTATGAGGCGCTCGGCGCCGGGAAGGCCGGCAGGAGAATGGAGCCGTTCCTGGTGCGCCTCATGCCGCTGATCGACCGCAACGTCGTCCGGAGCTCCCACGACGGCGAGGAGTTCCTCTACGTCCTCTCGGGGCGCGTGGAGGTCTTCCTCGACAAGTATTCGGACCTTCTCGGCGAAGGGGACTGCATCTACTACAATTCCACGATCCCGCACCACGTCCACTCCGCCGAGGAGAAGGAAGCTTTGATCCTCGCGGTTCTCTACCAGGGGAAGTAGGGGGAGATGCGAAAGACGGCGCTCTTCGCGGCGTTGTTCGCGGCTTTCCTGGGCGCGTCGGGGGAAATCGCCTTCGGGGGAGGGTCCCGGGAGACGGCGGACGCCCTGTGGAACTCCAGGGAGGACCTCGTCAAGGCGGGCGAGGCGGTCCTCGCCTACGAGTCCCTGCTGAAGGAGAACCCGAAGGATTACGATTCGCTGCTGCGCCTGTCGCGGCTCCACTACTGGATCGGCCAGAACCTCGAGCCGACAAGCTCCAAGGAAGCCATCTCCCACTACAATAAAGGCAGGGAGTACGGAATGTCCGCGGCGGCGGCGGCGCCCGACCGGCCCGGGGGGTATTTTTTCGAAGGAGCCAACCTCGCCCGGGTGAACAACCTGAAGGGGACGCTGAGCAACCTCTACGGAATCCGGGTGGTCAAGAAGATGAACGAGAAGGTGGCGCAGATCGAGCCGGCATACTTCCACGGCGGGCCGGACCGGTTTTTCTGCGCCTACTACACGAAGCTCCCCGGGATCCTCGGCGGCGACCTCTCCAAGGCGATCGCGCACGGCAGGAAAGCGGTGGGGGTCCAGCCGTCCTACGCGGGCAACCATCTTTTTCTCGCGGAGGCCTACCGGAAGGACGGGAAGAACGATCTCGCCCGCAAGGAGCTGGAGGCCGCCCTTGCCGCGCCGGACAATGCGCTGCCCGACGCCATTCCCGAGCAGCGGCTCGAGAAGAGGCGGGCGGCGGCGCTCCTCAAGAAAATCAGCCGCTGACCGGGGAAAAATGGTATTGACAGGGAAACGGTATTTTGTATACGATCTTTGCCAGTTAACGTAAGGTGGTAATAATGGGTTCCCCGGAAAGCCTTCCAAGCTACCCGATCGGCGAGTTGAGCCGGATGGTGAACCTCACCCAGAGGACCATCCGGTATTATGAGGAGATCGGCCTTCTGCACAGCGTCCGCCGGATCGAGAACGGGAAGCGCGTCTACACGGACGACGACGTCCGCCGCCTGAAATTCATCAACCGGCTGAAGGTCCTGGGGCTCTCCCTCGCGGAGATGGTCGAGCTGGAAAAAATCTACCGGAAGCAGCGCAACAACCGGGAGATCCTCCCGAAGCTGATCGATCTCCTGGACCAGAGGGCGGCCCAGATCGACGAGCGGATCAACCAGCTGACCTCGCTGAAAAAGGAGATCCGGGAGTACCAGGGCCGGCTCCGCGGCAAGCTGCCGCAGGAAACGTGATTTCAGGCGAATCCTCGCCATAAGGAGAAGGAGATGAACGAAGTCGTCATCACCGGGGCGGCAAGGACGGCAATCGGAAGCCTGAACGGGGCGCTCGCGGACATCCCCGCGCCCAAGCTCGGAGCGGTCCCGGTCGCCGAGGCGATCTCCCGCAGCGGACTCAAGTCGGAGGACGTGGACCAGGTCATCATGGGCAACGTCCTGCCGGCGGGCTGCGGCCAGGCCCCCGCGCGCCAGGCCGGCATCTACGCGGGGATCCCCGTCTCCGCCGGGGCCGTCACCATCAACAAGATGTGCGGGTCGGGGCTCAAGGCCGTCATGCTCGCCGCGCAGTCGGTCGCGACCGGCGAGTTCGACGTCGTCGTCGCCGGCGGCATGGAGTCGATGAGCCAGGCGCCGTACCTGCTGAAAAAGGCCCGTTCCGGCTACCGGCTGGGCAACGACACGATCTACGACCACATGATCATCGACGGGCTGTGGGACGTCTACAACAACCTCCACATGGGCAATTGCGCGGAGCTGCTGGCCAAGGAGCACCGCATCTCCCGGGAGGACCAGGACGCGTTCGCAGCCTCCTCCTACAACCGCGCGCTTGCCGCCATCCGGCAGGGGAAATTCGAGAAGGAGATCGTCGGCGTCCAGATCCCGCAGAAGAAGGGCGATCCGGTCGTCTTCCAGGTGGACGAGGAGCCGGGGCGCGGGAACGTCTCCAAGCTCTCCTCCCTCAAGCCGGTGTTCCAGAAGGACGGAACGGTCACCGCGGGAAACGCCTCCACGATCAATGACGGTGCGGCCGCGGCGGTGGTGATGTCCGCGGAGAACGCCAAGCGGCGGGGGATCCGGCCGCTCGCCAGGATCCTCGGCTATGCGACGGCCTCCCTGGAGCCGGTGTGGTTCACCGTGGCCCCGATCGACGCCATCCGGAAACTGCTGCAGAAGACCGGTGTGGACATCTCCAAGGTGGGGCTCTTCGAAATCAACGAGGCGTTCGCGGGCGTCGCCATCGCGGCGATCCGCGGCCTGAAGCTCGACCCGGAGCGGGTCAACGTGAACGGCGGCGCGGTGGCGCTGGGGCACCCGGTCGGCGCCTCGGGGGCCAGGATCCTCACGACGCTGCTGTACGCGATGGAGGACCGGAACGAAAAACTGGGGATCGCATCGCTGTGCATCGGCGGCGGCGAGGCGGTCGCGATGCTCATCGAGCGGATCTAGTCGATGCAGCAAAGGCGCCCAAATGTCCCACGCCTCCTTCCTCGCGGGGGGTACCTCGCAGCTACGCTCGCGACCTGCGCCCGCTCGCTGCCGGTTCCGCTCGACGCAATTATTGCCTCGCTCCACAGGCCGCCGCTCGGCACCCCCCGCTGCGTCATCCGGCGGGAAATCTAAGGAGGCGCCATTGCAGATTTTCACGATTGGGGTGGTCGGGGCGGGGCAGATGGGCGGCGGCATCGCCCAGGTGGCGCTCATGGCCGGGTTCCGCGTCCTGCTGAACGACGTCTCGGACGCCTTCCTCTCGAAGGGACGCGTTGGGATCGAGAAAGGGCTGGAGATCCTCGTCCGCAAGGAGAAGATCACCGCGGCGGACCGGGAGAAGATGCTCGGGAATCTCGTCGCGACGACGAACCTCTCCGATTTCTCCTCCTGCGACTTCGCGATCGAGGCCGCGACCGAGCGGGAGGAGCTCAAGCACACTCTGTTCCGGAAGCTCGACGAGGCGGTGCCCCCGGACAAGGTCCTGGCGACCAACACCTCCTCGATCTCTGTCACGGGAATCGCGTCGGTCACCCGGCGGCCCGGAAAGGTCATCGGGATGCACTTCATGAACCCGGTGCCCCTGATGAAGCTGGTCGAGGTGATCCGGGGGCTGCAGACGTCGCAGGAGACGTTCGACGCGACGATGGCGCTTGCGCGCCGCCTGGGCAAGGAGCCGGTGCCCGCGAACGACTACCCGGGGTTCATCGCCAACCGGATCCTCATGCCGATGATCAACGAGGCGGTCTACGCGCTGATGGAAGGGGTGGGGAAGGCCGAGGACATCGACGCGATCATGCGGATGGGGGCGAACCACCCGATGGGACCCCTGGCGCTGGCCGATCTCATCGGCCTGGACACCTGCCTCGAGGTCCTGAAGGTGCTGCAGGAAGGGCTTGGCGACCCCAAGTACCGGCCCTGCCCGCTGCTGAAAAAATACGTGGAGGCCGGGTACCTGGGCAAGAAGACCGGGCGCGGCTTCTACGACTACCGGAAGGCGTAAGGGAGGCAGACATGGAATACGCCAATCTCCTCGTTTCCTTTTCAGAAGGCATCGCAACGGTCACCATCAACCGCCCCAAGTCGCTCAATGCCCTGAACCCCGCGACCATGCGGGAGCTCTCCGCCGTCTTCGAGGACATCGCCTCCCGGAAGGATGTGGGGGTGGTCCTCCTGACCGGCGCGGGGGAGAAGGCGTTCGTCGCGGGCGCCGACATCTCCGAGATGCGGAAATTCACCACCCTGGAGGCGTTCGAGTTCGGCCTGTTCGGGCAGGGGGTCCTGGAGCGGATCGAGCGGCTTCCGCAGCCCGTGATCGGAGTCGTGAACGGGTACGCGCTGGGAGGAGGGTGCGAGCTGGCGATGGCGTGCGACATCCTGATCGCCGCCGACACGGCGAAATTCGGCCAGCCCGAAGTCGGCCTGGGCATCATCCCCGGGTACGGCGGCACCCAGAGGCTTCCCCGGCTCGTCGGCAGGAACCTCGCCAAGGAGCTCGTCCTTATCGGCGAGATGATTACCGCCCAGCGGGCCTACGAGATCGGGCTGGTCAACCGCGTCGTCCCGCTGGCCGGCCTGATGGACGCGGCGCGCGAGATGGCGGCGAAGATCCTCTCCAAGGGGCCGATCGCGGTACGCACGGCGAAGATGGCGATGAACCGGGGCCTGGACCTCGACCTGTCCAACGCCTGCGCGCTGGAGGCCAACGTGTTCGCCGTCGGCTTCTCGACCGATGACCGGGTCGAGGGGATGACGGCCTTCCTGGAAAAAAGAAAGCCCGTCTTCACGGGGAAATAGGCGGCGACGCGAAGAGAAAACCAGCCGGGGAGAGAACGAAATGGTCTTCGACCTGACGGAAGAGCAGCGGATGATCCAGGAGATGGCACGGAGCTTCGCGCAGAAGGAGGTCCTGCCGAAGGCCGCCGAGCTGGACGAAACGGGCCGCTATCCCGGGGAGCTCGTGCAGCAGATGGGGGAGCTGGGCCTCATGGGGGTCGCGGTGCCGGAGGAATACGGCGGCGCCGGGATGGACAACATCTGCTACGTGATCGCGATGGAGGAGATCGCGCGCGCCTGCGCTTCCTCCGCCGTCATCATGTCGGTGAACAATTCCCTGGTCTGCGACCCGCTCCTGAAATTCGGGACGGAGGAGCAGAAGAAGAAGTACCTGGTCCCGCTGGCTTCGGGGAAAAAACTGGGATGCTTCGGTCTGACCGAGCCCGGGGCGGGATCGGACGCCGGATCCCAGAAGACGACGGCGGTGCGCAACGGCGACCATTACGTGGTCAACGGGACGAAGAACTTCATCACGAACGCGCCTGAGGCCGATTTCTGCATCCTCTTCACGATGACGGACAAGGAGAAGAAGCACAAGGGAATCTCCACCTTCATCCTTGACATGAAGTTGCCAGGGGTATCCGTCGGTAAACATGAGGCAAAGATGGGAATCAAGGCCTCGCCCACCGCCTCCATCATCCTGGAGGACGTGAAGCTTCCCGCTTCGTGCCGGCTGGCAAACGAAGGGGACGGGTTCAAGATCGCGATGAGCACGCTCGACGGCGGCCGGATCGGGATCGCCTCGCAGGCGATCGGCATCGCCCGGGCCTCCCTGGAGGATGCGCTTTCCTACGCCAAGGAGCGCAAGCAGTTCGGCCAGCCGATCGCCGAGTTCCAGGCGATCCAGTGGATGCTGGCGGACATGGCCACGGAGATCGATGCGGCGAGGCTCCTGGCGTACCGGGCGGCGTGGCTCAAGGACCGCAAGGCGCGGCATTCGAAGGAGTCGGCCATGGCGAAGCTGTACGCCTCGGAAGCCGCCATGCGCGCCGCCGTCAAGGGGATCCAGATCCACGGCGGCTACGGCTATATCAAGGAATACCCCGCGGAGCGGCACTTCCGGGACGCGAAGATCACCGAGATCTACGAGGGCACCTCGGAGATCCAGCGGCTGGTCATCTCCTCGGCGCTGTTGAAGGACTGACGGGGGATGCGCTTCGAACTGACCGACGAGCAGCAGCAGGTCCAGGAGATGGTGCGGTCGCTCGCCCGGAAAACACTTGCGCCCAAGGCCGCCGAGATCGACGAGGATAGCCGCTTCCCCGAGGACAACCTGCGGCAGCTGGCCGGGCTCGGGCTTCTCGGGATGCTCTACCCGGCGTCCTTCGGCGGGTCGGAGGCCGGCGCCGTCGCCTACAACATCGCGCTGCGGGAAGTGGCCGGAGGGTGCGCCTCCACGGCCGTCGGGATGGCGGTCACCAACATGGTCGGGGAGGCGATCTGGCGCTTCGGGTCCGAGGAGCAGCGCAGGAAGTACCTTCCGGGGCTTGCCTCTTACGGCATCGGCCTGGGCGCGTTCGCGCTGACGGAACCCGGGGCGGGGTCGGACGCGGGCGGGCTTGCCACCACCGCCGTAGAGGACGGCGACCGGTATGTCCTGAACGGCAGCAAGATGTTCATTACCAACGGCAGCCATGCGGGCGTCACGATCGTCATGGCGGTCACGCAGAAGGATCCGAAGCGGATCAGCGCCTTTCTCGTCGAGCCGGGAACGCCGGGGTTCACGGTCGGCAAGCCCGAGCGCAAGATGGGGCTGAAAGGCTCCGACACCGTATCGATGAGTTTCGACGACTGCCGGATTCCGAAGCGGAATCTCCTGGGCGGACTTGGGGAAGGCCTGAAGATCGCGCTTGCCGCGCTGGACGGCGGCCGCATCGGCATCTCCTCGCAGGCGATCGGGATCGCCGGCGCGGCGCTGGACGCGGCGGCTGCATATGCGCAGGACCGCAGGCAGTTCGGGCAGCCGATCTCCGGGTTCCAGGCGATCCGGTGGATGCTGGCAGACGCCGCGACCGGGCTGGAGGCCGCCCAGCTTCTGGCGTACCGCGCCGCCTGGATGAAGGAGCAGGGGAAACCGTACACGAGGGAGGCGTCGATGGCCAAGGTCTTCGCCTCCGAGGCGGGGAACCGGGCTTGCCAGAACGCGGTCCAGGTCCTGGGCGGCTACGGCTACATCCGGGAGTACCCCGTGGAGCGGCACCTGCGCGACATCAAGGTCACCACCATCTACGAGGGGACGTCCGAAATCCAGCGGATCGTCGTCTCGCGGTCGCTCGTGAGGTAGGAGGGACATGCAGCCGGGCGCCATCGGAAAGGGATACGTGCAGGTCTACACCGGCGACGGGAAGGGGAAAACCACGGCCGCCCTCGGCCTGGCGGTCCGCGCGGCGGGCCACGGGCTGCGGACGCAGATCATCCAGTTCATGAAGGGATGGATCGACTACGGCGAGCTCGCGGGCGTCCGGATGCTGGCCCCCTTCGTGGAAATCCATCAGGCCGGCAGGGACACTTTCGTGAACCGGAAACAGCCGGACCCGGAAGACGTCCGCCTGGCGCAGGAAGGGTGGAAGCTCGCCAAGGAGATCATTTCGGACGGGAAGGCGGATATCGTGGTACTCGACGAGATCAACTGCGCGGCCGACTTCGGCCTGCTCCCCGTCGAGGAGATCGTGGAGGTCCTGCGGAACAAGCCGTCGGGCATGGAGCTCGTCCTCACGGGCAGGGGGGCTCCGCAGCCGGTGGTCGACATCGCGGACCTCGTGACGGAGATGCGGGAGGTAAAACATTACTACGCCAAGGGCGTCGATGCCCGTGTCGGCGTGGAGCGGTGAGCACCCATCCGCGGGGAGGATGAAGCGTGTACGACAGGAAGAAAGTCCGGAAAATCGCGGAAGACAGGAAACAGTGGGAGAAGGGGAGCCTGCAAAAAACGCTTTCCCGTTCGCCTGAGCGCCTTACCCGGTTCTCCACGGTGTCGGACGAGGAAATCGCGGCCCTTTATTGCCCCGACGACCTGGAGGCGTTCGATTACGGCAGGGAGCTCTCCTTCCCCGGGGAATACCCATATACCCGAGGCGTCCAGGCGTCGATGTACCGGGGCCGGCTGTGGACGATGCGCCAGTTCGCGGGCTACGGATCGGCGGAGGACACCAACGCCCGGTTCAAATACCTGCTGGAGCAGGGGCAGACCGGGCTCTCGACCGCGTTCCATTTCCCGACGCTGATGGGCTACGACTCCGATTCCCCCCGCGCGAAGGGGGAGGTCGGGATGTGCGGCGTCGCGGTCGATTCCCTCAAGGACATGGAGATCCTCTTCGACGGGATCCCGCTCGCCGAGGTCACCACCTCGATGACGATCAACGGCCCCGCGGCGATGGTCTTCGCGATGTACCTCGCCGTCGCGGAGAAGCAGGGGGTCCCCTTCGACAAGCTCGGCGGGACGATCCAGAACGACATCCTCAAGGAGTACATCGCCCAGCACTCGTGGATCTTCCCCCCCGAGCCGTCGATGCGGATCATCACCGACATCCTCGCGTACTGCTCCGACGACGTGCCGAAGTGGAACACGATCAGCATCAGCGGGTACCACATCCGGGAGGCGGGATCGACGGCGGTCCAGGAGCTGGCCTTCACCCTCGCCGACGGGATCGCCTACGTCCAGGCGGGCATCGACGCGGGGATTCCCGTGGACAAGTTCGCCCCGCGGCTGTCGT
>PQAK01000160.1 GCA_003105225.1 Deltaproteobacteria bacterium | reverse complement strand
AAAATTCCACCGGCCCCGGGAAGAAGAGCGCCCCGCCTTTGTAGAACTGGGTGTAGACCGCGTAAGCGATGATCGAGGAGATGACGCAGGGCAGGATCGCCTCGTATTCGAACTCCGTTTCCCGGTAGAGGACTTCGGGCGCGAACAGGGCGGCCCCCAGCGGGGCCTGGAAGATCGCGCCGATGCCTCCCGCCGCTCCCGCCAGGACGAGGATCCGGCGCTCCCGGGGCTTGAGCTTCAATGCCGAGGCGAAAAACGATCCGAAGCCGGACCCGATCTGCGCGATCGGGCCTTCCTTTCCGGCCGAGCCGCCGCTTCCGATCGTGAGTGCGGAAGCCAGGATTTTCACGAAGGGAACCCGCTTCCGGATATGGCCTCCCCGCTGGTGGAACGATTCGATCATCGCATCGGTTCCGTGCCCCTCCGCTTCCGGGGCGATGGAATAGACGAGCAGCCCCGAGACCAGGCCCCCCAGGGCCGGAATCAGGAGGAACCACCAGGAATGGATCGAGGCCATCCGGGCCACGAGGTCCGACGGGGCGCCCGCGCCGGGTTCCAGGTACCCGGTGTGGGGATAGATCAGCCGGCCCAGTGCGAGTGCGAGCAGGCGGTCGAAGAGGATCGCGCCCATCCCCGCGACGACCCCCACCGCGATGCTCAGCAGCATCAGGCGCAGTTGCGCCGGCCATCGGGAAATCGTCCCGTTGACCCGGTCCCTTGCCCGGGCGATCCATCCCGTTCCCCGGAGCGGCGTTGCGGATCCTTCCGGCGGCTTCATGGGGATTCCGATCCCGATCCGGCATTGCCGCCGGATCCCGATTCGATTATAATTGCTATGCCAATGATTGGTATTCTAAGCATTCGGCGCGGGTTTTTCAACCCGGAACGGTTCCGGGGGGAGGGCGTGGCATGCCGACGGCGAAAAAAGATGTCATTGCGGGGGTGTTCGATAACCTGCGCCGGGTGATCCAGGCGGTGCACGGCTACTCGAACCGAGCGCAGCGCGTGGGGGGCTTGACCGGCCCGCAGCTCTGGGCGATCAAGGTGCTCTCGGAGGCGGCGCCGACGCGGGTGTCCGACCTGGCCCGCCGGATGTACCTTCATCCTTCCACGGTCGTGGGGATCCTGGACCGGCTGGAATCCAAGGGCCTGGCCGCCCGCTACCGGTCGGCGGAAGACCACCGGGTCGTGGACGTGAAGCTGACCGTCAAGGGAAAGGCGATCGTGGACCGGTCTCCCGCCGTCGCGCAAGGACTCCTTCTCCAGGGGCTCGAGGGGCTTTCCGGGCGCGAGCTGCGCGTCGTCTCGGAGGGGCTGGAGCTGCTGGTGGGCATCCTGGGCGCCCAGAGAGTGCCGCCGCAACTCCTGTTCTCCCCCGAGGTGAATCTTCCGCAAACCGGCGACGGCCCCGGAAAGCGTTGAGCGGAGGGGCCCTCCGGGGCGCCGGAAAGCTCCGGCGGAGGTGGCGGCCATGCGACTGTCGTTTCGCTTCATCCTTCCCCTGGTGCTTGTCCTGGCGGCCATCGCCTATGCGGTCGTGCCGCTGGTGGACCGGCTGACGCTGCGGTGGTTCGTCCACGACATGGACATGCGCTCGAACCTGATCGCCAGCGCCATCCACGATTCGCTCCAGGAATCGCTGAGAAGCGGGTCGAGGGCCAAGACGCTCCGGCTGTTCAACGATGTCCTCCAGGACGAACGGCTCTATGCGCTCGGGTTCTGCGGCGCGTCGGGCGGGGCGCGGATCGCGACCCGGACGTTCCCGGTGGAGATCGGCTGCGAGGACCTGGGCCGGTTCGCGGACTCCGAGCGGAAACTGCTCCAGAGCGGCAAGGGGCCGCTGCACGTGGCGGTCGCCGGGATCGAGGACAACGGCGCCCTGCTCGGCAGTCTCATCCTGGTTCACGACATGAGCTTCGTGCAGCGTCGCAGCGAGGAGACGAAGCGGTACGTTTTCTATTTCTTCATCGGCCTCGGCGCGGTCGTCTCGCTGATCACGGTCGTGATCGCGGAGCTGAGCTGGCGCGGCTGGGTAAGGGGCGTCCGCGCCCTGATGCGGGGAGAGTGGCTGTTCCGGCCGGCCGCCGAGGAACCTCCCCTCCCCATGCCGGAGCTCCATCCGATCGCCGGCGATCTGCGCACGTTGATCCGGGACATGGAGGCGGAATACCGGGCGCGGGACGAGAGCCAGGTCACGTGGTCCCCGGACGCCCTGCGCGCCATCCTGCGCAACGACCTGCGGGGCGAAGACATCCTGGTCGTGTCCAACCGGGAGCCGTACCTCCACGTCCGGCGCGACGGCCGCCTCGAGGTGTCGCGCCCCGCGAGCGGGCTGGTCACGGCGCTGGAGCCGGTCATGCGGGCCTGCTCGGGGACGTGGATCGCCCACGGCAGCGGAGCGGCGGACCGCGAGGCGGTGGATGCCGGCGACCGCGTCGCCGTGCCTCCGGCCAAGCCGGCCTACAACCTCCGCCGCGTCTGGCTGACGCCCGAGGAGGAGGCGGGCTACTACTTCGGGTTCTCCAACGAGGGGCTGTGGCCCCTGTGCCACATCGCCCACGTCCGCCCGACCTTCCGCTCCGGCGACCGGAAGCAGTACATCGAGGCGAACCGGAAATTCGCCCAAGCCGTCGTCGAGGAGGCCAGGACCCCGGACCCGATCGTCCTGGTGCAGGACTATCACTTCGCCCTCCTGCCGCGGATGATCCGCAACCGTCTGCCCGAGGCCACGGTCATCACCTTCTGGCACATCCCCTGGCCGAACCCGGAGGCGTTCGCCATCTGCCCCTGGAGCGGGGAGCTTCTCGACGGGCTCCTGGGCAGCAGCATCCTCGGTTTCCACACCCGGTTCCATTGCAACAACTTCCTCGACACCGTGGACCGGCTGCTGGAGGCGCGGGTGGACCGGGAAACGTTCGAAGTCACCTACGGCGGAAAGTCCACGGCCGTCAAGCGGTATCCCATCTCCATCGAGTGGCCGCCCCCCGAGGACCTGACCCGTAAGCCCGTGGAGGAGTGCCGCGCCGACGTGCGCGGCCGGAACCATCTTCCGCCGGACCATTTCGTCGGCATCGGAGTGGACCGCCTCGACTACACGAAGGGGATCGTCGAGCGGTTCCTCGCGATCCAGCGGCTGCTGGAGATGCAGCCGCAATGGGTGGGGAAATTCAGCTTCATCCAGATCGCGGCCCCCAGCCGCTCCGCGATCGAGGAGTACCGGGAGTTCGAGGCCCGTGTCCGGGAGCTGGCCGGTAAGATCAACGCCCGATTTGCGAACGGGGATCCGCCGCCGATCCTGCTCAAGGTGGAGCACCACGAGCCGCCCGACGTCTACGAGCACTTCCGGGCCGCGGACGTCTGCTGCGTGAGCAGCCTGCACGACGGCATGAACCTGGTGGCGAAGGAGTTCGTTGCGTCGCGCGACGACGAGCGGGGGGTGCTGATCCTGAGCCGGTTCACGGGCGCGTCCCGCGAGCTGCCCGAGGCCCTGATCGTGAACCCGTACGACATCGACCAGTGCGCCGCCGCGCTGCACGTGGCGCTGACCATGCCGGCGACCGAGCAGCGCGACCGGATGCGGATCATGCGGGGCCTCATCCGCGAGTTCAACGTCTACCGGTGGGCCGGGCGCATGCTGCTGGATGCGGCCGGGATGCGCAAGCGCGGAAAGCTGCAGGATGAGCGCGGGGCGGGATGAGGTGAAACGCGAAGGCGGCTCCTTGAGGCTGTGGATATTCGACTTCGACGGGACCCTGTCCCCCCTGGTTCCCGACCGGAACGCCGCGCGGCTTCACCCCGAGTCCCTGTCGCTGCTGAAATCCCTTGCCGCGGATTCCCGGAACCGGGTGGCGGTCCTTTCGAGCCGTTCCCTGGAGGACTTGGCTCCCCGGATTCCGGTCCCGGCCCTCTTCCTGGGAGGGGGGAGCGGACTGGAATGGCGCCTGCCGGGGGGGCACCGGATCCGCCCGGGGGAGAAGGCGGAGAAGAGATTGGAAGAGGCGCGGGAGGCCGTTCTTCCCGAGATGACGAGAATCCGGGCATTTCCCGGGGTGGACCTGGAGGACAAGCGATGGTCCGTCGCGGTGCATTTTCGCCGCGTCATGCCCGAGGCGCTTTGCATGCTGTTTCCCCTCCTGCGGGACCTGAAAAAACGCCCGGGGATCCGGGTCTACGAGGGCTCCGCCGCGGCGGAGGTGCAGTTTTTCCCTTCGGTGAACAAGTCCTTCGGCGTCCGGAGGCTCTGCAGGATCCTCGGGCTCGATCCATCCGAGGATCGGATCTTCTATGCCGGCGACGACGAAAACGACGCCGTGGCGATGCGCTGGGTGATCACAAAGCGGGGGACGGCGGTTGCCGTGGGGGACGGGGTCCGGGTCCCCGGGGCGCTCCGTGTGGACGGGCCGGTCGGCCTTGCCCGCACCGTCCGGGGGCTGCGGGATCGTATCGCCGCGCAGGAACCCGCGTGAAGATCCCATAAGGAGAAAACACCATGCGTCTGAAACCCACGGGGATCGCATTTTTCGCCGCCGCGGCGCTGCTATTCGCAGCGGTCTCCGCGATGGCTTCTGCGAACGGGGAGGTCGTCCGCGCAACCCTCCCGAATGGACTCCGCGTCGTCATTGTACGGAACGCGCTGGCCCCGGTCGTGACGACGGAGGTCAATTACCTCGCAGGCTCGAACGAGGCGCCGGAAGGATTCCCCGGGATGGCCCACGCCCAGGAGCACATGATGTTCCGGGGGAGCCCGGGGCTCTCCGCATCCCAGCTCTCCACCATCGTGGCTTTGCTGGGAGGGGAATTCAACGCAGACACCCAGCAGGCGGTGACGCAATATTATCTTACCGTCCCCGTCGATGCCCTCGAGACCGCGCTGCGAATCGAGTCGATCCGGATGCGGGCCGTCCTCGACGCGGAAAAACTCTGGAGGCAGGAGCGCGGGGCGATCGAGCAGGAGGTGGCGCAGGACCTGTCCGATCCCGAATACGTCTTCTACACCCGTCTTCTCGCCGCGCTGTTCGCGGGCACGCCCTATGCCCACGACGCCTTGGGAACCCGCCCATCCTTTCAGAAGACGACGGGGGCGATGCTGAAGAAATTCCACAAGGACTGGTACGGGCCGAACAACGCGATTCTCGTCGTCGTGGGGGATGTCGATCCCGGCCGCGCGCTCGCGGCGGTGAAGCGACATTTCGGAGCGATCCCGCGCCGCCGCGTCCCCGCTCGGCCCGAGGTCCGCCTGAAGCCGCTTGCGCCCCGCCTCATCGAGCTCGATACCGACATGCCGAACGGCATGGCCGCCGTCGCGTACCGCCTGCCGGGGTTCGAAAGCCCGGACTTCGCCTCCGGGCAGATCCTGGCGGATGTCCTGGACAGCCCGCGGGGGAACCTCTATGCGCTGGTGCCGGAAGGGAAGGCGCTTTCGGCGGGGTTTGACGGGGAGGCTTTCCCGAAGGCGGCATTCGGCTATGCAGCGGCCGCTTTCCCCCGGGGGGGAGACGGGGCCGTGCTGGTCGCCGCAATGAAGGAGATCCTCGAAGGGTATGCGCGCAACGGCATCCCGCCGGACCTCGTGGAGGCGGCGAAGCGGCGCGAGATCGCCGACGCCGAGTTCCGGAAGAACTCGGTGCAGGGGCTTGCCGCGGCATGGTCCCAGGCGCTCGCTGTCGAGGGGCGGAACTCCCCGGACGACGATATCGAGGCGATCCGGAAGGTCACGGCGGCGGACGTCAACCGCGTCGCCCGGGAGTACCTCGTGAACGCGACCGCCGTAACGGCTTTGCTGACGCCGCGGCCGTCGGGAGCGCCGGTCTCGACGAAAGGATTCCGGGGCGGGGAGTCGTTTGCACGGCGTCCGTCGAAACAGGCTCGTCTCCCCGCCTGGGCGAAGGAGGTGACGGCAGCGCCTGCGGTTCCCGCATTGCGGGTGAAGCCTGCCGATGTCACGCTGGAGAACGGCCTGCGCCTGATCGTCCAGCCGGAGACCATCAGCAGGACGGTGATCGTCTCCGGAAGGGTCCGGAGCAACGCCGGCCTGCAGGCGCCGGAGGGGAAGGAAGGGATCGACCGCATCCTGGAGAACCTCTTCCCGTACGGCACGGCTGCTCTGGACAGGCTCGCCTTCCAGGAGGCGCTGGACAACATTGCGGCCACCGCGTCGGCGGGGACGAGCTTTTTCTTGAGGGTTCCGACGGAAGGATTCGAACGCGGAGTCGAGCTCCTCGCGGAGAACCTGCTTCGGCCGGCCCTTCCGGAGGCGGCGTTCCGGACCGTGCGGGAAGCGACGGCGGGCTCGGTCGAGGGGGAGCTCAAGAGCCCGTCCCATCTCTCCCGTCGGATTTTGCGGGCGCGGCTTTATCCGGCCGGCGATCCCATGCTGCGGCAGGCGACGCCCGCCACCGTGAGGAGCCTGTCCCTGGACGACGTCCGTGCTTACCACGACAATGTCTTCCGCCCCGACATGACGACCATCGTCGTCATCGGAGACGTGACCGTCGATCGCGCGAAAGCGGTCATCGGGAAATATTTCGAGGGGTGGAAATCGGCGGGGCCGCGGCCCGGGACCGATCCCCCGCCCGTGCCGGACAACGCTCCCGCAGCCGCGGCGATCCCGGATGCGAGCCGGGTGCAGGACGAGGTGACGCTCGCGGAGACGCTGGGGCTGACGCGCTCTCACCCCGATTACTACGCCCTGCAGGTAGGCACGCATGTACTCGCGGGCGCGTTTTACTCCACCCGGCTGTATCGCGACCTGCGCGAGGAGGCGGGACTGGTCTACGTCGTGGAAGCGGTGCTCGATGCCGGGAAGACCCGCGGGACCTATGCGGTCTTCTACGGCTGCGATCCTCCGGACGTGTCGAAGGCCCGCGCCATCGTGGAGCGCAATCTCCGGGAGATGCAGGAGAGCCCGGTTTCCCCGGGAGAGCTCCTGCAGGCGAAGGCGCTCCTGGTTCGGGGGATATCCCTCTCCGAATCGAGCGTGGACGGGATCGCCGGGGAACTGCTCCGCCTGTCGCAGGACGACCTGCCGCTGGACGAGCCGCTCCGGGCGGCGAAGCGGTACCTGGAGACCACGCCGGAACAGGTGCAGGCGGCATTCTCAAAGTGGATCCGGCCTGCGGGGTTCGTCCAGGTGATCCTCGGCCCGGAGACGAACCCGTAAAGGACGGCGGCGTTTCACCCGTTCGTGGAAAACCCGGGGAAAAGCGTCATGCCGCCGTCGATGAAAAGGGACGTCCCGTTCACGTAATCGGATGCATCGGATGCGAGCCAGACGGCGGCGCGGCCGATGTCCTCCGGGTCTCCCACGCGGCCGTAAGGGATCAGGGTGAGGAGATTGGCAAGCGCCTCGGGCGTGGACCAGGCGGAAACGTTGATGGGCGTCCGGATCGCGCCGGGACAGAGGCTGTTGACGCGGATGCGGTGGGGGGCCAGCTCCTGCGCCAGGGATTTCATCAGCAGCATCACCCCGCCCTTGGAGGCGGCGTAGTTGACATGCCCCGCCCAGGGGATCACCTCGTGGACGGACGACATGCAGAGGATCTTCCCCGCGGCGCACGAGACCTCCGGGGCCACGCCGCGGCGGAGGAATTCCCGCGCCGCCTCGCGTGCGCACAGGAATTGGCCGGTGAGGTTGACCGAGAGCACGAATTCCCAGTCGTGCAGGGTCATCTCGACGAAGGCGGCATCCCTCTGGAGCCCCGCGTTATTCACGAGAATGTGGATGGTGCCGTAGGCCTCGAACATCTTGCGGTACATGGACTGCACCTGGTCCTCCCGGCCGACGTCGGCCTGGATCGCCATGGCCTGGCCCCCCGACGACCGGATTTCGTCGACAACCCGGTCAGCGGCGGCGGGATCCACGACGTAATTCACGACGACGGGAGCGCCCGCGGCGGCGAGGGCCTTCGCCACGGCGCAACCGATGCCGGAGTTGGCCCCGGTGACGAGGGCCGGCTGGCCTTTCAGCGGGTTCGGTTCCATGAAGGGTCCTCCTTTCGAAAGTTGATGTGTCCCCCGCTGCGTTGGCCCCCCATGGGACCGGGATTCGTCTCCTCATGATTTATTATAATGGGATGTGCTCCAATAAACTGCCGAAGACCGAAAGGACCCGTTATGGGGCTTGATCCCGAACGCGGGGATGCTTTCGGACGGCCGGGTATCCCCCCGCGGTGGACCCACGGCGACAAGGACGGGATCGGCACGGCCTACGCAAGTTCCAGCAAGATCTGGTTCACGATCTGGAACGGCATCGTCACCGAGGTCTACTACCCGACGGTGGACCGTCCGCAGCTCCGGGACCTCCAGTACCTCGTCACCGATGGAGAGGCCCTGTTTCACGAGGAAAAACGCCATCTCCGTTCCCGGACGGAACGCCTCTCCCGTCACGTCCTGGGGTACCGGATCACCAATTCCGATCCGCAAGGACGCTATTCCATCGTCAAGGAGGTGATATCCGACCCCCACCTGCCGTGCCTCCTCCTGAATACGAAACTGTCGGGCGAGGATCCGTTCCTGGACCGTCTTCGGTTCTACGCGCTGTGCGCCCCTCACCTCGGCGTGGGAGGATGGGGGAACAACGGTTTCGTGGCGGAATTCGCGGGCAGGCGTATCCTGACCGCCGAGAAAGAAGGGGCCTGGCTCGCGCTGGCCGCCACCGTTCCCTTCTCGCGCCTGTCTTGCGGCTACGTGGGGAAAAGCGACGGATGGACGGACCTTGCGGGCAACTTCCGGATGGATTGGGAATTCGAAAAGGCCCTCGACGGGAACCTGGCTCTCACCGGCGAGCTGGCCCTGGACGGCAGCAGGGAGTTTACCCTGGGGCTGGCCTTCGGCGACGGACTGCACAACGCGGTGACGACGCTGCTGGAGTCTCTCGCAATCCCGTTCGCCGCGCACCTGGAACGGTACGCCGACCAATGGAACCGGTCGTGTCGGCCGATCCTCCCTCTCGACCGGGTTTCGGGCGACGGGGGGGACCTTTACCACGGGAGCTACAGTCTTCTCCTGGCCCATGAAGACAAGACGTTTCCCGGCGCCTTCATCGCCTCCCTGTCCATCCCGTGGGGCGAAGCGAAGGACGACAGGGACCGGGGCGGCTATCACCTCGTCTGGACGAGAGACCTGGTCAACACGGCTACGGGGCTTCTTGCCGCGGGGAACACCGAGTCGCCCCTGCGCGCGCTGATCTACCTGGCCGTCAGCCAGCACGAGGACGGGGGATTCTCCCAGAACTTCTGGATCGACGGAGAAACGTACTGGAAGGGCATTCAGCTTGACGAAGTGGCCTTTCCCATCCTGCTTGCATGGCGCCTCCTCCGCAAAGGCGATCTCGGGAACTTCGATCCCTACCCGATGGTGATGAGAGCGGCCCGGTACCTGGTTCTCCACGGTCCGGCGACCCAGCAGGAGCGGTGGGAAGAGGCGGGAGGCTATTCGCCCTCCACGATCGCCTCCAATATCGCAGCGCTCCTTTGCGCGGCGACCTTCGCCCGCGAGAGGGGAGATGCGGCTTCGGCCGGTTTTCTGGAGGATTACGCCGACTTCCTAGAAAGTCACGTCGAAGCGTGGATGGCGACCACGGAAGGAACGCTCGTTCGGGGGATCTCCCGGCATTTCATCCGAATCCTTCCCGTCGACATCGGCAACCCGTGCCCCAACGAGGATCCCAACCGCGGGTTCCTTGCCCTCGCCAACCGGCCGCCGGGAACCTCCTGGAGGTTCCCGGCGAAGGAGATCGTGGACGGGGGCTTCCTGGAACTGGTCCGTTACGGGATCCGCGACGCCGCCGACCCGGTCGTCTTGGATTCCGTGCGCGTCCTGGATGCCGTTCTCAAGGTGGATACGCCGTATGGGTCCTGCTGGCGAAGGTACAACCACGACGGGTACGGCCAGAGGGGGGACGGAGGGCCCTTCGAAGGGTTCGGGAAGGGGCGCGCCTGGCCGCTCCTCACGGGGGAGCGGGGGCATTACGAACTGGCCGCGGGACGGGACCCGCGGCCTCATCTCCACGCGATGGAAGGGTTCGCTTCCCCGACCGGCCTGTTGGCAGAACAGGTTTGGGACGAGCCCGACCGGCCGGACCTCTATATGTTCCTCGGCCGGCCGACCGGTTCCGCCAGGCCGCTGATGTGGGCGCATGCCGAGTACATCAAGCTGCTCCGGTCGGTGAGCGACGGCAGGGTATTCGACCTCATCCCCGAGGTTGCGGGACGCTACCTGCCCCAGGGAAGGACCCGCAGTCGCCGGGAAATCTGGAAGCATAACCGCCAGGTCCCCGCCGTCCGGGAAGGGGATACCCTTCGAATCCAGGCGGGGGCGCCCTTTCTTCTCCATTGGACGCGCGATGAATGGGCAACTTCGCAGGACACGCACCCCGCATCGACGGCGTTGGGGATCGAATACGTCGATATCCCCGTACTACCGGGGAGCAAGGGTACGATCCGGTTCACGTTTTTCTGGAAAGAGGAGGGGCGCTGGGAGGGCAGGGATTACCGGGTCGATGTCCGGATCCCCGGGTGAGCTCCCGGCCTACTCGAGATAATCCTCGAGCTCCGCAACCTGGAACCCGGCGTCCCGCAGCGTGGCCTTGACGGCCTGCACGTCGATCGTCACCAGCCGCAGGAACGCGATGTACCGGTCGCGGTGGGGCGCCAGGACGAGACTTCGAACGTCGATCCCTTTCTCGCCGATCACCGCGACCAGCCGCCGCGCCGCCGCGAAGTCCCGGGGGAGGAAGACCTCGATCCGGACGCCGATCCCTTCGAGGTCCAGCGTCTCGATCAGGGCCGCCAGGACGTCCGCCTTGGTGAGGATCCCGACGACGCGGTGGCCCTCGACGACCGGGAGCGCCCCCAGCCGCTTCTTCTGCAGGATGAGCACGGCGTCCTCCACCGTGTCCCACGGGGTCACGGTGATGACCTCCCGGGTCATGACTTCCCCCACGGTCTTTCCACCCGCGTCGGGGCTTCCCGGGACGGGATTCCGCACCGCGGCGTTGCGGATGTCCGAGTCGGAGAGGATCCCGACGAGCTTGCCGTCGCGGACGACCGGCAGCCGGTGGATCCGGTTCTCGGCCAGCAGGTCCGCCGCCCGCTTGAGCGTGTCCTCCGGCGATGCCGTGATCACTTTTTCCGTCATCCTCTTCCCGACGAACATGGAGGCCTCCTGTCAGTTCCTTCCTTGAAGCGCCTTGAGGTGGGCGATGACGGACGACGCGAAGGCGGGCCGGTGGTATCCCCCTTCCAGGACGGAGACGATCCTCCCGCCGCAGTTCCGGTCCGCCGCCTCGCAGAGCCCGCGGGTCATGTAGTCGTACGACGATTCGGTCAGGTCGAGGTCGGCGATGGGGTCGTCGCTGTGGGCGTCGAACCCCGCGGATACCAGGATCAGGTCCGGCCGGAACCGGTCGATTTCGGGGAGGACGTCCCGGTCGAAGAGCTCGGCAAGCTCCGCGTCCCCCGCGTGCGGGCGCAGCGGGAGGTTCAGGGTGGCCCCCTGGCCCGCCCCTTTCCCCCGCTCCATCCTCCTTCCGGTGCCCGGGAAGCAGAAGGTCGGGTGCTCGTGGAAGCTGCAGAAATACGTCAGCGGGTCCTCCTCGAAGAGGTCCTGGGTGCCGTTGCCGTGGTGGACGTCCCAGTCGAGGATGAAGACCCGGTCGAGACCGTGATGATGTTGGAGATACCTGGCGGCGATGGCGGCATTGTTGAAGATGCAGACCCCCATGCCG
>PQAK01000159.1 GCA_003105225.1 Deltaproteobacteria bacterium | reverse complement strand
GTCTTCTTGTTGGGCACGCCCGGGATCTCCTCGCCGATGTGCCACAGCACGCTGTTGCAGGCGGACTTGCGGGAGGAACCGGTGCCTACCACGTCGCCGACGAAGGCGACCCGGTGGCCTTCCTTGCGGAACGAGGCGATGGTGTCCAGGCCGCCCTTGAAGCGCGTCTTGCCCATGGCCAGGGCGTGCAGCGGGATGTCCGGGCGGCTCCAGGCGTCGCCGGCGGGGGAGAAGTCGTCGGTGTTGATCTCGCCGTCGACCTTGAAGACCTTGACCTTGATCGTGTCGGGGACGCTCGGGCGCGAGGTGAACCACTCGGCCTCGGCCCACGATTTCATGACGTTTTGCGCCGCCTCGTTCTTCGCCTTGGCCAATGCCGCCACGTCGTCGAACGCGTCGTAGACGAGCGTGATGCGGGAGAGCGCCGCCGCGGCGTCGCCGGCGAGCTTTTTGTTCTTGAGCGCGGCGACCAGCGGGGCCACGTTATAGCCGCCCAGCATGGTGCCCAGGATCGCGACGGCGTCCTTCGGGGGGAGCAGCGGGGATTTCACCTTGCCGGAAACGATGCCGGCCAGGAACTCGGCCTTCACCTTGGCGGCCGGGTCGACCCCCGGGGAAACGCGATCCGAAAGCAGGGCCAGGAGGAAAGCCTCTTCCCCCTTGGGCGGTTTTTGCAGCAGTTTGCACAGGCCTGCGGTCTGTTCCGGATTGAGCGGAAGCGGGGGGATCCCCAGCTTGGCGCGCTCGTTCGCTTCTTTGCGATACGCTTCGATCATATCTTCCCCCTTGTCGAGAATGTGGAATCGATTCTACCGGTGGCGAGGGTGACTCCCGTTGTTTTTCGAGGAAAGAGGGTGCCTCACGCGATCCATGGCATTTTACCCGATTCCGGGCCGAAATGGGACGTTAATCTGCCGCCCGGGGAAGGTCATTGCGGCTTTATTTCCGAGTCCATTGGCCGCTGTCGGCCTGCACCCACCAGCCGGACTGCGCCTTGTCTCTCCACTGTTTCGCGAAGATCTGCCGGACCTGGGGCACCTGCTCCGGCTTCAGGTTGAGGGCCTTTGCAACCTCTTCATAGAGCTGGCGCCGGGCGGCGTTGTCGGCGTCGACGAGCCGTTTCAGGGTCGCCACCTGCGGCAGCGCCAGGCCTTCGGTGCCACGGACCTCCAGAAAACCGTCCTTGGTGATTCCCACCTTGCCCTGCTGGTAAAAGGGAAGCAGCTCCTGGTGCCGCCCGCCGATCTGGTCCTTCAGCGCGCGGATGGACGCGTTGCTCACGGTCGTGGCTTCCTCGGCCCAGGCCGGCGCGGGCCCGAGCCGCGCAAGCCGGACAACGACGTCGGACACGCCTCCATCGTTCAGCGACTGGGGCTTTTCCTTTTGGTCCGCGGGGGCGGGCACCTTCTTCTCCTGGTAGACCTCGTCCACGATCTTTTCGGCCGTCTTCTCCACCTTGGCCGCCGGGAAGTAAATGTTCACGGTGATGCATGCCGCGATGAAGGCGAAGACCGCCAGGATGGAAAGGCGGAATCGATGTGCGGGTCGCTGCATGACGTCTCCTTTCTTGTGTCCTGGAAGGCGTATTTGCCTTATTGGGCGCGTTCGCCGGTCACGCGTTTCGCACGCTCCAGCATATCCGAAAAACCGATCCGGTTGTCCGGGTTGCGGTTGATCACGTTGATCCCGGAGAACAACCGCCGTTTCACGAGATACTCTACACCGTCTTCGTGGATGAGTCCCCGGACGGTGAAGACGTCGTTTTTCAGAGCGGATTCGAACCCGATCTTCGCGTAGGGGAACTCCCGGAAGAACGTCGTCAACAAGGAAGTTCCCACACCGGTCAATCCGGACCCCGTGCTCACCACCGATATGGAGTTTACCGCCTTGAGGCTCACCAGCTGCGTCACCCCGTCCACCGGCACCGACTCCATTTTGAGATGAAACGCAACCGGCTGGCCATAGGCGATCCGCAGGCCCTTGAGGGACCCGGAGAGGCGCCCCGTGATGCGGCCGATCCCCAGCGCCTCGGAGAACCGTTCGAGGTCGAGCAGGGCGACATCGATGTCGCCTCCGACCTCCGGGCCCGGGCTGAAGGGCCGCTCCACCGTCACGCTGCGCACGTCCAGCTTCCCTCCGAACAGCTCCCCGGTCAGGTCGCCGACGGCGGTCAGCCGTTCCCTGCCGATGTGGACAGGGTCCAGGGCGCCTTCCAGGTGTCCCTCCAGGAGAGGTTTCGATTCGTAGATGCGCGCAAGATCGAGGCCGGAAAGCTGCGCGGCAAGGGTGACCCGGAAGTCCGGGGAAAGCGGCTCCTCGACCTGGATCCGCCGCAGGTTCAGCTTCGCCCCGAACAGGGATGCGTCGATGGCGCCCTCGATATAGAGGCGGTTGGGCACCAATGCCACGGGCATATCCAGGGGCCCCGGTTCCTGCCCGGCGACACGAAGCTCTTTCAGGCGCAGACGGCCCCATGCCGCGGCCTGGGTCGGGCGGGGACGTCCCGGGTCGGGCTCCCCCAGCGAGTATTCGATCGGAAGGTCGAGCTCGAGACCGGAAAGGAGCGGCGGCTGCCCCTCCCGGCGCACATCGACCGAACGCAGCCGGAGACGCCCCTTGAGGTCTGCCGTTTTTTCCGAGCCGGAGAAAGAAAGCTCCACCCCTGCGGTCCCGTCCATCCGAAGCGCCGCGAGGTCGGGGTGCGATGTCGCCAGCGGCTCCGTCAAGAGCGTGCGGAACAGGGGGCCAAGCCTCGTCTCGTTCAGTACGGCTTGTCCCTGGTGGCGCCAGCTTCCTCCCGACCGCCGTATCGTTCCCTTGAGGTTCAGTCGCCCGAATTGCGCCAGGCCGCCGTCCAGAGCGAGGTCCTTGTACTCTCCGGGGGCCGTCCGCGTCCCCGCGGCGTGAAGGTCCAGGGCGTTTTGAGCGAGGTTGAGATACACCGTGCCCCAGAGGGCTTCGCCCCGGTCCACGTTCACGTCGGCGGTAAGCCGGGGCCGGGATTCCAGCCGTGCCTCGAGGCCGATCCTGCCGGCCAGTGCGCTGCCCATCACGTCGCCGCCGGGGGAGCTGAAACCGACGCGGTCAAACCCGATCGTGGAAGTCACCCGGGGGCCGCCCCCGGCGGGCTCGAGCCGTGCGGCGACGTCGATCGTCCCGGCGGGCGACCAGCCGCTCCATTTGCGTCCCGTCAAGGCTTCCGCAAGAGAGAGCAGGGCGGCCGCCGGCAGGCCGTCCCCCTTCATCTGTCCGCCGGGACTGCCGTCGCGGATGGAGAGGTCGCCGGTCACGCGGCCCAGGGTTTCGGATCGGATGTCGACGCCTTCGATGCGAAGCGAACCATCGGCCGCCCGCCCGGCTCCCCGGGCATCCAGTTTTCCAAGGGGCAGGGCACGGCCCTGATAGAGCACGTCGCCCGCCCGGGCCGAAAGCTTCCAGTCCCCGGAAGCCCTGCCGCGAAGCCACTCCTGTAGTGGGCTCCCGGCCTTGAGCGTGCCTCCGAAGCGGCAGCGGAGCCCTGCGTCCGGCAAGGAAAGCAGGACCTCCCGCGGAAGCAGTTCGAGCTCCAGCATTCGCTTTTTCTCCCGGACGGACAGCACGATGCGGAAGGGAAGCCTGCCCGTCATCTCCATGCCAGCCAGCCGGGCCGGCAGCGCGGACCCCAGGAGCGCCTTGACCCGCTCGATGCGGGGAACTTCCCCTTCCGCCGCTCCGGACAGCTCGTCCAGCGCGGGGCCGCGGAAGCTGCCCCGCGCCCGCAGCAGTCCCCCCACGTCCAGCCCGCGAAGCTCCAGGGCAGGTTCCTTTCCATCCAGCGATGCGCTCCCCGCCGCGCTCAGGCGTATCGGTTCCAGGGGCCGTACCGCATCCGAAACGGGACGCAAGAGGGCGTTCGGAAGGGACAGGCTCAGCTCCCTGGCCTCGAAGTTTTTCCGGGTCACGTGAAAGGTCGACCGGCCGGTTACGTCGCCGGAAAGCCACGGCAGTTCCAGGCGGGCAGCCGCCAGTTCGAGGTCGGCATCGATCGCCGGCCCGGGAGTCACCTTCCCCCGGGAGGTAATCTTTCCCCGTGCCAACGTGGAGCCGTTCCGGCGGAAGGATATTTCCCCCTCCCCGATGAAACTGCGGATCCCTCCTTCCCCCGGGGCCAGGCGTACTCGCAGGCCGTCGGCTTCCAGGATTCCCTGGGGCAGCGCCATCCGGATCCTGGCGTCGGTCAGCGACAAATCCTCGACGTCGAATATCCGGGTGATCGGCGTCAGGTCGGGGGGGCCGGTTGTCTCCTTCGGCCGCGAGCGCTCGAAAACCAGGCCCCTTGCCTCCACGTGCCGCAGCCAGGGCCCTTCACGGGAGAACCTGCCGGGGATCCATTCCACCCGCGCGTAATCCAGCCGCAGGAGTTCACCCTCCTTCGGCGGGCCGGCGATGGCGAGGCCCGATAACGTCAAGGTCGGCGGGGAAAGCGTCAGGCGCAGGTCGGCAAGCGTTGCGCTCCCGCCCCTCGGGGCCAGCGCCCGCTGCACCATCGGCCGGAGAAGCTGCGGCCGATAAACGGCCAGCGCCACGAGCGCCGCGGCGGTTCCCAGCAGGACCGCGAGACCGGCGGCGCACCAGAAGGCTGCGCGTTTCATCAGGGATGCTTCACGTGCCCCATTGTGGCCCATGTCACCCCTTATAGCATCGGAATCGTTACCCCGGCTTGCGGACTCCCGCTGCCCGGACCTGCGGCCCCGCTTCCCCGGCGTACTGGCTGAAGTTCTCGTCGAACATCCCGGCCAGCTCCCTCGCCGTCTCGTCGTAGGCCGCGCGGTCTTTCCAGGTCGATCGCGGGTCGAGGACCTTGGACGGCACTCCCGGGCAGCTCGCCGGGATACGGAGCCCGAACACCGGGTCTTCGCGCATCTCGACGCCGTCCAGCTTTCCGGAGAGCGCGGCGCGCAGCATCGCCCGGGTGTGGTCGATGCTCATCCGGCGCCCGGTGCCGTACGGGCCGCCGGTCCACCCCGTATTGAGCAGCCAGACCTTGGCCTTGTGCTTCGCGACTTTCTTCCCGAGGAGTCTTGCGTAGACGGATGGGTGAAGGGCCATGAAAGGGGCGCCGAAACAGGCGCTGAAGGTCGCCTGCGGCTCCACGATTCCCCGTTCGGTCCCCGCCACCTTGGCCGTGTAGCCCGAGAGGAAGTGGTACATCGCCTGGTCGGTCGTCATCGACGAGATCGGCGGGAGCACCCCGAAGGCGTCCGCCGTCAGCATCACGATGTGCTTCGGATGCCCGACCGCGCCGTTGGAGGAGACGCGGGAAATGGAGGAGAGGGGGTAGGAGGCCCGGGTATTCTCCGTCAGCGTCGCGTCGTCCAGGTCGATCCGCCGCGATTCGGTGTCCATCCCCACGTTCTCGAGGATCGTCCCG
>PQAK01000158.1 GCA_003105225.1 Deltaproteobacteria bacterium | reverse complement strand
ATGAACTGCGACAGCTGGGACGACCCGAAGAACTCCTTGATGACCGCGGACACCGGCTTCGCGTTGATCAGGTCGTGGGGCATCAGGGTCTCGATGTCCTGCAGGCCCATCTTTTCCCGGATGGCCCGCTCCACGCGGACCAGCCCCATCCGGAACTGGTTCTCGATCAGCTCGCCGACGGTCCGGACGCGGCGGTTTCCCAGGTTGTCGATGTCGTCCGCCTCGCCGACGCCGTTCTTCAGGCCGATGAGGTACCGGATGACCCGCAGGATGTCTTCCTGGCGAAGGACGGTCTTCTCCAGGTCCCCCTCCGTGATCCCGAGCTTGTGGTTCAGCTTGAGCCGGCCGACGCGGGACAGGCTGTACCGCTCCGGGTTGAAGAACATGTTCTCGAAGAGCGCCTCGGCGGCCTCCTTCGTGGGAGGGTCCCCGGGCCGCATCTTCTTGTAGATCTCCTTCAGGGCCTCTTCGCGGGTCTTGATCTTGTCGGTCAGGAGCCCGTCCCAGATGGCGCGGTCCGAGTTCTCGAGCGAGAAGACCGATACCGAGGGGACCTTCTTCTCCCGGAGAAGGGCGAGTCCCTCCTCGGTGACCTGCTGCCCGCACTCGAGAAGGATCTCCCCCGTCGCGGGGTCCGCGACGTCGCTCACGTTCACCTTCTGGAGCAGGTCGTCCGCCGGCAGGGAAATCCGCCCGAACGGCACTTCCGAGAAGCGCTCCACGCGCTTCTTGGAGATCTTGACCCCCTTCTTGAACACCACTTCGCCCGTCTTCGGGTGGCGGACCTCCACCGGCATCTTCAGGCCCACCATCAGTTCGGGGCGGAACACCTTCGAGCACTTGTCCCCCTCGAGGGACACCTCCTCCACGTCGTAGAAGGTGCGCAGCAGCTCCTCCGTGGTCCGGCCGAACGCGCGCAGCAGCACGGCGATGGGGAACTTCCGCTTCCGGTCGATCTTGATGTAGAGCATGTCCTTGTGGTCGAACTCGAAATCGAGCCAGGATCCCCGGTACGGGATGATCCTCGCGGAGAAGAGGACCTTGCCGGAGGCGTGGGACCGGCCCTTGTCGTGCTCGAAGAAGACGCCCGGGGAGCGGTGGAGCTGGCTGACGATGACCCGCTCGGTGCCGTTGATGATGAAGGTGCCGTGCTCCGTCATGAGCGGGATCTCGCCGAAGAAGACCTCCTGCTCCTTGACGTCCCGGATGGTCCGCGCCGCCGTCCTCTCGTCCACGTCGAAGATGACCAGCTGGACGGTCACCTTGATCGGCGCGGCGAACGTCATCCCCCGCTCGCGGCATTCGTCCTCGCTCCACTTGGGGGCGCCGATGGTGTAGGAGACGAACTCCAGGGACGCGCGGCCGTTGTAGTCCGCGATCGGGAAGATGCTCTTGAACACGGTCTGCAGCCCGTTGTCCTTGCGCTTCTCCACCGGGACGTTCAGCTGCAGGAACTCGTTGTACGACTCGTGCTGGACCTGGATCAGGTTCGGGATTTCCAGAACCTTGTCGATCTTGGACAGGTCCACCCGTTTGACTCGATTGCGGTAATCCAGATAGGCCATCTCTTCACCCCGGGGCATACAGGCAATGGTTGAAACCGGGGGGGCGTTGGTCCGCCCCCCGTCCCTAGCGCGCCATGGCTGCGGGAACTACTTGATTTCCGCCGTGCCCCCCGCCTCCTCGATCTTCTTCTTCAAGTCGCCGGCGTCCTTCTTGGCGATCCCTTCCTTCAGCGGCTTGGGCACGCCCTCGACCAGGTCCTTGGCCTCTTTCAGGCCCAGTCCGGTCACTTCCCGGACGACCTTGATCACCTGGATCTTGTTGCTGCCGAAACCGGTCAGGACCACGTCGAACTCGGTCTTCTCCTCCACCGCTGCCGCAGCCGCTCCCGGGGCCGCCGCCACCGCCATGGCCGGCGCCGCCGCCGTCACGCCGAACCGGTCCTCGAGCGCCTTCACGAAGTCGTGAAGCTCGAGGACCGTCAATCCCTCCACCATTTTGATGAATTCTTCCTTGGTCATCGTCGCCATCGGATTCTCCTTTATCCCTTGGTTTCTTGTGCGGTTTTCTGGTCATGAATGGATTGCAGCGCATAGGCCAGCTTTCGCTGGGGCCCGGAAAGCGCCTGCACCAGGCGCGAAAGCGGCGACGCGAGGCCCCCGGCCAGCCGCCCCAGCAGCACCTCCCGCGGCGGCACCTGCGCCAGGGTCTCCACTTCCTTTACGCCGAGCACCCTCCCCTCGAAGAATCCCGCCTTGAGAAGGATCTTCGGGCTTCCCGCGGCGAAATCCTTCATCGCCTTGGCCAGCGCCACCGGGTCGCCGTGCGTCAGCGCGACGGCCGTCGGGCCCGAGAAGAACGCGTCGAGCTTGCCGAAATCGTGGCCTTTCGCCGCCAGGCGCATCAGGGTGTTCTTGATTACGCGAAACTCCGCATCGACCTCGCGGAGCTTCTTCCGGAGAGCCGTCAACTCGGCCACCGTGAGGCCCCGGAACTCCGCCACGACGGCGCCCTTCTGCGCCCCGATCGCGCGGCGCAACGCCTCTACGGTATCCGCCTTGCTCTTGTCTTTCACTCGCGCTTGCCCCCTTTCCCCGAAAAGATTGGACTGCTATCGAAACCTCTGTCAAAGGCAGAGGGCGCGCGCGAGAACGTTCGCCATGGTAGCGGCATCTGCGGCTCCCCTTGTCTGCGCGGGACGGGCGGACCCGACACCGGTTCCGCCCCCTTGGTCACCTTCGGTGAACCCGCGGTCTTTGACAAAAGAAGTTTCCCAACGGTTCAAAGAGCGTCTATTTCTGGTCCGCCTGCAGCACGCTGGCGTTCAGCCGCACCCCGACTCCCATCGTCGTCGAGAGGGCCAGCGTCCGGACGTAGGTCCCCTTCGCGGCGGACGGCTTCGCCTTCATGATGGCTTCGAAGAAGGTCAGGAAGTTCTCCCGGATCTTGTCCTTCCCGAAGCTCACCTTCCCGATCCCCGCGTGGAGGGTCCCCGTCTTGTCGACCTTGAACTCCACCTTGCCGCCCTTCAGGTCCCGCACGGCCTTCGCCACGTCGAAGGTCACGGTCCCGACCTTCGGGTTCGGCATCAGCCCCCGGGGGCCCAGGATCTTCCCGATCTTTCCGACCGCCCCCATCATGTCCGGGGTGGCCACCGCCTTGTCGAAATCGAGCCAGCCTCCCTGGATCTTTGCGACCAGGTCCTCGGCGCCGACGAAATCGGCCCCGGCCTCCTGCGCCTCCTTCGCCTTCTCCCCCTTGGCGAAGACGAGAACCCGGACGGACCTTCCCGTGCCGTGCGGGAGCACGACGGAGCCCCGGACCTGCTGGTCGGGGTACTTGGGATCGACCCCCAGGCGCAGCGCCACCTCCACCGTCTCGTCGAACTTCGCCCGCGCCGTCTCCTTCAGCAGGTCCAGCGCCTCGTCGAGAGAATACTTTGCCTCCCTGTTCACCTTGCTCCGTGCTTCCAGGTAGGTTTTTCCGTGTTTCGGCATTTCTCTCTCCCTTCGTCGGTCGAACGTCCTAGAACACCTCGAGCCCCATGCTCCGGGCGGTCCCCTCGATCGTCTTGATCGCGGCCTCCAGGTCCTTCACGTCCAGGTCGGTCATCTTGAGCTTCGCGATCTCTTCGACCTTGGTCCGCGGGATCCTTCCGCACTTCTCGCGCTTGGGGGTCTTGCTCCCCTTCTCCAAACCGGCCGCCTTGAGCAGGAGGACGGACGCGGGAGGCGTCTTCGTGATGAAGGTGAAGGACCGGTCGGCGTACACGGTGATCACCACCGGGATGATCATCCCCTCCTGGGACGCCGTCTTCGCGTTGAACGACTTGCAGAACTCCATGATGTTGACGCCGTGCTGCCCGAGGGCGGGACCCACGGGAGGGGAGGGATTCGCCTTCCCCGCGGGAATCTGGAGCTTGATCTGCGATACGACCTTTTTCGCCATGGTACCCTCTCCCCTTCCGAATTAGCTTTTTTCGACCTGGGTGAAATCGAGCTCGACGGGGGTCGCCCGCCCGAAAATGGACACGAGGACGACAACCTTCCCCTTGTCGGCCTTGATGCTGTCCACGATGCCGCTGAAGTTGCTGAAGGGGCCGTCGATCACCCGGACGTTCTCCCCTTCCGTGAAGGTGACCTTCGGCTTGGGCTTCAGGCGCCCCTCGACCATCTGGGACTTGATGTCCTCGACCTCGGGCTCGGGGATGGGAGCCGGGTTCTGGCCGCCGACGAACCCGGTCACCTTCGGGGTGTGCCGCACGAGGTGCCAGGTGCGCTCGTCGAGGTCCATGTTGACCAGGAGGTAGCCCGGGTAGAAACTCCGCGTGCCCGTCCTCTTCTTCCCCTTCTTCATCTCCACGACGGTTTCGGCGGGGATCAGGACGTCGCCGAAGCGCTCCTGCATCCCTTCCGTCTCGATCCGGTTCAGCAGGGATTCCCGGACCTTCTTCTCATACCCGGAATAGGTATGAACGACGAACCACTGTTTCGCCATCGCTTCCTCTTGTGAAGGATTAGAAGTTCAGGACGGAATAGACGATCCTGCCCAGCGCGTAATCGACCAGTCCGAGGAAGATGACGATGAGCAGGACCGTGACGATGACGACCGCCGTCGAGGAGGCCGTTTCCTTCCGGCCGGGCCAGGTGACCTTCTTCATCTCGGTGCGGAACTCCTGCAGGAAGGCGGACACCTTCTGCATCCGCCCGGCGCCGTTGGCCTTCGGGCGTCCCTCCTCCGTCGCCGTCCGCGTCCCCGGAAGGCGTTCCAGCAACCTGTCCTTCAGCGATCTCGCCATGTCACCCCGTCTCCCGCGGCTTGAAAAAGATGGCAGGCCAGGAGGGATTCGAACCCCCAACCCGCGGATTTGGAGTCCGCTGCTCTAGCCGTTAGAGCTACTGGCCTATCTCCCGCCCGCTACTTGGTTTCCTTGTGCGCCGTATGCTTCCGGCACGTCGGGCAGAACTTCTTCAGCTCCAGCTTGTCCGTCATGGTCTTCTTGTTCTTCGTCGTGGTGTAGTTCCGCATCTTGCACTCGGAACACGCCAGCGTGATGATGTCTCTCATGCCGCTCTCCGCTTTCCGTCAAGGGTAGACGCTATTCCAGGATCTCCGCGACGAC
>PQAK01000157.1 GCA_003105225.1 Deltaproteobacteria bacterium | reverse complement strand
GAGGACGAGATCGCCGCGATGGCCGCGGTGATCGGCGGGTCGCTGGCGGGATCCAAGGCCCTCACGGCCACCTCCGGCCCGGGCTTCTCGCTCAAGCAGGAGAACATGGGGTTCGCGATGCTGACGGAGGTCCCGTGCGTGATCGTCAACGTCATGCGCGGCGGGCCGTCGACCGGCGTGCCGACCGGCCCCGGCCAGAGCGACATCATGCAGTGCAAGTGGGGGACGCACGGCGACCACCCGGTCATCTGCCTCACCCCGGCCTACGTGCAGGAGATCTTCTCGGAAACCGTCCGCGCGTTCAACCTGGCGGAGAAATACCGGACGCCGGTGATCATCGCGTTCGACGAGATCGTGGGCCACATGCGGGAGAAGATCGAGATCCCCGACAAGGGCGTGCTTCCGGTGGAAAACCGCCCCAAGCCCGACTGCAAGCCGGACCAGTACCTGCCCTACGACGACCGCAAGGGCGACGTTCCGCCCATGGCGAACTTCTTCGAAGGGTACCGGTACCACGTCACGGGCCTGAACCACGGCCCGGACGGTTTCCCGGTGAACGCTTCCCCCCGGATCCACACCGACGAGCTGCGGCTCATGAGGAAGGTGGAGGCCAACAAGAAGGACATCCTCCGCAACGAGGAGTATTTGATGGACGACGCCGAGGTGGCCGTATTCGCGTACGGCGTCTCCGGCCGCTCCGGGAAGACGGCGGTGAACCTGGCCCGGGCGGAGGGGATCAAGGCGGGGCTGTTCCGCCCGCTCACCATCTGGCCGTTCCCCGAGGAGGCGGTGGGTTCCTTCACCTCCCGCGTCAAGGCGGTCGTGGTCCCCGAGTTGTCGCTCGGGCAGATCATCTACGAGGTCGACCGGTGCGCGAAGGGGCGCTGCAAGGTGGAGGGGATCTACCGGGTGGACGGGGACCCCATCACCCCCGCGCAGATTCTGGCGAAGATAAAGGAGGTCAAGTAGATGTCCTTCGATTACGATCGGTATATCCGGGGGGGGAAGCTCCCCCACATCTGGTGCCCGGGATGCACCTACGGGATCGTCTTCAAGTCCCTCCTGCGGGCGGTCGACTCCCTGAAGATCCCCAAGGACGACGTCGCGCTCGTCTCCGGGATCGGCTGCGCCTCCCGCCTCCCGGGCTACGTCGACTTCAACACGCTGCACACGACCCACGGCCGCGCCCTCCCGTTCGCGACGGGGCTGAAAATGGCCCGGCCCGACAAGAAGGTCCTGGTGGTCAGCGGCGACGGCGACGCCACCGCCATCGGGGGGAACCACTTCATCCACGCCTGCCGGCGCAACATCGACATCACCGTGATGGTGTTCAACAACTTCATCTACGGGATGACGGGCGGCCAGTACTCCCCCACCACGCCCTCGGGCCACATGGCCACCACGATGCCGTACGGGAACATCGACCCGTCGTTCAACATCCCCGAGCTGGCCAAGGGAGCGGGGGCGACCTGGGTCGGGCGCGGGACCGCCTACCACGCGGCGGCGCTCGACAAGCTGATCGTCGAAGCGATGCAGCACAAGGGGCTCTCCGTTCTCGAGATCATCAACGCCTGCCCCACGACGCACGGCCGAAGGAACAAGTTCAAGAGCCCCACGGACCAGCTGCTGTGGATGAAGGACAACGCGCTTCCCATCACCGCGTTCGACAAGCTCCCGCCGGAGAAGACGGCCGGGAAGTTCCCCATGGGCGTTCTGTTCAAGAAGGAGGCCCCGGAGTACTGCGCGACCTACTACGGGCTGGTGGAGAGGCTGCAGGCACCGAAAGAGGGGAGGGCGTAGGCCATGGCCAAGAACAACCGGTACGAGATCCGCTTTTCCGGGTCCGGCGGCCAGGGCCTGATCCTGGCCGGGGTCATCTTCGCCGAGGCGGCGACGATCTTCGACAAGAAGAACGCCGTGCAGAGCCAGTCGTACGGCCCCGAGGCGCGCGGCGGCGCCTCCAAGTCGGAGGTCATCATCTCCGACGAGACGATCGATTTTCCCAAGGCCTCCTCCATCGACCTCCAACTGTCCCTGACCCAGGAGGCGTGCACGAAGTACTACAAGGACATCAAGCCTTCCGGGACCCTGCTGGTCGACGAGGACTTCGTGAAGGAGATCCCCAAGGGGACGTTCAAGGTCGTCCGGCTTCCCATCATCCGCACCGCGTCCGAGGAGATCGGGAAGGCGTTCGTCGCCAACATCGTCGCCCTCGGGGCGATCGCGGCCATCACGGGGCAGGTGAGCTTCGAGGCGGTGGAAAAAGCCGTCCTCTCCCGCGTTCCCAAGGGAACGGAGGAGCTCAACAAGAAGGCGCTCATGGCGGGGTACGAGCTGGCCAAGGCGGGAACCCGCTGACATGCCGCCGGCGCCGGGAGGGAAACAGCGCACCCTTTCCATCGTCAAGCCGGACGGCGTGAAGAAAGGGGTCATCGGCGAGGTGATCCGCCGGTTCGAGAAGGAGGGGATCCGGATCGCGGCGATGAAGATGCTGCACCTGACGCGGCGCCAGGCGGAAGGGTTCTACGACGTTCACCGGCAGCGTCCGTTCTTCGCGTCGCTGACGGAGTTCATGTCCTCCGGCCCGATCGTGGTCATGGTGCTGGAAGGGGACGACGTGATCGCAAGGAACCGGACGATCATGGGCGCCACCGATCCGAAGAAGGCCGACGCGGGGACCCTCCGGGCCGAATTCGCCGGCAACATCGAGCAGAACATCGTCCACGGCTCCGACGCCCCGGAGACTGCGGCAACTGAAATACGCTATTTTTTCAGTGACATGGAGATAACATCCTGAATTGAAACTTCATGGCCTTTTCCGGAATCCCCGGGCCGGCTTTCCCGATGCTGCCCGGGGATTTTTTTTCCGGACTCCGGCAAACGAAATCGCCAGTTGATATGATGAAACCCATGCCAGGAAAACGAACGGATCTCAAGGGGATGCCCCTGGGGGAGCTAGAGGCGTTTCTTGCCCGGTGGGGGAAGGAGCGGTACCGGGCGCGGCAGATTTTCCGGTGGATCTATCGGCGGTTCGCGGAGGATTTTTCCGCGATGACCGACCTCTCGAAGGGTTTCCGCGAAGCGCTGTCCGGGGAATGCCGGGTCTCCTCCCCCCCGGTCGGAAAAACGGACGTTTCCGGCGACGGAACGGAGAAAACCCTCTTTCGCCTGGAGGACGGCGAAGCGGTGGAGAGCGTCCTCATCCCCGAGGAGGACCGCAGGACGCTGTGCATCTCCTCCCAGGCCGGGTGCGCGCTCCGATGCGGTTTCTGCGCAACGGGCGCGGCCGGCTTCCGCCGGAACATGACCTCGGCCGAGATCGTCCACCAGGCCTGCTTCGCGGCGAAGCGGCTGGCGGAGCGGGGGGAGCGGCTGACCAACGTCGTCTTCATGGGGATGGGGGAGCCGCTGGAGAACCCGGACGAGGTCGCCCGCACGATCGGGATCCTGATGTCCCCGTTCGGCTTCGGTCTGTCGGGGAAACGGATCACGGTATCGACCGCGGGCGTGATCCCCGGGATGCTGGCGCTCGCGGAAGCGTACCCCGTGAGCTTCGCCGTTTCGATCAACGCCCCGCGGGACGACCTGCGGTCGAAGGTGATGCCGATCAACCGGAAATACCCGCTGAAGGACCTCGTCGCTGCGATGAAGCGGATCCCCCTGCGAAGCGGCCGGAAGGTGACGGCGGAGTACGTCCTGCTCGCCGGCGTCAACGACTCGCCGCGGGACGCAGGCGACCTCGCGCGCCTGCTCCGGGGGTCGCGCGTCAAGGTGAACCTCATACCGTTCAACGCGCACGGCGAAGGGGAGTTCGCCTCGCCTTCGCCTGCGGCCGCGGACCGGTTCCGGGAGGTCCTCCTTTCCGCCGGCATCCAGACGATCACGCGGGAACGGCGCGGGGCGGACATCCGCGCCGCCTGCGGCCAGCTCCGAGGCAAATATCCCTTGAGCCCCCGGAGGGTTGTACCTATATTGGGAGGGACGAAAATATCGGGGAACGAAAGGTGAACATGGCGGATATCCTCGGCGTCATCGGCGGCTCCGGCCTCTACGAGATGGAGGGGATGAAGAACGTCCGGACCGTCTCCGTGCGGACGCCGTTCGGGGAGCCGTCGGACGCGATGGTGGTCGGGGAGCTCGAGGGCCGCACGCTCGCCTTCCTCCCCCGGCACGGCAGGGGCCACCGCCTGCTTCCCTCGCAGATCAACTACCGGGCGAACCTCTACGCGCTGAAAAAGATCGGGGTGAACCGGGTGCTTTCCATCTCCGCGGTGGGGAGCATGAAGGAAAGCATCCGCCCGGGGGACATCGTGGTGGTCGACCAGTTCTACGACCACACGCGGTTCCGCCCGAACACCTTCTTCGGCGACGGGGTGGCGGGGCACATCCCTTTCGCCGACCCGGTCTGCCCGTCCCTCGCGGACGTCGCCTACGCCGCCGCGAAGAAGATCGTGAAGCGGTCGCACCGCGGAGGGACGTACCTCTGCATGGAGGGCCCCGCTTTTTCCACGCGGGCGGAGTCCCGGATCTACCGGAAGTGGGGGGTGGACGTGATCGGGATGACGAACATGCCCGAGGCGAAGCTGGCGCGCGAGGCGGAGCTCTGCTACGCCACGCTGGCCCTTGCCACCGATTACGACTGCTGGCACGAGACGGAGGAGGACGTATCGATCGAGGCGATCCTCGCCATCATCCGGAAGAACGTGGAGAACTCGAAGCGGATCATCCGCGAGGTCGCAAGGCGGCTTCCGGGGAAAGGATCGTGCGGATGCGGCCAGGCCCTCAAGCACGCGATCATCACCGACCGGAAGCGGATCCCTTCGGGGGCGAGGAGGAGACTCTCCCTCCTGATCGGAAAATACCTGTGAGGCGCCGGAGGGGGATCGCGGCGCTTCTCCTGGGGGCCCTGCTCCTCGGGTGCGGCGCCCCATCGCAGGAACGGAAAAAAGAGGCCTCGGCGCGAATGGGAATGGGCATGACCTACCTGGAGCAGCGCAACCTGCCCTCCGCGATGCGGGAGCTGACCACCGCTTCGGAGCTCGACCCGGAGAACGCCGAGATCGACGTGGCCCTGGGGCTGGCGTACCAGACCCGGGGGGATCTCGGGAAGGCGGCCGAATGCTTCCGCAGCGCCCTCCGGAAAAAACCGGATTACGCGGAGGCCCACAACGACCTGGGGATCGTTCTCAGCCAGCTCGGCCGCGGGGACGAGGCGATGCGGGAATTCGAGGCCGCCGCGTCCAACGTCCTTTATGCCACGCCGGAGATCGCCTACTACAACATGGGCGAGGAGTACCGCCGGCGGAAGGAGTTCAAAAAAGCCGGGGAGATGTACCGCCGCTCGATTTCCATGAACGACCGGTACGCCAATGCCTACCTCCGCCTGGCGCTCCTGGATGCCGATCAGGGCCGGTGGGCGGAGGCCGCGAGGACGCTCGAGGCCTGCGTTGCGGCCGCTCCCGCCTATGCGCCCGCGTGGATGGATCTCGGGCGGGCGTATCGGGCGTTGGGGCGGAGCGGGGACGCGCGCGACGCATTCCGGAACGCCCTGTCGAACACCGCGGATCCCGTCCTGCGCAGGCAGGCGGCCGATTCCATCAACGCCCTGGGGCAGGAAGCGAGGTAACCGGGTCCGATGGCAGCTGGGGAGGCGTGGAAAAGGGAGCGGGAGGCCCGGGGGATGTCGCTCGATCAGGCCGCATCCGTGCTCCGGGTCAGCCGGAAGTACCTCCACGGCATCGAGGAGGGGGAGTATTCGGGATGGCCGGAACGGGTGTTCTCTTCCGGCTACATCCGCGCCTATGCGAAGCTCCTGTCGCAGGACCCGGAGCCCGTTCTGTCCGAGTACTATCACCGGCTGGAGCAGCAGACGGTGGAGGCGCCGGAGGCGTACCTGAAACCCGAATGGCTGGAGCGCGAGCGGCAGCGGGGGAGCCGGCGGACCACCTACGGACTGGCTGCCGCCGTTGTGCTCGCTCTCGGAATGGTCCTGGCCTGGTACGGCTCGAGGACGGCCACGCGGCCGGTGCCTGCGCCGCAGGTGTCGACGCCGCCGGCGCCCCTTCCTCCAGCGCCCGCGTCTTCGGAAAACGCGGTGAAGACCCCTCCGCCCGGAGGCGGGGACAACGCCGCTGCGGCGCCGGCAGGCCCTCCGGCGGAGGAGACCCGGCCCGCCGAAACCGCCGCCCCCGCCGTTCAGAAACCGGCCGAGCCCCAAGGATCGGTTGCCGCCGTCGGAGGCGTGGGACCGGTGAAATCGCCCTACCAGCTCTTTCTCGAGGCCGGCGAGCAGACATGGATGATGTATGCGCTGGACAACGAAGCGCCCGTTGAAGTCATGTTGTATCCCGGCGACAAGTTCAGCATCCAGGCGAAAAAGAGGATCCTGCTGAAGCTCGGGAACGCGGGAGGCGTCGTGGGGACCTTGAACGGCAAGCTGCTGCCGTCCTTCGGGTCCCGGGGGCAGGTGAAGGAGATCCGGCTCGGAGAGTAGGGATCCGGCCATGCGACATCCCCCTGGAACCTCCTCCCGACGGAAGAGAGACGGCATGCCGTCCGCGGGTCCGAGATCCTTCCGGTCCGCGCAGGCATTCCTGGTACGTTCGGCCGACGCCGGGGAGACGGACCGGCGGGTAACCTTCTTCACGCGGACGGATGGGCTGGTCTCCCTGATGGCGAAGGCGGCGCACCGGAGCCGGAAGCGGTTCGGGGGAGGCCTCCAGAAGTACTTTCTTCTCGACGTGTCCTGGACGGAAGCGCCGGGGCGTATGCCGGTGCTGGAATCGATCGCTCTCCTGGAAAGCTTCTGGGAGATCGTGACGGACTGGGAGAGGGTCCGCCACGCCGACCATCTCCTCGAACTGGCCGCCGCGCTTTTCCCTCAGCCGGGCCCGAAGCCGAAGGCGTTCGACGTGCTGCTGGCCGGGATCCGCTCCTTGGCATCGGGGGATCCGCCTCCCGTGCCGGCGAGGAAATCCGAGGCCGCCCTGCTTGCCGTCGCGGGATGGGGGCCGAACTTTTCCGCCTGCAGGCGGTGCGGCCTGCCGATCGGCGACATTTCGACGAGCCCCCGGGGGAGGGGCGTGCGGTTCGTGCCGTCGGAAGGGGGAGTTCTCTGCGGAAACTGTCCCGGCGGCGAAGGGACGCGCCTTTCCCTGGGCGCAGTGAAGACGTGGAGCGCCCTCCAGGCATCGTCGCCGGGGGTTCTCGCGAGGGTACGAATATCGGATATTATTCTTGAAGAGTTACAACTAGTTATACCGAAATACCTGGAGTATTGCTTGGGGAGGCCGCTGCGCAGCCTGGGCGGTTCTTCCGCTTCGGAAAATCCGTAAACCCCCTGTATTTATAACGATTTATCTTGACACCCCGTTCCGCGGAGTGATATGTAACCCTATCACTTTCCCATCGGGAGGAAGTTGTGCTATTCCAGGACCTGGTCCTTGCCCTGCAAAGTTTCTGGGCGGATAAAGGGTGCGTCATCCACCAGCCCTACGATATCGAGGTCGGCGCCGGAACCTTCAACCCCGCAACGTTTTTACGGGCGCTGGGCCCGGAGCCGTGGAACACCGCCTACGTCGAGCCTTCCCGCCGCCCCACGGACGGCCGGTACGGGGAGAACCCCAACCGCCTGCAGCACTACTACCAGTACCAGGTCATCATGAAGCCGTGCCCCTACAATTACGTGGAAATGTACCTGGACTCCCTCCGCGCGGTCGGCATCGACCCCCTGAAGCACGACATCCGGTTCGTCGAGGACGACTGGGAGTCCCCCACCCTGGGCGCCTGGGGCCTGGGCTGGGAAGTGTGGCTGGACGGCATGGAGATCACCCAGTTCACCTACTTCCAGCAGTGCGGCGGGATCGACCTCAAGCCCGTGTCCGGGGAGATCACCTACGGCATCGAGCGGATCGCGATGTACCTCCAGAACGTGGAGAACGTCTTCGACCTGAAGTGGGTGGGGAACGTCACGTACGGCGACGTGCATCACCGCGGCGAGGTGGAGTTCTCGAAGTACAACTTCGAGGCGGCCGACATCCCGATGCTCTTCTCCCTGTTCACGATGTACGAGAAGGAGTGCCTCCAGCTGATCGGGAAGAAGCTCGTCCTGCCCGCCTACGACTACTGCCTCAAGTGTTCCCACACGTTCAACATGCTGGATGCGCGGGGCGCGATCTCCGTAACGGAGAGGACCTCCTACATCGGCCGGGTCCGCAACCTGGCGAGGCTCTGCGCGGAAGGGTTCCTGAAGTCCCGGGAGGAGATGGGGTTTCCCCTGGCCGGCAAGTTCTCCGCCTGACAAATCGTCCAAAAGAAGAGGAAATATGGAACGCGATTACCTGTTGGAAATCGGCTGCGAGGAAATCCCGGCGGGGTTCGTGGGCCCCGCGCTGTGGTTCGGCGGCCAGCAGTTCGCCGAAGTGCTGAAGAAGGCCCGGCTCTCCTTCGATCGGGTCGACATCTACGGGACCCCCCGCAGGCTCGCCTACGTCGTCCGGAAGCTCAAGGACCGCCAGGAGGCCTCGGAGGAGAAGGTGCTGGGGCCGCCGAAAAGCGTCGCCTACGACAAGGAAGGGAAGCCCACCAAGGCGGCGCTGGGATTCGCCAAGGCGCAGGGGGTCGATCTCTCCGCCGTGCAGGTATTCCCCACCGACCGCGGGGACTACCTCGGCATCGTCAGGACGCAGGCGGCGCGGCCGGTGGCCGATGTGCTCCCGGACCTGGTGGCCTCGTGGATCCCCACCATACCGTTCAAGAAGTCGATGCGCTGGGCCGACCTCGACGTCCGGTTCGCGCGCCCGGTCCACTGGATCGTCTCGCTGTACGGGGACGAGGTGCTCCCGTTCTCGTTCGGGAACATCGTCGCCGGCCGGACGACGTTCGGCCACCGGTTCCTGTCCCCCGGCGCGATCCCGCTCGCCTCCCCCGGGGACTATTTCGACCGGCTGGCGGCCGCGGACGTGTTCGTGGACCTCGAGGCGCGGAAGGAAAAGATCCGGACCGGCATCCGGGAGGCGGAGGCGCGGATCGGCAGGAAGTGGGTTGAGGACGAGCCGCTCGTGGAAACCGTGGCGAACCTGGTGGAGTACCCCGTCGTCATGGCCGGGCGGTTCGAGGAAAAATACCTGTCGCTTCCGCGGGAGGTCCTCATCACCTCGATGCGCGTCAACCAGAAGTATTTCGTGTTCGAGGACGATCGCGGGAACCTGTACCCCGGGTTCGCCTTCGTGTCGAACATGCGCGTGCCGGACGACCGCGTGGTGATCGCGGGGAACGAGCGCGTCATCCGCGCCCGCCTCTCCGACGCGGAGTTCTACTACGGGGACGACCTGAAGAAGCCCCTGTTCGACCGCGCGCAGGCGCTCAAGAACGTCCTGTTCCAGGCGGACCTGGGGATGTACTGGGAGAAGGTGGAGCGGATGTCGGAGATCGCCGGGTACGTGGCCTCGATCGGGTTCCCGGCCAAGGAGAAGGATTGCCGCCGCGCCGCGATCCTCACCAAGGCGGACCTGACGACGGGCGTGATCAAGGAGTTCCCGGAACTGCAGGGGGTCATGGGGCGGCACTACGCCCTCAAGACGGGGGAAACGGAGGAAGTCGCGCAGGCGGTATACGAGCACTACCTGCCCAAGGGGCAGTCCGACGACCTGCCCGCGACGGACGTGGGCGCCGCCGTGGCGATCGCGGACAAGATCGACATGGTGTGCGGGTGCTTCGGCGTGGGGCTGATCCCGACCGGGACCGCGGACCCGTACGGCCTGCGGCGCCACACCCTGGGGATCCTCTCCATTCTCGAGGCGCGCTCCCTGCGCGTTCCCATCGAGGGGCTGGTCGACCGGTCCCTGGCCACGCTGTCGGCCAAGCTGACTGCGCCCGCCGGCGAGGTGAAGCGGAAGGTGATGGAGTTCTTCGAGGGGAGGCTCTTCAACCTGTGGACCTCCCAGGGAACGCCGGGAGACCTGGCGGATGCGATCGTCGCCGCGGGGCTGACCGACATGGCGGACCTGCGCGCCAAGCTTTCCGCGCTCGTCGCGTTCCGGTCCGAGGCGGCGTTCGAGCCGCTCGCCGAGGTGTTCAAGCGGGCGATCAACATCACCAAGGCCTACGACGGGCCGCCGAACGTTTCCGAGGCCCTCTTCGAGCACGACGAGGAGAAGGCCCTGTACCGGGCGGCGACGGAGGTGTCGGGCCGGGTGGCCTCCGCCGCGGGGAACGGCCGGTACGACGAGGCGTTCCGGGAAATGGCACGGCTCCAGCCCCTGGTGTCGGCGTTCTTCGACAAGGTGCTGGTCATGGCGAAGGACGAAAAGGTGAAAAACAACCGCCTCGCGCTCCTCAAGGGACTTTCCAGCCTGTTCGCGAGGGTGGCGGATTTCTCGAGGATCAGCGCGGCGAAAGCATAAATCAAGGAAAGCGGGAGGGGGAAGCGGATGGCCAGCAAGTGCGTGTACTTCTTCGGGGCAGGGAAGGCCGAGGGGCACGGCGGGATGAAGGACGTCCTCGGCGGCAAGGGGGCCGGGCTCGCCGAAATGACCAACCTGGGCGTTCCCGTTCCTCCGGGATTCACGATCGCGACGTCGGTCTGCAATCTCTTCTACAAGAACCGCGGCAAGATCCCGCCCGAGGTGAAGAAGGAGATCGCCGCGAACCTCTCCCGCCTCGAGAGGTTGGCGGGAAAGAAGCTGGGCGACCCGAAGAACCCGCTGCTGGTCTCGGTCCGCTCCGGCGCGAAGTTCTCCATGCCCGGGATGATGGACACCATCCTGAACCTCGGGCTGAACGACAAGACCGTCGAGGGGCTCGCGCAGCGGACGAAGAACCCGCGGTTCGCCTACGACTCCTACCGCCGCTTCCTGATGATGTTCTCGGACGTCGTGCTCGGGATCGACAAGGAGCATTTCGAGGAGATCTTCGACCAGAAGAAGCGGGAGCGCGTGGTCTCCAGCGACGTGGACCTCACGGCGGAAGACCTGGTCGACGTGTGCCGGAAATTCAAGGACCTGGTCAAGGGGCGCCTGCGGAAGGAGTTCCCGCAGGACCCCGCGGTGCAGCTCGAGCTGGCGCGCGACGCGGTCTTCCGGTCCTGGAACAACGACCGGGCGAAATATTACCGGAAGGCCAACGGGATCCCGGACGACATCGGCACCGCGGTCAACGTGCAGGCCATGGTGTTCGGCAACATGGGCGACGACTGCGCCACCGGCGTGGGCTTCACGCGGAACCCCGCCACCGGCGCGAAGGAGTTCTACGGCGAGTACCTGATCAACGCCCAGGGCGAGGACGTGGTGGCCGGCATCCGCACGCCGCACCGCATCACCGACATGAAGAAGGAGATGCCGAAGGTCTTCGACCAGCTGATGCGGATCACCACCAAGCTGGAGAAGCATTACAAGGACGTGCAGGACTTCGA
>PQAK01000156.1:3660-3932 GCA_003105225.1 Deltaproteobacteria bacterium | reverse complement strand
TTCCAAAGCTCGATCTGCTGGGGGGTGACTCCCGGGGGGGGCATGTCCGGCTGCGCTGCGGGGGAGGGAAGCGGCGCAACGCCGATCCAGACGGCCATCAATATTATCGAAAATGCCTGGACGCTCCTGGAAAGGGGGGAATTCGTTTTCATCCTCACCTGCCGGGGGATTTGGCGGCCTGGCTTGCCGGATGCCACCACGAATATATCATCCGCAAAACAACATCTCCATATTTTGGAATTCCTTGCTCAATTGTTGTGAAACGGGGCGGG
>PQAK01000156.1:0-3481 GCA_003105225.1 Deltaproteobacteria bacterium | reverse complement strand
GTATTCTTCCCCCCAGGGAAGGAAAACTAAAACGCACACCACCACATCACCGGGCGTCGCACGGCTGCAATCTTGTATAAACTCATTTTATTTAAGGAACGGGAAAGGAATTCGTTTCGAAACTTGCCGATTGCGATGGATGATTTCAAATCCAATTATGGACCCCCCCCGCCATGCAAGTGGCATCAGCGGCCCATCAGTATCCCCCCGGATATTCTCCCCTGATGCGGCTCGTTCTCGATAATAAAATTTGTACAAAGTGTACACAAATTGCGAGTTTGGCGCAAGGAAAGAGAGAGGGACCGCCGTAAAACCGGCGGGGGATCAGGGAACCGGCTTGCGCAGGGCGGGGAGCGCGGAAACCTGTATAACGGTGTTGCTGGTAACGTCGACGGGCGGGAAGGAGGATGCCACTACGTCTCCGACGAAGTATCCCTTCGCGCCGATGAGGGCAAGGGCGACGAGGAAGGTGGCCACCAGTGCGTAGTTGCGGCTCGGCTGCCGCCGCACGAGGATCTTCACCGCCATCAGGATGGCGCCGGATTCGAGGCAGATCGTGAACATCTGCGTCCGGACGACGTCGTCCAGTCCCATTGCGGGAACCAGCACGATCGGAACGAACCAGGACACTCCGATAAGGAGCATTTCGAACGCGGAGAGGTTGAGGATTTCCCGGTGCCCCCGGTATTTGATCTGGAGGAGCACCCAGACCGCCACGACCGCGCTGAACGCGGCGAAATAGACCGACAGCCAGCCCGGCGCCCCGGGGCTGAAGTGCAGGATCGCGAGAAGGCTCACGCAGGCAGCGAACAGGATCGCGTGGCTCACCGAGGACCTCACCACCCACGATCTCCACGGGAACAGGGCCACCACGAATCCTCCGGCGGCCAGGGCGGCGACGCTGATCGATCGGGGAACGGAGCTGAGCACCGTTGTCGGCAGGAAGAGGCCGATGCCGATGACCCATCCCATCATGCCGACGCTTTTTTCGAGGATCGACGACAGGAGGATCTGCATCCCCTTTCCGCCGCGCCGGGCGAGCGCCACGGAACCGTGGATCGCCGTCCCCAGCGCCAGGACGGCCGCGAACTGCATCCACTCCGGCTGGAGGCGGAGGCCCCAGGCCACGAACCCGAACGCCGCGCTGCTGACGTAGAGGATCGTCACCACCGCGGAATGCGGCAGCCCCAGGTCCAGCAGGCGATGGTGCAGGTGGGTCTTGTCGGGAAGGAACGGGTTCGTGCGGTGCGCGATGCGGCGCAGCATCACGAGCAGCGTGTCCAGGATCGGCAGGCCCAGCACCGCGGCCACCGCGACGGGCGACAGGTGAACGCCGCCGCCGGCATTGCGGATCAGCAGCACGGCGAGTGCGGAGAGCGAATACCCGAGGAACAGGCTCCCCGTGTCTCCCATGAACAGGTTCGCGGGATAGGTGTTGTGGCGCAGGAACCCGAAGATGGAGCCGAGCAGCGCCGCCAGGATGGCAAGGGAAACCCAGTCACCGCTCACATAGGCGAAGACCCCGAGGAAGGTGCAGGCGATGGCGCCGATTCCGCCGGCGAGGCCGTCCAGGCCGTCGGATAGGTTCAGCGCGTTCATCACCCCCACCATGCAGAAGACGGTGATATAGGGCGCCAGGAGGCCCGTGCGGATCTCCCCGATGCCGAGGAAGTCGCCCAGCCCGTGCAGGGAGACGCCGCTGACGGCGACGAAGACGCTTGCCGCCGCGACCTCGCCCAGGAACTTCGCCGCGGGGCGTATCCGGTAGACATCGTCCAGGAAGCCGGTGGCCGCGACGATGGCCGCGCCCGAAAGGAACGCGACCAAGGTGCGATCCATGTTGAGGAACACCGACAGGGGCACCGCCAGACCGATCACCATCGCGAGGCCTCCCAGCCGGGAGACCGCCCGTTTGTGGACCTTGCGGTCGTCGGGGAGGTCGATCGCGTTGACGAGGCGGGAGAGACGGATCGATGCCGGGGTCAGCCACAGGGAAAGAAACAGCCCCGTGAAGAACAGGGGGATCAACCCGTTATGTAAAAAGTTGGTGAACAATTCGCCTTCCCTTCCGCCGGAGCGATCTGTTGCCCGGGGGAAGAGCAAGATCGGGACCAAGTTAAAACCGAGGCGGGGCGCAGGGAATTTTTTCACGCCGGGGACCGGGCGGCGGGTGGTACTTTTTCCCATCCTGCGGAAGAAAAATCTTACTGATTTCATATGAATGGCCTGGCGTGAAATTCCTGCCGTGTTGACATGTCCGGCAGGTGTTCGGTCCGGAAAGATCCTTGGGACAATTGTCCCTCTCGCGGAAAAACTGGTGCGACGGAAGTTTCTTATGGGACATACGTTGCTTCCTGCATTGCGCCTAAAAAATAAAGCGGTTTTTTGTATTTACCGATCTATAGGAAATCTTCCCTCGCATCCGCTCCGGATCGAAAAATCGGCCCAACGACCTCCCAACTTATCGATGTAAAAGAATAATTTTCGATGACGGTCCTTTGGCACGCCTCATGCCTTGCCGTAGCCGGCAATCGATATGTCTCATCAGGGACATTTCGACAAGGGTGCATCGGCCAACGACAACCTGGGTGGACAAAGGGGAGATGAGCATGAAAACAAAGCATGGGAGTGCCCGAGTCGAATCGAACCGTTTCATATTTATCTTTATGCTGCTCGCCGTAATCGGGTGGGCCGCGGCGGCCCAGGCGCTTCCAACGGGGGCGGTGGTCGTTGGCGAGATCGAGCGGATGGGCGTCGACAACCCGGCCGATCCCTGGTCGGCAGGCTGGATGGTCGTGGGCAAGGACAACGTCATCATCCCGCGCAACCTGCTGGTCGAGCTTCCGGCGAACCGGCTCACGCTTCAACAGCTCTTCGTTCCCACCCCCGGCAACCCGGTCAGCGGGCCGCCGGCGGCCTGCCTGGCGAACAACGAGAGCGGGCTTGCAAAGGTCGACCGGTGCAACGCGCGCGTCTTGGGAGCCTATGCGACTATCTTTGCGAACCGGATGGACAGCGGGCACGTCATCGCAGGCGATGTCCGCCTCCAGAAGGCTGCGGAGAGCCTCACGGGAACGGTCACCTACATCAACTACACGGATGGCTACCTCCGACTGAACGGAATCCCTAACGGTGGCGCCGTGGATGACAACACCGGGACGATGCTCCGGCTGAACGACCCCGGCCCCCTGAACAATCCGGGGTTCGGACGCCACACGGTCCAGCAGGGATTCGGCTGCCTGCCGGGATCCCTGAACTGCAGCGCCGACCCGCGGTTTACGAATGACCCCGAAAACTACACGATCACCTTCCAGACGGGATACCCGGTCTGCATCCCGAGCACGCCAAACGGCGTCGGAGACGCAAATTGCCCTTCGACCAACCGCCCCGTCCCGGTCGTCACCCCACCGCCCCTCAATACTCTCAATTTGGGGACGCCGCCCGGCCTGTTCAATTTCGTTTCGCCGCAAACCGTTCCGGG
>PQAK01000155.1 GCA_003105225.1 Deltaproteobacteria bacterium | reverse complement strand
CCCTCGAAGTTGAAGACGCCGCGGTCGCTCCAGCCGTGCTCGTCGTCGCCCACCAGCGTCCGCTCCGGGTCCGCGGAGAGGGTGGTCTTCCCCGTGCCCGACAGGCCGAAGAGGACCGCCACGTCGCGGTCGTTGCGCCCGTAGCTGGCGGCGCAGTGCATCGGAAGGACGTCCTTCGCGGGAAGGAGGTAGTTCATCACGGTGAAGATCGACTTCTTGATCTCCCCGGCGTACAGGGTGCCGCCGATCAGCACCTCCTTGCGGCCGAAGTGGATCAGGATGAAGACCTCGCTGCGCGTCCCGTCCATCTCGGGGCGGGAGTGGAAGCCGGGGGCGCTGATGACCGTGAACCCGGGGACGTGGCGCAGGAGCGCCTCCCGGTCCGTCACGGGGAGGAACATGTTCCGCGCGAACAGGCTGTGCCACGCCATCTCGGTGATGACCCGGATCGGGAGCCGGTGCCCTTCGTCCGCCCCCACGTGGCAATCCTGGACGAAGAGCTCCCTCCCCTCGAGGTAGGCGAAGAGCCGCGCCCGGAGCGCCTCGTACTTGCCGGCGTCGAAGGGACGGTTGACCTTCCCCCAGCAGATCGCCCCTTCGCTGCCGGGCTCCCGGACGAAGAAGCGGTCGTTGGGGGACCGGCCCGTGTACTCCCCGGTCCGCACGACGAGCGGACCGGTCGCCGCCAGGTGCCCTTCGCGGCGCCTCACGGATTGCTCGACGAGGGCGGAGACGGAAAGGTTCCACCAGACGGCCTCGGCCTTCCGTATCCCGTGGAAGGACAGGTCGTCGGCTCGGTTGCTGCTCAAACGGCCGCTCATCTACAGCCTCCTCGCATGGAGATCGAACAAGGACTCCAGGCGAATATTTTACCAAGAGCGGACCGGAGAATGCGCTGCGGGTTCGTGATTTGCGGAACGGGGGCGGGACAGGCTATCCGCTAGGTGCCGGGTTCCTCGACCTTGACCGCGAAGTAGGTCCCCCGGATCCCGATGGAGGCCACCGGGGTTTCGAAGCGAACCGACTGGGGGGAGATCTTGCCGATGAGCCCGGATACGTATGCCATGGTTCCCTTGGAGATGCGCGCCAGGAGACCGATCTTCCCCTGTGCGGGCGAGAAGCTGAAGCTCTTGACGACGAAGTGGCTTTCCGGTCCCAGGGAGAGGAGGGAATTGTCCCTCAATATGATGCCGAGGGAACCGTCGGATCCCGTGGTCAAGGTGTCGCCTTCGTGGAGCTTTGTCCCCGGCGCGGCCTGAATCACCTTTTCCCCGCGGGTGATATGGGCGATGCCCGAGGAGTTCCGGATGACGCCGATGTTGTCCTCTCCGGAAGGGGGAAGCCCCAGCACCAGGGAGGGGACCATCACCAGGGCAATCGCTATGAACAGGGTAGCTTTCATGCCAACCATCTTATGAAAATACCATGCCAAAGTGCGCAGGAGGATGATACGGCCTTAAATAACGACAGGTTAGCTGGAGCATCTCAAAAATGCGAGAGACAAATTTCGGGCAATATCTTGACCTGCGGGAAAGGAAGTGACTAAAAACGGCACATACGGGGTTATTTGGTTATAATGGAATTGAAGTGGCGCGGTGAGGCCACACAGGCCTCCAAGCCATGCGAACGGCGGGAGCAGGGAAACATTGCCCGCCCACCCGCCGCGAGGTTTCCGGGACCCCGCGGACGAGGAACCACGCAGGCAAGCCGCGGAGCCGGTGAAAGGCCGGCCGCCACTTCATTTTTATTTTCCCGTTATTTGAACGGCGGCGCCTTCCGCGATCCATGCGATGGGAAAGCGGGAGCGGGGGTGCCGCTCCCGCCGGTTCAGGTATCGCTATATCAGGGACCTATGGAGATCCAATAGGCCTCGACGCCGCCTGCGACCGCGTATCCCCTGGCGGTGACGATCGCTCCTTGCACGATCGCGGCTTGCCCGATATCGATCACCGAAAGATCGGCGTTGTTGTCGTAGCGCGCGCTTGCCCGCGAAGGCTTCGGAAACACCACATTGTCGATCGCCAGGTCCAGCACGAAGGTATCGTTCGCCAGCCAGCCGCTGGACGGAGTCCCCGAAACCACCGGCGCCTTGATGTTCTCGGGGAACGTGATGGTGATGTCATCGGCAAGGAACAATCCGCCGGGGGTAAATTCGCCGATGGCATCCACGGTGGCGCCGTTGTTGAGCGCCGCGATGGCGAACGCCTGGTTGTCGATCGGAATCGCCCTTGGAGGTGCGCCGGGATCGCCGGGTACGCCGGGATCCCTGAACGACCAGACCGTGGAAACGTTGTCATAGGCAACGTGGAAAATTCGCGTACCTCCGGCGGTGAGGTCGAAGGCGGATGCGATTTTATCCACGTTGTCCACGACGCCGGTGAGGACAAACCGGACCGTCGAAACGGTGGCGAAGACCTGGGGCCGCATCAGGATTTTATTCGGCCCCGCAGTGATCTTTAGGCCGTCCTTGCCCAGGACGAAGGAGACGGTCACCTCGAACAGCCGGACGCCGGAGCCGGTGGCTTCCGGAATCACCAGCTTGCCGCCCACGAAATGGATGTCCAGGTGGAAGTTCGCCGTCCCGTGCATGACGGTGTTGTCCGGCGCATCGATGAAATGGACCTTCGGATCGGAATAGTAAATGCGGATCTTGCCGTAGGTCCCCGCAGGCACATTATCGATTGCATTGAGGAAGCGTGCCAAGGTGCCCCCGGGAAGGTTGAGGAGATCGATCTCTTCCGGTTCGGTCAGGTCGGCCGAGATGTGGCCCCTGGCGTCGGGGGAAGACAGATCCTGGACTGCGATCTCCCCGTTCGGGTCCGGGCCCGGGTCGTTGTTTCCCGGAATCAGCGAAATTCGATGGACGGTTATCCACACGTGGTCGACGTTGTCGGCCGCAGAAACGGCAGCCGACGTCGACAGCCCTGACGTAAGAATTGCGGGATCGTTCGGCGATACGTTGGGTACAGCAGTTGCCACGGAGACGTTGACCGTGGATCCGGCCGTCCCGGCCCCGGAAGATCCCCCCCCGCACCCGGTGAGCAAAAGGATGGAAAAGACGATCAATATTGCCGTGCCGATCCAATGGACTCCCGGTATTCTGCAGTTCATTTCATTCTCCTTCCGCCGGGAACCGCGCCGACGCCGCTTGTGCTCCGCCCGTTTGATGTAAACAAAATCTGATTTGTGAACGATAAAAATCATGCAAAAAATATTCCGGTTTTAAAAAGACAACGCGTAACACTAAATCGCTGAATTCATTAAGAAGAGGAATATTCTCCCTGCCGCGGAAAGATGCGGTCGATTCGATTTCGTAAAGGCAACGACGGAAAATGTTATCACGACAGGAAATATCCAAGGTTTGTCTCACGGATGGTTCACCATTACGATCCCGACCTTGTTGACGCCGCTGCAGGCGATGTAGATGTCGCCCCGGTGCGTCGCCGCCATGTGGCGGATCACCCCGCCACCCGATGGGACGGACCAGCGCGAAAACGATTTCGTCCCCGGCTTGAACCTCACGATCGTGTTCGGCCCGACTCCCGACTCGCTGTACCAGACCGAAC
>PQAK01000154.1:10128-11219 GCA_003105225.1 Deltaproteobacteria bacterium | reverse complement strand
TTGAGGATCTCGGTCACCGCCTTTTTGTCCATGCGGAAGAGGTCTTTCTGGTCGCCCTCCCCCTTCATCCCGTAGAATTCCCGGATGGCGTACTTCCCGGTGGACGCGTCCAGCAGGCGGATGACGCACGACTCGGCCTCCATGATGAGGCATCCGGAAGTGGCGACCAGTTTCAGGAGGCGCTGGAGATCCAGCGTGGAGATGATGTTGATCCCCGCCTCGTTGATGGCGGCGATCTTCGTCATCCGCAGGGCGGTCGACTCCTCGCGCAGCGACACCCCGACCGAGTCCGACAGGAGCACGATCGCTTCGGCGAGCGCATCCACCCGCTCCTGCGGGATCCCGTCATCGGAGGTCAGCTGGACGACCAGCACGCCCAGCGGCGCGTCCGAGGAAACGAGGGGGAAGAACAGCATGTCCCCGCGAAGCCTGCTGCCCGGCGCCCTGTGGATCTCGGAGAGGGTGACCACCCTCCGCTCGCGAAGCGCAAGGTCCTCGATCGTGCCGGACGAGGAGAAGTGCAGCGTGTCCGGCGAGGGGGTGTAGCGGAGCGTCGTCGACCGGAGGTAAAAATCCTCCGCGTCCCCGTCGAACAGGAGGACGGATGCGACGCCGCCGGAGAGGAAGGCGCAGACCGCCGCCGTGAACTCCCGGAGCCGCTCCTCGATCGGCTTCCCCGACCGGAGGAGATCTCCCGTCTTCTTGACGAATTCGGCCGGCATGCCCCGGCTACTCCTCCATCGATATGCGGAACCGCATCCGGACGATGTTCCCCTGGCTGTCCAGGAACACCGCGGGGAGCACGGCGTGCCCCTCGGGCGACACGTACGGGTTTTCGAATTTCAGAAACGTCATTCCGCCTTCTTCCGCCTCGAGCGAGATCGCGGGTCGCGCCGCCTTCACGGGGGGCGCCAGGGGATCCGGAATCTCGATTTCGATTTCGTCCAGGCCTGCCAGCATGCCGCCGCCCGCCGCCGGTTCTTCCTCCGGAGGCGGCGCGTCGGTGCGGGCCTCCGCCTGCTTCTGCGCCTCTTCCGGGGCTGCCTGCCGGGCCGGCTCTGCCGCGGGGGGGGACGGCTCCAGGAGGGGGG
>PQAK01000154.1:0-10113 GCA_003105225.1 Deltaproteobacteria bacterium | reverse complement strand
CGATTCCCAGGGAGGAGCCGGTTCCGGGATTTCCCGCTCCTCTTCGATCTCCTCGACGTCGGAGATCTCCTCGAGAGGCTCCACTTCCTGCCGGCGGAGGGATTCCCGGATCTTCTCATCCGCAAGCTCGGCGATCTCCTCGTGCTCCGCGGCTTCCCCCGGCATGAGAAGCGTCTTCCGGAGGAACGAGAACACCATCCGGGTGATCGTCACGAGCGTCTCCGATACCCCGACGCCGTCCTTGGCGATCCCCTCGACCACGGGCACGTTCCTGGAGTTCAGCTGCCCGTTCATGTCCGCGACCGGCAGGACCTGCTTCAAGTCGCGCTTGTTGTACTGCAGGACGAAGGGAAGATCCTCGATCTTCTTTCCGTACGTGGCGAGATTCTCCACCAGGTTCTTGAGGCTGTCCACGTTGCTCTGCGCCATGTCCGCCTGCGAGTCGGCGACGAAGACGACGCCGTCCACCCCCTGCAGCACGAGACGGCGCGTGGCGTTGTAGAACACCTGGCCGGGCACGGTGTAGAGGTGGAACCGGACCTTGAATCCCTTGATCTGCCCGAGATCGACGGGGAGGAAATCGAAGAACAGCGTCCGGTCGGTCTCCGTCGGGAGGGAGATGAGCCTCCCCTTCTGCTCGGGCCGGAGAATGCGGTGGACCATCTCGATGTTGGTCGTCTTGCCGGAGAGACCCGGTCCGTAATAGACGATCTTCGCGCTCAGTTCTCTCGTTGCATAGTTAAAGAGGGCCATGTCTTCTCCCGGAACCTTCGACTAGCGCTTCCGAAGCAACAGCCGCTTCGCTTCCTGCCGCACCAGCGCGGAGACGCTGCGGTTCCGGCCGATGATGCCCAGCTCGTTCGCCTTGAGGCGCGACAGGTGCCGCAATGCGACCGGCGCCGGAGTCCGCGGGTTCGAGACCAGCGCCAGAAGGATGTTGGAGTTGCTCATATACTCCCGGTTCTCGCCGATCGCCCGGAGGATTTCCTCGTTGGTCTGCGCCGCAGCCGCGTAGAACCCGACGTCGGCGTCGGTGAGACGCGGGCTGGACATCACCGCGCGGGCGACCATCCGGTTCGGATCCCGGGAAAGGATCTCCCGCACCTCCTTGTTCCCCTTGCCCGCCAGCTCGACCTTCTCCGGCACGGAGAGCCCCATGATGAAATTCTGTATCGAACCCCGGACGCCTTCCCCTGCCGGCGGATCCTCGGTCAAGCTTACCTTAATCTTCCGGGTTTCGTCTTCCATTACTCCTCTTCTTCCTCGCCCAGCTCCTTCTTCGACTCCGCGATCACCTTTTCGGCGATCACCGCGGGAACTTCCTCGTAATGGGAGATGGCCATGGTGAACTGGCCCCTCCCCGACGTGATCGACCGCAGGTCGGAGGAATACCGGAGCACCTCCGCCAGCGGCACCTGGACCTTGACGACCTGGCTCTTCCCGAGGGCGTCCACGCCCAGGACCCGCCCGCGGCGGCCGTTGAGGTCCCCGATGATGTCCCCCACGTTCTCCTCCGGGATGACGACCTCCATCTCGGCGATCGGCTCCAGGAGGATCGGCCGGGCATCCAGGGCGGCCTTCTTGAACGCCAGCGATCCCGCGATCTTGAACGCCATCTCCGAGGAGTCCACCTTGTGGAAGGAGCCGTCGAAGACGGTCACCCGCACGTCCACCACCGGGTAGCCCGCGATGACCCCCTTGCTCATCCGCTCCACGATCCCCTTTTCCACCGCCGGGATGTACTGCCGCGGGATCGACCCGCCGACGATGGCGTCGACGTACTCGAACCCCTTGCCGCGCGGCAGCGGCTCGAGCCGGATCCAGCAGTCGCCGTACTGCCCGCGGCCGCCGGTCTGCTTCTTGTGCTTCCCCTGGGCCTCGGCCTTTCCCTTGATCGTCTCGAGGTAGGCGATCTTCGGGGTGCGCAGCTCCACCTCGACGCCGTACTGCCGCTTGAGCTTCTCGACGGCCACCTCGAGGTGGGTCTCCCCCATCCCGGCGAGGATGAACTCGTTGGTCTGGGCCTCCTTCCGGAACCGGAGCGTGGGGTCCTCCTCGATCATCCGCGCGAGGGAGGTGCCCAGCTTGTCCTCGTCGTTGCGCGTCTTCGGCCGGACCGCGAAGGAGATGACCGGCTCCACGACGGGGGGGGGCGGGAAGACGATCGGGTTCTTCGGGTCGCACAGCGTGTCGCCCGTGGAGGTCTCCTTGAACTTCGCCACCGCGACGATCTCCCCCGCGGAGGCCGAGCCGACCGGCTTCTGCTTCTTCCCCTCCAGCCGCAGGATCTGCCCGATCCGCTCCGCGGCGTCCTTGCTCGAGTTCAGCGGGGACATGTCGGGCGTGAGCGTCCCCGAGAAGATCTTGAAGATGGAGAGCTTCCCCGCGTACGGGTCGGCCAGCGTCTTGAACACCTGGGCGGAGAACGGCGCCTTCTCCGAGATGGCGCGGGTCTCTTCCGCCTTGGTTTTGGGATTCACCCCCTTGACCTCCTTGCGGTGGGAGGGATCGGGCAGCGCGTAGTTGATCATGTCCATCAGGGGCTGGATGGCGATGTTGCGCATCGCGGAGCCGCACAGGACCGGGAGGAACCGCTTCGCCAGGACGCCCGAGGTGAACCCCTTCCGGATCTCCTCCTCGGTGAGGGCGGTCCCCTCGAGGTATTTCTCGATCAGCGCGTCGTCGGACTCGGCGCACGACTCGACCAGCTTCTCCCGTCCCTTCTTCGCCGCCTCCGAAAGCCCGGCCGGGATGTCGGACACCTTGAACTCCCCGGTATCGCCCTTGTAGACCAGGGCCTTCATCCGGAACAGGTCCACGACGCCCTGGAACTCCGCTTCCCTGCCGATCGGAAGCTGCACGGGCACCGCGGGCACCTTCAGGATGTCGGAGATCTCCTCGACGGCCTTCTCGAAATCGGCGCGCTCCCGGTCCATCTTCGAGATGAAGGCGATCACCGGCACGTCCAGCTCGCCGGCGAACTTCAGCATCTTCTCGGTCTGCACCTCGACGCCCGAGACGGCGTTGACCAGGAGGACGGCGCCGTCCAGCACCCGCAGGCAGGCGCGCGTGTCGGCCTCGAAGTTGATGTAGCCGGGGGTGTCCGCGACCGTGACCTCGACCTTGTCCCAGGCGTAGTGATGGAAGGAGGTGCTGATCGTGATCTTCCGCCGGATCTCCTCGGGGTCGTAGTCGAAGTTGGAGCTTCCGTCGTCCACCTTCCCCATCCGGTCGGTCGCCTTCGCGTTGAACAGAAGCGCCTCCGCTAGCGTGGTCTTCCCCGCGCCTCCGTGCGCGATGATGCCGACGTTTCTCAGTTGGTGGATGTCCACGGTCCTTCGTACCTCCTAAGGGGTAGGCCGCCTTTCCCGGTTCAGGGCCCCGGCGCCAGGTTCCTCTCGTATATAATACGCAGCCCCTCGAGAGTCAAATTCTCATCAATTACGTGGATTTTGGACGACTCGGCGGCGATCGTCCGCGCCAGCCCCCCCGTGGCGATCACGATGGGGTCCGAACGGAGCTCCCGCTTCATCCGGTCGAGGATCCCCTCCACGAGCGCGACGTAGCCGAAGAAGATCCCCGACTGCATCGCGGCCACCGTGTTCTTCCCGATGACCGTCGGCGGCTTCGCGATCTCGATCCGGGGCAGCTTCGAAGCCTGCCGGAAGAGGGCCTCCGCGGAGATGTTCGCGCCGGGGGCGATGACGCCCCCCATGTAGTCGCCCGTTTCGGAGACGTAGTCGAAGGTCGTCGCCGTCCCGAAATCGACGACGATGCAGGCCTTCCGGTGCCTGGCGAAGGCCGCGACGGCGTTGACGATCCGGTCGGCGCCCACCTCCTTCGGGTTGTCCATCTTGATGGAGATGCCGGTCTTGACGCCGGGCCCGACGACCACGGGGGTGATGCGGAAATAACGCTCGCAGAGATCCACGATCGTCGGCGTCAGGGGGGGGACGACGGAAGCGATGATAATCGCGTGGATTTCCCGCGAGGAGAAGTGGCTGCCGTCGTAGAGATTGCGGATCAGGATGCCGTACTCGTCGCTGGTCTTTTCCCGGTCGGTCCAGACGCGCCAGTGATGGACGAGATGATCCCCCTCGTAGACCCCCAGGACCGTGTGGGTGTTCCCGACGTCGATGACGAGAAGCAACCGCCGTCACCCCTCGAATTCGAGAATTTCGCCGCTGGCGACCGCCTCCGTGCGGGGAGCGCCGTCGCGGCGGAACAGGAGCAGACCGGATTCGTCCACCCCGAGGACCTTCCCCCGGACCTCCTCCTCGCGGCGCCGGAGCACCGCCGTTTTCGCGGCGAGGAGGTCCCTCCGTTTCCATTCGGGCAGCAGCGCGCGGAAACCGCCGGACAGGAACGCCCCGTAACATTCCGCGAAGGCGTCGAGAAACCCCGCGAGGACCTCCACGCGCCGGAACGGCGTGCCTGCCAGCATCCTCATGGAGGTCGCCTTCTCCGCGAGATCTCCGGGAAAGCAGGAGCGCTCCGCGTTGACGTTCAGACCCACTCCGATCACCACGTGGCGCAGCCGGTCGGGGTCCGCGGCCATCTCCGCCAGGATCCCTGCCGCCTTCCGTCCCCCGAGGAACAGGTCGTTCGGCCACTTGAGCGCCGCCCGCAGGCCGGATATTTCCTCGACCGCCGCCGCCAGCGCGATGGCCGTCACCAGGGTCAGCTGCGGTGCGTGCTGCGGATCGGTCGGAGGCCGCAGGAGCAGCGACAGGTACAGGTTGACGCCGGGGGGGGATTCCCACTTCCGTCCCATCCGTCCCCTTCCGGAAGTCTGCATGTCGGCGCATACCACCGTGGCGTGGCTTGCGCCTTTCGCGGCGAGCTCCGCCGCGCGGAGATTGGTGCTGTCGGTTACGGGGAAATAAACGAAGGATTTCCAGAAATCGCGTCGGGACAGTCGGGAAAACAGCTCCTGTTCGTCGATCCGGTCGGGGCGCCCGAGGAGCCGGTAGCCGGCCCCCCGGGCACCTTCAATGCCGAATCCTCGTCGTCGTAAGCCCTGGACCTGCTTCCAGACGGCGGCCCGGGACGTCCCCAGGCGCCTTCCGATCTCCTGGCCGGATACGAACCGCCCCTCGCATTCCTCCAGTATCCGCCGGAGCTGCTCCCCCATCGGTCTCCCGGTTCCGAGATTCACGATCGTTGTTCACTCTATTTAGCCCTTCGCCCCTGCGGAAATCAACCGAAAACAAAATTCCTACAGGGGGATCGCGGAATACGGGTCGGCCCGCCGCGTCCACTCGCTCTGCGGGTAGTTCGCCCGCAGCGCATCGTATGCCCGGCGCAGCGCCTTCGGGTCGTGGTCCTTCTTGTAGCCGGCCACCCCGAGGAGGAACACGGCCTCCGGCGTCGGCCCGGCCTTCGGGTGCCGGTCGATGACCGTCCGGAACTGGGCGATCGCCTCGTCCAGACGGTCGGCGTCGAACAGGAGCTTCCCCTTGCCGAGCCCGAGGTTGGCGAAAAGGTCGTCTTCGGGGACGTACCCGACGAACCGGTGGTGATCCTTGCCCTCGGCGTCCAGGATGAAAAACGTGGGCGTCCACTTGACGCCGAACCGCTCCATCACCGGCGTCGGCGCGTCCCAGAAGCATTGGCTCCTGTGAGGAATGAACTGCTCTTCGAGGAATCTCTGGACCTTCTCGTTTGAATACGGACCCGTATTCATCCTGGCGCAGCCGAGTCAGCCGTCGAACCAGAAGTCCAGGAACACGGGCTTCCCGCTGCTGCGCGCCTTCGCCAATGCGGCATCGAAATCGGCTTCCCACCGGACCCCAGGCATCGCGTCCCTCCTCTCCCATCGGCGGTTCGCTGCAATTCCGAGGTGTTGGATGCGGAAAGGCGCCGGGAAGTTCGGATCAGACGGTCGCTTTCCCCCGGTAGACTCCGAACACCCCTCGCATGACGTCGGAGATCTCCCCGATCGTCGCATAAGCGCGTACGGCCGACAGGATCGGAGGCATCACGTTTCCCTTCCCCCGGCACGCCTTCTCGAGCGAGGCGAGGGCGGCGCCCAACGCCGACCGGTCGCGTTTCCGGCGCAGCTCCGCCAGCCGCTTGCGCTGGGCCTTCTCGATCCCCGGGTCGACGGTCAGAAGCTTGCCGGGACCGTCCTCCCGGACCTCGAACTCGTTCAGGCCCACGATGATCCGATCCTTCCGCTCGATCTCCTGCTGGTACCGGTAGGCCGCGTCCTGGATCTCCTTCTGCACGTATCCCGCGTCGATCGCCCGGATCACCCCGCCCATCCGGTCGATTTTCCCCAGGTATTCCGCCGCTTCACGCTCCAGCGACGCGGTGAGGGCCTCGACGCAGTACGACCCCGCCAGCGGGTCGACCGTGTCCCCCGCACCGCTCTCGTGCGCGATCACCTGCTGGGTGCGCAGCGCGATCCGCACCGAATCTTCCGTGGGGAGGGAGAGCGCCTCGTCGCGGGAGTTGGTGTGCAGCGACTGCGTCCCCCCGAGGACGGCGGCGAGCGCCTGGATCGTGACGCGGACGATGTTGTTGTCCGGCTGCTGGGCGGTGAGCGAGGAGCCGGCGGTCTGCGTGTGGAACCGGAGCATCCAGGAGCGCGGGTCCTTCGCCTTGAAGCGCTCCTTCATGATCCTCGCCCAGAGGCGGCGGGCGGCCCGGAACTTGGCGACCTCCTCCAGGAACGTGTTGTGGGCGTTGAAGAAGAACGCCAGGCGCGAGGCGAAGGAGTCCACCGTCATTCCCGCGTCGATGGCCGCCTGGACGTACGCGATCCCGTTGGCGAGCGTGAAGGCGATCTCCTGGGCCGCCGTCGAGCCGGCCTCCCGGATGTGGTAGCCGGAGATGCTGATCGTGTTCCAGCGGGGGACGCGGTCCTTGCAGAAGGCGAAGATGTCGGTGATCAGGCGCATGGAGGGCGCCGGCGGGAAGATGTAGGTGCCCCGGGCGATGTATTCCTTGAGGATGTCGTTCTGGATGGTGCCGTTCAGCCGGTCCGCCGGAACGCCCTGTTTCTCTCCGACCGCCACGTACATGGCCAGGAGGATCGCCGCGGTGGAGTTGATCGTCATCGAGGTGGAGACCTTCCCCAGCGGGATCCGGTCGAAGAGCACTTCCATGTCCGCGAGGGAATCGATCGCCACCCCGACCTTGCCGACCTCCCCCGACGCCATCGGCTGATCGGAGTCGTACCCCATCTGCGTGGGAAGATCGAACGCGACGGACAGGCCGGTCTGCCCGTGCTCGAGCAGGTAGCGGTACCGCTTGTTGGATTCCCGGGCGTCGCCGAAGCCCGCGTACTGCCGCATCGTCCAGAACCGCCCCCGGTACATCGTGGGCTGCACGCCGCGGGTGAACGGGTACTCGCCGGGAAATCCCAGGTCCCTCAGGTAGTCGATCCCCTCCAGGTGCTCGGGAGTGTAGAGCCGCTCGATCTCCTTGCCGGAGGTGCTCTCGAACCGCTCCCGCCGCTCCGGCGACCGGGCCGTCACGGGAGAGAGGACCTCCTTCTCCCACCGCCGCCTCGCCTCCCGGATGCGGGACGCCCCCGCGCCCTTTCCCTTCGCCGCCATCCCTTCCCCCCTATTCCACCAGGAGCAGCTTCGCCCCGGACTCGACGACTTCGCCTTCCTTCACGAAGATCTCCTTGACCTTCCCCGCGACGGCGGACTTGAGCTCGTTCTCCATCTTCATCGCCTCGACGACGATGACCCCCTGGTCGGCCTTGACCTCCTGCCCTTCCTTGACCAGGAGCTTGACCACCTTCCCCGGCATCGGGGAGGTGACCATCGCCTTCCCGGCGGCGCCCTTGCCGCCGGCCCGGATCATCGCCCGGCGCTGCTCGTTCATCAGGGTGAACTTGTAGCAGTCGCCGGAGATCAACACCTCGAACTCCTCGTCCTTCCCCTGGACGTCCACCTCGAACGAGGTTTCCCCGTAGAGGACCGACCAGACGCTGCTCTGCACCTGGTGCGCGTCCACCAGGTGTTCCTGGCCGTCGATCGTCACCGCGTACCGGGCCACTCCCGTCTCGCGGACGGAGACCCTCACTTCCTTCTCGCCGATCGTCCCGATATAGTTCATGGCCGCTCCTATCCGAGTTTCCGGATGCCGGGCCGGGTGGAGTACTTCCACATCGAGACCGGGCCGGCGCTCTCCGCGGGTTTCTGCGCCATCGCGCGCTTCCGCTCCTCGAGGAACACCTGGATCGCCGCCGTGATCAGGGCGACGTCCTCGTTTTCCAGCTGGCGCTCCTCCTCTTCCTTGAAGAACACCTTGTCGATGAAGTTCGTGTCGAAGTTCCCCTCGATGAAGTGCCGGTTGTTCATCACGCGGATGTGGAACGGGATGGTGGTCTTCACCCCGGTGACGACGTACTCGGTGAGCGCCCGTTTCATCCGGGCGATCGCCTCCGTCCGGTCCTTCCCCCACGCGACCAGCTTCGAGATGATCGGGTCGTAGTAGATCGGGATCTCGAACCCTTCGAAGACCCCGGAATCGTCCCGCACCCCGGGTCCGCCGGGAGTCCGCAGCGAGGTGACGAGGCCCGGGCAGGGGATGAAGTTCCGGTCGGGGTCCTCCGCGTAGACGCGGCACTCGATGGCGTGGCCGATCTGGCGGACGTCCTCCTGCCGGATGGAGAGCTTCTCCCCGGCGGCCACGCGGATCTGCTCCTTCACGATGTCGATCCCCGTCACCATCTCCGTGACCGGGTGCTCGACCTGGAGCCGCGTGTTCATTTCCAGGAAGTAGTAGTTGCGCTTCGCATCCACCAGGAATTCGCATGTCCCCGCGCCTTCGTACCGGACCGAACGCGCCGCCTCGATCGCCACCTTCCCCATCGCCGCCCGCATCTCCGGCGTGACGATCACCGACGGCGACTCCTCGATCACCTTCTGGTGCCGCCGCTGGATCGAGCACTCGCGCTCGCACAGGTGGACGTAGTTCCCGTGCCGGTCCCCCAGGAGCTGGATCTCCACGTGCCGGGGCTTCTCGATGTACTTCTCGATGTAGACGGAGTCGTCGCTGAAGGCGGATTTCGCCTCCGACTTCGCCATCCGCAGGGAGGACCGCAGCTCCCCCTCCTCCCGCACCAGCCGCATCCCCTTGCCGCCGCCGCCGGCGGTCGCCTTGAGCATCACCGGGAAGCCGATCTCCTTCGCGACCCGGAACACGTCCTCCTCGGTCGCGATCGGCTCGACGGTCCCGGGGACGACCGGCACGCCCGCCGCCTGGACCGTCTTCCGGGCGATCGTCTTGGAGCCCATCGTCCGCATCGCGTGGGCGGACGGCCCGATCAGCCGGATCTTCTCCGTTTCGCACCGGTCCGCGAAGCGGGGGTTCTCGGCGAGGAAGCCGTACCCGGGATGGATCGCCTCCGCCCCGCTCCTCTTCGCGATGTCGATGATCTTGTCGATGACGAGGTACGACTCCGACGCGGAAGGCGGCCCGATCAGGTACGCCTCGTCGGCGTACCGCACGTGGAGGGCGTTCCGGTCGACCTCGGAGTAGACCGCGACGGTGCGGATGCCCATCTCCCGGCAGGCCCGGAGCACCCGGACGGCGATCTCCCCCCGGTTCGCGATCAGGATCTTCCGGAACACGTGTCGCCCTCCTACAGGGGGATGTTGCCGTGCTTGCGCGGCGGGTTCGTGTCGCGCTTGTTCGTCAGCATCTCGAGGGCCTTGATGACCTTGGGCCGGGTCTCCTCGGGCATGATGACCTCGTCGATGTAGCCGAGCTCCGCCGCCTTGTACGGGGAGGCGAAGCGCGCCCGGTAGTCGGCCACGAGCGTGGCCTTGGTCTGCTCCGGGTTGTCGGACTTGACGAGCTCCTTGCGGAAGATGATGTTGACCGCCCCGTCCGGGCCCATCACCGCGATCTCGGCGGTGGGATAGGCGAAGTTGACGTCGGCCCGGATGTGCTTGGAGGCCATGACGTCGTACGCCCCGCCGTAGGCCTTGCGGGTGATGACCGTCACCTTGGGCACGGTCGCCTCGGCGAAGGCGTAGAGGAGCTTCGCGCCGTGCTTGATGATGCCGCCGTACTCCTGGGCCGTCCCCGGCAGGAAGCCCGGGACGTCGACGAACGTGAGCAGCGGGATGTTGAAGGCGTCGCAGA